>JAEEPQ010000043.1 GCA_016284885.1 Desulfovibrio sp.
GAAGCCGAGCTCGGCCAGAGTGTGGGCGACGGCGAGGGGGTGCGAAAGGTAGGGCTCGCCGGAGAGCCTGGTCTGGCCGGCGTGGGCCGCGGCCGCGTAGACGTAGGCTTTCTGGATGAGCTCCAGATTGACATCCTTGTTCTTGGCGGACGCGAGATCGAGTATTTCCTGTATGCGGATCATGAGATGCCTCCGCTTGGCGGATGCAGGCAGCTTGAGGTTGGCTTCTGAAGGAGGGATGTGGGCGGGCTTCCTTCTTTTTCTGTTATCCTTAATGGCCTCCCTTGCCAAGAGCGGGCGGCGCAAAGGCGCGGGGGCCTGTCTTGACGCTGCTTGGCAGGCTGTGGAAAAGTCCTTGCCGCAAACGTTCGCAGGCCGTCCCCAGCAGGCGGCAAATCCCCGGCCTGCGCATGGAGTGTCAACCGTGAACATCGCCCCCTTCTGCACCTTCGCCCTTGCCGTGGCCCTGCTTCTGCCCTGCCAGGCCAAGGCCGGGGAAGGCTCGTCCGCTCCCGCCCTGCAGGCGCAGGCCCCGCAGGCCGTTCAGGCCGCGCAGGAGCGCCGCTTCCGCCTGCCCACCGGACTTTCCGTCTATCTCCTGAAAGACAGGCGCTTCCCCCTGGTCTGCACCCGCCTCTTCGTCCGCTCGGGCTCCACCCACGAGACCCCCGAGCAGTTCGGCATCAGCCACGTGCTCGAACACATGGTCTTCAAGGGCACGACGGCGCGGCCCAAGGGCCAGGTGGCCCGCGACGTGGAGTCCAGGGGCGGCTACCTCAACGCCTATACGAGCTTCGACAAGACCTGCTACGTGACGGACATGCCGGCTAGGCACTGGCAGACCGGCATCGACGTGGTCCGCGACATGGCCTTCAACCCCGCCCTCGATCCCATGGAGCTCGAGAACGAGAAGCCCGTCATCATCTCCGAGCTCGAGGGCAACGAGGACAATCCCCCGCAGCGCCTCTTCCTGGCCATGCAGGGCGCCACCCTTGCCGGCACCCCCTACGGCCATCCCATCATCGGCACCCGCGAGACGGTGCGCGCCGTCACCCGCGAGAGCCTGCAGGGCTACATCGAGCGCTGGTACCAGCCCCAGAACATGCTGCTCGTGGTGGCCGGCGACATCGACATGGACGCCGTTGCCGCCTACGTTGAAAAGACCTTTGCCCAGCATGCCGGCAACGGCCTCCTGCCTGCCGACGAGCCCGTGGACGTTGCCATGCTTCCCCCGGCCGCCAAGCGCGTGGAGGTGGTGCGCGGCGCCTGGAAGAAGGTCTACCTCGGCATCGCCTTTGCCGTGCCCGGCATCCGGGATCTGCAGAGCCTCGACCTCGACGTCTTAAGCTACCTCATGGCCGGCGACGGCACCGCCTGGTTCGAGCGCAAGTACCGCCTGGAAAAGCGCCTTGTCGACAGCATCAGCGTGTCCAACATGAGCTTTGCCAATGCCGGCATGTTCACGGTGACCGCCACCCTCGACGCCGACAAGGCGGAGCCCTTCTTCGCCTCCATTGTCAAGGATTTGGCCGGCCTCAAGATGTCGGTCTTCACGGCCAAGGAGCTGGAGCGGGCCAAGTTCAACCTCGAAGACAGCTTCGACCGCGCGGCCGAGACCCTGAATGGCCTGGCCTCCTGGCGGGCCCTGCTCGAGTTCGAGCTCGGCGGCGCCCAGGGCGAGGCCAATATCCGGGCGGCCCAGAAGCAGGTGAACTTCGATCAGGTCGCCCAGACCTACGCGCGCTGGATCCGCCCCGAACGCGCCCACGTCTGCGTGCTGGCCCCCGAGCAGGCCAAGCTTCCCGATCTCGAGAAGATGCTCGACGAGGCCTGGTCGGCATCCAAGGCCGATGCCGGCAAGGCGGAGGCCGGGGCTGCCGGTGCACGGGAAGTGATCGACATGGGCCAGGGCTGCCAGGTCGTGCTCCTGCCTGACGCAGCAGTGCCTTACCTTTCCCTCTCCCTGGTCCAGTCCGGCGGCACCGCCCTGATCAAGCCAGCGGACCAGGGCCTGCCCGCCCTGTGCGCCAGCCTGCTCACCGAGGGCTTCGGCGGCATGGACCGCCAGGCCGTGGAGCGCTACCTGGCCGAGCGCGCCAGCGCCCTCTCCGCCAGCGCAGGCCTGCAGACCTTCACCTACAAGGCGACGGGACCGTCCCGCTTCGGCAAGGATCTCTTCCACCTGCTCCAGCTCATGCTGGCAAAGCCCGCCTTCCCCGAGAAGGAGTTCGTCCGCATCACCCGCGACATGAAGGCCGCTCTCGTCCGTCGCGCCGACAACCCCATGGGCCTCATCTCCGCAAAGCTTCCTCCCTTCCTCTTCGGTGCCGTCCATCCCTACGGCATGGATCCCCTGGGCACGCCCGAAAACCTGGACCGCTTCTCCCGCAAGGACGTGCAGGCCTTCTGGAAGCTGCAGCAGGGCCAGCCTTGGACGCTCGCCGTTGCCGGCTCCTTCTCGAAGGACGAGGTCCTCGCCCTGGCCAAGGCCCTGCCCAAGCCCCAGGGCAAGGCGCCCAGCGTCGAAGCGCCCGCCTGGGGCGCCGAAAAGACCCTCGGCCTGACCATGCCTGCCCGCAACCAGGCCCACCTCATGCTGGTCTACCCGACCGTGAAGCGCACCCATCCCGATGCGCCGGCCCTGCTGCTGCTCCAGGCCGTGCTCGACGGCCAGAGCGGCCTGCTCTTCAAGCAGATGCGCGACGAGGAGGGCCTCGGCTACACCGTGACGGCGGCCAACCGCTTCCGTCCTGAATGCGGCTTCATGCTCTTTTACATCGGCACCACGCCCGACAAGGTGGACAAGGCCCGCGAGGGCTTTGCGCGCATCATCCAGGCCCTCAAGGACAAGCCCCTGCCGAAGGAGCTGCTGGAGGCCGGATGCAACGGCCTTGAAGGCGACTACTACCGCGGCCGCCAGAGCCTGGGCTCCCGCGCCGGCGAGGCGTCCTCCGAACTCGCGCTGGGCAACCCCCTTGATCTGGAAAAGGAGCTCATCGCCAAGACGCGCCAGCTTACCCCCGAGGACCTGCAGAAGGCGGCCCGGACCTACTTCGCCAATCCCTACGAGGTGAAGCTCGTGCCGTAGGCGCTGCCAGCGATCGACTTTTGCCCTGCAACACGGTAGGAAAAGGGGCGTCCGGGACTGCGGCTCCCGGCGCCCCTTTGCCGTTCTGCGCTCTTGGCGTCTGGGCGGCCCTCCGCCTTGCCGCATGGAGACTGAAGCATGAAGACAAAAGAACTGCTTGCGCTGCTCGCCTGTCCCCAGTGTCTGGGACGGCTCGAGGCCGTGCCCGGCGAGGACTGTCCGGAAGGCTTTGCCTGCAATGCCTGCAACTGCGTCTACCCCGTTCGGGAGGGCATCCCGGTGATGCTCGTTGACGAAGCTCTTCCCCGCGAGGCCTGGGACGCCGGCGCCAGAACAAAGGAGGCCAGATCATGAGAATGGTCATCGCGTCCGACCTGCACGGCCTGCCCGAGAGCCTCGAGTTCCTGCTGGCCAAGGTGAAGGAGCTCAAGCCCGCCCGGACCGTGCTCCTTGGCGACATGCTCTACCACGGCCCCCGCAATCCCCTGCCCGGCGGCTACGGGCCTCTGCACATGCCGGAGCTCTTCCGCCAGCTCATGGATCTCGCGCCCGTGACGGCCGTGCGCGGCAACTGCGACGCCGAGATCGACCTCGAGCTTCTGCCCTTTGCCATGCCGGACAACGCGGTCATCGAGTGCGACGGCCTGCAGATCTACGCCAGCCACGGGCACCACATCCCGCTCCAGCCCCCCATGGGCGCCTTTGCGCCGGAGACGGTCTTCCTGCACGGCCACACCCACGTGCCCCGCGGCGAGACCCTCGAGGGCTTCTCCTTCTGGAATCCCGGCTCCATGACCCTGCCCAAGCGCGGCTATCCGCGCAGCTACGCCGTCTATGAGGACGGGCTGTTCCGGGTGCTCGACTTCGAGGGCCAGACCGTGCTCGAGCACAGGCCTTCCCCGCGGAGCTAGCATGATCCCTCTCTTTAGGCTCAAGGCGGGCATCTCGCTGGTGCTCGCCTCGGGTTCGCCAAGGCGCCGGGACTTTCTGGCCGCCTGGGGCGTGCCCTTTCTGGTGCGCCCCGCGTCCGCAGAACCCGACCCCGAGCCCGGCGAAGATCCCAGAACCTTCGTGGCGCGATCGGCCTCCGCCAAGCTGGAAGCCTCGGGCTGGTCTGCCCCTGAGCTCGTCGTGGCAGCCGACACCGTGGTCGTGCACGGGAGGAGCGTGCTTGGCAAGCCTGCCGGCGACGCCGACGCCCTGCTCATGCTGCAGGAGCTTTCAGGCCAGGTCCACGAAGTCATGACCGGCGTGGCCCTGCGCTTTCCTGACGGCTCCAGGGATGCCTTCACCGACGTCTGCCGGGTGTCCTTCCATCCCTGGGACGAGGCTGTTCTGGCTGCCTACGTCGCCACCGGCGAGTGCCTGGACAAGGCTGGCGCCTACGCCGTCCAAGGGCAGGGCGCCTTTCTTGTGGACCGCATCGACGGCTCCTGGAGCACGGTGGTGGGCCTGCCCGTGTCGCGGCTGGCCGCGCTTCTCGCCCGGCAAGGCTGGCTTCTGCCTGCCTGATGCTGGCCTCTATCCGGGAGGGCTCTCTCTGGGCGAACTCTCTCTGGGCCGCCGACCTGGCCTAGACCTGGGAGGGCACTTTGGGCGCTCTGATGGCCTCGGTGAGCGTCTCGTCAAGGGTGGGGTAGGCCACCATGAAGGAGTTGAGCTTCTCGCCGCAGTACTGGCCAAGCAGGAGCAGCTGGGCCGAGAGCGTGAGCTGGGAGACGGAGTTGCCTATGGCCGCGATGCCGCAGATTTCGCCGTTGCGCCAGACGACCTTGACGAAGCCGGTCGGGGAGCCGGCGGCCTGGGCGATGACGTTGCCGGCAAAGAGCGCCTTGGAGACCATGACTTCGCCGCCAAGGGCCGCGGCCTCGCTTTCGGTGGCGCCGACGCGCATGATCTCGAGGCTGCCGTGGAAGCAGGCGGGGCAGGGGCCAGGCTCGTAGGGGCCGTCTTCCTTGCCGAGAATGCAGCGCGCGACGTACTCGCCCTGGTGGGTGGCCGCGTGGGCGAGGAGCACCCTGCCGTTGACGTCGCCTATGGCCCAGGAGTTGTCCGAGGAGCGCAGGCAGGTGTCGGTGGTGATGAAGCCGCGTCGGTTGAGGGCGCAGCCGGCGCTTTCGGCATCGACCCACTCGGTGTTGGGCATGCGGCCGGCTGCGATGAGGCCCTTGTCGGCCGTGTACACGGCGCCGTCGGCCAGGGTGAGTCTGGCCCTGTCGTCCCTGTCGCGCTCCAGGGACACGGCGCGCACGCCCGTGAGGCAGAGTATGCCCCGCCGCTCGAGACGCCAGCGCAGGTGGGCCGCGATGTCCTCGTCCTCGGTGGGCGCCAGCTGGGGCGCGGCCTCGGCAATGACCACGCGGCTGCCCAAGTGGTAGTAGATGTCGGCCATCTCCACGCCTATGGTGCCGCCGCCGCAGATGATGAGGCTTTTGGGAATGGCGCTCTGCTGGAGCAGGGTGGTGCTGGAGAGTATGGTCTTGTGGTCCGCGCGCAGGCCCGGATAGGACGAGGTTCTCGTGCCGCAGGCGAAGATGAGGTAGCGGGTCTGGATGGTCGAGGCGCTGCCGTCGCGCTCCTCGATGCGGACTTCGGTGGGGGAGAGGCAGGAGGTGCGCCCCTTGAAGAGGTGGACGCCCTTGTGGATGAGCTCCAGCACCAGCGCCCGGCGCCTGGTGTCCACGAAGCGCCGCACGCGCAGGTTCAGGGCCTGGAAGTTGAGGGTCTCCTTGCCTTCGACGATGTGCCGGCGCGACAATCCCTCGAGCACGCCCAGCGGCGCCACGGCGCCGAGGAGGAGCTTGGTGGGGACGCAGCCCCTGTTGAGGCAGGTGCCCCCCCAGTCGCGGTCTTCGGTCAGGGCAACGCGCAGGCCTGCATCGGCAAGCAGGCGCGCGGCCGCCGTGCCGCCCGGGCCTGCGCCGATGATGGTGACGTCGAATTGTTCCATGCAGGAGTCCGCCGTGCGGGGCTCTGCCCCCGCTGCTGCTGGCCGCTCCGCCGGGACGGCGGGGCGAATCGGTTGAAGGTACCCTGCATGCGGGCGCAAGGCAAGAAAAGCCGCCCCGCCTTCGCGTTCTGGAAGGCGGGGCTTGCGACGTGAAAAAGGGCTGCTTTGCAAGCGTCCAGATGGTCTTCAGACGGCGTCCGCTGGGCCGGCGCTAGTCCTTGAAGGGCGAGAGCCTGCGCAGGGTCTCGACGACGGCGGGGAAGTGCTCCACGCAGTAGTCCACTTCCTCCTGGGTGTTGTAGCGGGAGAGGGAGAGGCGGGTGGCGGAATGGGCGTACTTGAAGGGGACGCCCATGGCATGGAGCACGTGAGAGGGCTCGAGGGAGCCCGAGGTGCAGGCCGAGCCGGAGCTGGCGCAGATGCCGAGCCGGTCGAGCATGAGCAGGACGGATTCGCCCTCGATGTTGCGGAAGGCGATGTTGGTCGTGCCGGGCAGGCGGTGCTCGGTGTCGCCGTTGACGAGGCAGTCGGGAATCCGGCTGACGATGCCCTGCTCGAGGCGGTCGCGCAGGGCCGCCACTCGGGTGGTTTCGTCCTGCATGCTTTCCCTGGCCAGCCGGCAGGCAACGCCGAGGCCGGCGATGTAGGGCACGTTCTCGGTGCCGGCCCTGCGGCCGCGCTCCTGGTGGCCTCCGCGGATGAAGGGGCGGAAGCGCACGCCCCGGCGGACATAGAGCGCGCCTATGCCCTTGGGCGCATGCAGCTTGTGGCCGGAGAGGGAGAGCATGTCGACGGGAAGGCTCGCAAGGTCGATAGGCACCTTGCCGGCCGCCTGGACGGCGTCGGTGTGGAAGAGGATGCCGCGCTCCTTGGCTTTTTCGGCCATGGCGCGGATGGGGTAGACGTTGCCCACCTCGTTGTTGGCAAACATGACGGAGACAAGGGCTGTGTCGGCCGAGAGGGAGAACACGTACTCGTCCATATCGATGCGGCCCTTGGCGTCCACGCCGAGCCGGGTGACCCTATAGCCCTGGCGCTCCCAGAAGGCCGCGGCCTGGAGCACGGCCGGATGCTCGACGCAGGAGATCACGATGTGGCGCTTGCTGGGCTGGGTCTGGAGGGCGCTGAAGATGGCCGCGTTGTCGCTTTCCGTGCCGCAGGAGGTGAAGATGATCTCGTCGGGGCTGGCACCAAGCAGCTCGGCGACCTGCGCCCGGCCCTCCTCGACGTAGCTGGCGACGCGGCCGCCGAAGGAGTGCATGCTGGAGGGATTGCCCCAGAGCTCCCTGAAGAAGGGGAGCATGGCCTCGGTCACTTCGGGGGCGACCTGCGTGGTCGCGTTGTTGTCGAAGTAGATGGTCTTCATCTATTTCACCTCTTCAACGGCGAGGTCGGGCTCGACCTGCTGGCGGAGGATCTGCTCGACGACCTGGTGCAGGGTGACTTCGGAGGCCGCGCAGCCCTGGCAGTGGCCGGTGAGGCGCACGCTGACGGTCTTGCCCGCGATGTCCACGAGCTCGATGTCGCCGCCGTCGGCCTGGAGCTGGGGGCGGATGAGGGCCATGACCTCCATGACCTTCTGCATGCGCTGCAGGTTGGTCAGGCCGCCCGTCCCGCAGGCGGCGGACTTGGCGGGTTCGGCGGGTCCGGCAGGCTCCGGCGCGGGGGCGCCCTGTCCCCTGAGCTCGGCCTCGAGGATCTCGGCGATCTCGTCGCGGCAGTCGCCGCAGCCGCCGCCGGCCTTGGTGAAGGCCGTCACGTCCTCGACGGTCTTGAGGCCGTTCTCGCGGATGGCGCGGATGATGGTTGCGTCGGTCACGTTGAAGCACTTGCAGACGAGCTTGCCCTCCTCCTGTGTCTTTGGCATGGCGGGCTCGCCCTTCCACTGGCGTATGGCCGCCTCCAGGGCCTCCTGGCCCATGACGGAGCAGTGCATCTTCTCGCGCGGAAGCCCGTCGAGGGCCTTGGCGATGTCGGCGTTGGTGATCTTGAGGGCCTCGTCGACGTGCAGGCCCTTGACCATGTCGGTGAGCACGGAGCTGGAGGCGATGGCGCTGGCGCAGCCGAAGGTCTCGAAGCCGGCCTTTTCGATGACGCCGTCCCCGCTGATTTTCAGGTAGAGCTTCAGCGCGTCGCCGCAGGCTATGCTGCCCACTTCGCCGATGGCGTTGGCGTCCTCGAGGGGGCCTGCGTTGTGCGGGGTGAGGAAGAGGTCCTGCACTTTCTGCGAATAGTCCCACATGGCTATTTCTCCTTCTTGGCGGGGGAGCACTGCAGCGTGGGTTCGGAGCGCTCAAGGAGATCCTGGAGCGTGATGGAGCGCAGGTACCGCCGGATGTGCTTGTCGAGATTTTCCCAGAAGGTCCGGGTCGTGCAGACGGTGCTGCGGGTGCACTTGTTGTGCATGCAGTGCACCGGCCCGAGTTCCCCCTCCAGGTACTGGAAGACGTCCTCCAGGTTGATTTCGGCCGGAGCCCTGCTGAGCTGGTAGCCGCCGCCAGAGCCGCGGACGCCCCGCAGTATGCCCAGCGGGCGCAGGGCGCGGACTATCTGCTCCAGATAGCCGGAGGAGATCTGCTCCGTCTTTGCAACCTGCGAGAGCTGGAGCCTGCCGTCCTTGGGAAGGGCCGCTAGCTGCAGGAGAAAGCGCAGCCCGTAGCGGGTTCTGGTGGAGAAGCGCATGGACAAACTTCCTATTTGGGCAGCGTAAAGCTGTAGGGCGTTTCCTGGTAGACGTAGTAGTTGAGCCAGTTGCTGAAAAAGAGGTGGGCGTGCGCCCGCCAGTTCACCACGGGCGTGGCGTCGGGGTTGTCGCCCGGATAGTAGTGCCTGGGCATGTTGATGGGCAGGCCCTTGGCGAGGTCGCGCTTGTATTCCTTGTCCAGCGTGTTCCTGTCGTATTCCAGATGTCCGGTCATGAAGACTTGGCTATGGTCGAAGCGCTCGACCATGGCGAGCCCAGCCTCCCTCGACTCGGCGAGGATGTTGAGTTCGGGAACCTTGCGCACGTCCTTGGCGCGGACTTCGGTATGGCGCGAGTGCGGGGCGTGGAAGACGTCGTCGAAGCCGCGGAAGAGGTTGCAGGTCGGTTCGAGGACGTCGTGCTCGAAGACGCCGAAACGCTTGCTCGGCAGGTCGTGCTTGGGAATGCCGTAGAAGTGGTAGAGCGCGGCCTGGGCTGCCCAGCAGATGTAGAGCGTGGAGAAGACGTGGCCGGTGGAGGCGTAGTTCATGATCCTGAGCAGCTCCTTCCAGTAGTCCACGTCCTCGAAGGGGAGGTGTTCCACGGGGGCGCCGGTCACGATCATGCCGTCGAAATGCCGGTCCTTGATTTCGTCGAAGGTCTTGTAAAAGCGGTCCAGGTGCTCCAGAGGCGTGTGCTTCGATACGTGCTCCGCCGTGCGCAGGAGCGTGATGTCAACCTGGATGGGTGTGTTGCCGAGCACGCGGAGCAGCTGGGTCTCCGTGGTGATTTTCGTCGGCATGAGGTTCACGATGACGATGTCGAGCGGGCGTATGTCCTGCGAGGTTGCACGCTCTTCGGTCATCACGAAGATGTTTTCCTGCTCCAGAGCCGCTCTGGCAGGAAGATCGGAGGGGATGTTGATGGGCATGGGGGCCTCTGCGGTGTGCGGTTGGAGCAGTGTGCAGACAACATAGTGGTTTACTGGGTTTTGTCAACAGGAGGGGCAATGCCGGCAAAGGCGCAGAGCTCGGAGGGATGGCGGACGATGCGGGCCGCGCCTGCGCCGGCCACCTCCTCCTCGCCCCGGAAGCCCCAGGCGACGCCTATGGCGGCAAGGCCGGCATGGCGCGCCGTGAGCATGTCCACGTCGCTGTCGCCGACGTACCAGGTGCAGGTCCTGTCCGTGCCGAGCTCGCCGAGCATGGCGAGGGCCGCCGCGGGATCGGGCTTGAGGGGCACGCCCTGGCGTCCGCCGTGGACGGCATGGAAGCATCCGGGGAAGAAGGTCTCGACAAGCTCCCTTGTCTGGGGATCGGGCTTGTTGGAAAGGACGCCGAGCCGGCATCCCCTGGCGCGGAGCTCCGCCACGGCGTCGGGCATGCCGGGGTAGGGGCGCGTGGCGTCCTTGAGATGCGCGCTGTAGGCCTCCTTGCCTTCCCTGACGAGGCGGTCCAGCTGGCCGGGCCTGAGGCTCGGCAGGATGTCTGGCGGCAGGGCCCGCTCCACGAGCCTGACGAAGCCGTCGCCTATCATGCGCCTGTAGGCGTCCACGGGATGCTCCGGCCAGCCGTGCGCGGCGAGCATGCGGTTGCAGGCCGACCCCAGGTCGGCAAGGGTGTCGAGCAGCGTGCCGTCGAGGTCGAAGAGAAAGGCTTGAGGGGACATGGCAGCTCCTGCCCCGGGCGTTCGGGGGCTTGGGATGCGCCTGCGGCGGGCCAGGGGCTGCAGGCTGAAAGTTTGGCGAGGCGTGCCGATGCGGGCTTTTCAAAGCGACGAAGCCCGCAGACGCGCATGCCGGCATGCCGGCGTGCGGAGCGAAGGCCTGCCGAAGGAGTCCGCGGCAAGGGGGCAAAGGCGGGAAGGCGGGATGGGCCTGTCGGCGCTGCGGGCGCTACATGCTCTCGTAGACCCAGTGCAGCATGCGCTTGTAGACGCGCAGCCTGTTCTCCGCCTGCATGAGCAGGAGGGAGCGCTTGCCGATGAGGGTGCTGGCGTCGAGCGGCAGGGCGTCGACGGGATAGGTGCCCAGCATGACGCGGAAATGCGGCGCTGCAAAGGACAGGAGGCTGGGGGAAACCTGCCACTTCTGGAGCATTGCGAAGTCGAGCTGGCGCCGGCTGCCGATGAAGACGTAGTCGGCATCCTTGACGGCGTCCACCGGACTGTCGAAGAAGGCCACTTCGGTCTTGAGCTCCTTGGCCTCAGCCTCAAGGAGGGACGAATCCACCACGTCGGCGGGGGGCATGGCGATGTTGAGAGCGAAGGGGAAAAACTTGGTGGCCTGGACAAGGGAGTGGAGAACGCCGGTGGCGCAGCCGAGCCAGCAGGCCTTGACGGCGCGCAGGTCGTTGCGGCTCGCGTGCAGCATGCAGATGATGTCTGCGATGGCATGCGCCGGATGCGCGTCCGGGGCGCCGCAGTTGATGACCGGGAAGGTCACCTCCTTCTCCGGCTTCCATGGCTTGGCAGGCAGGCCGTAGACGAACATGCCGTCCATGTAGTAGCTGACGGCGCCGAGCAGCACCAAGGGGAACTCTTCGATGGCGCTCTGCCACTTGTCCTCAGGGGCAACGTAGACCAGGTGTCCGCTCATCTGGCGGACGGCCGCCGTGGTGCACAGGCGCTCCGACATGTCCGTCTTCGAGAACATCTGGACTATGGTCCGGTCCGTCATGAAGTCGTCGACGGCCTTGGCATCGGGTATGCCCCGGGCCTGCTTGAGAAGGAGCCAGACGGTATCCTGGCCGAGTGCCTGCAGCGTGGTGATGTGGCGCACCATGAACGGTTCTCCCTATGCTTGGCGTTGCGGGGACGATGCCGGCCGGCATGGCGGAACTTCCGGCCCGGCGGAGCCGGGACGCCTTTGCGGGGATGCCGGCAGCATCCCTTCGGTCTGCAGGGAAGGTATCTGCCTTGCAGATCCGAGTCAAGGAAGGGTGGGCCTGCCTACTTGCCGCCTGTAGCGGAGGGCGGCCAGAAGTCCGTCGAGCGGGCGGGCGCGAAGCCGGCGTTGAAGGCGTCGAGAAGGTTGCCGAAGTAGACGCGCATGCGCGGCTTCACCTTGAGTCCGCGCACGTCGGAGGCCGCGTAGAACAGCTTCGTCTCCCTGTCGCCGGTATAGGTGCGCTTGGCCGCGTCCATGCCGAGAATCCTGTCCCAGAAGCCCCTGCGGGCGCGCATGGCCCGGCGCTGGAGCTTGAGCAGCACTTCCTGGTACTTCGGGGAAAAGTCCTTGTCGAAGACGACGTAGGCGAGGCCGTTCATGACGAGGTGGGCGCTGAGGGAGCGGCCGTGCTCGAGGACGGCATCGGCAATGATGCGCTTCTGCCTGTCGCGCTTCAGGGTGCCCGCATGCAGGACGACCTGCTTCTTCGCGGCTGCCTCGGCGAGGGCCTTCCGGCTGCGGACGGAATAGTACTGCCCGAGCGTCGAGGTCTGCTCCTTGGCGGCCTGCTGGGCCTTCTGGGCTTTGGCCTCGGTGCGGAAGTTGAGCTCGCGGAAGTCCTTGCGGTTCTTCTCGATGACGTCGCGGGAGTAGCTGGAGACGAGATCAGGCGCATCGACGCAGGCAAGGCGCACCATTCTCCCGTCGGCAAGTTTGAGCGTATCGCCGTCCATGGCGCGCGCGACCGTGCCTTTGGCATGGCCTGGCAGGACGGGCGGAAGGAAGGATGCATCGCCGGAAGCCTTCGCGGCCTCGGCGTGCTGGCCGGCCGGCTGGGCGGGGACGCTCTGGACGGTGCCGAGCAGAAGGCCGGCAAGCAGGATGCCAGAGCAGAAGCAAAAGGTGCCGTTCATGTGCGCACTCCTCCGGCCGGCGCCGGCGGAATCCTAGTTCTCGTAGTAGGAACGCAGGGGCTGGCTCCTGACGGGATGGCGGAGCTTGCGCAGGGCCTTGGCTTCGATCTGGCGTATGCGCTCGCGCGTGACGTTGAAGAGCTTGCCGACTTCCTCGAGGGTGTGGTCGCTCTTCTCGGCAATGCCGAAGCGCTTGCGCAGCACCTGCTCCTCGCGGGGCGTCAGATCGGAGAGCACCTGGGCCAGCTGCTCGGAGAGCTTGGTGTTGATGACCTCCTCCGCAGGCGCCACGGCCTTCTTGTCCTCGATGAAGTCGCCGAGGCTGGAGTCCTCCTCGTCGCCGATGGGCGTTTCGAGGGAGATGGGCTCCTTGGCGATCTTGAGCACCTTCTTGACCTTCTCCACGGGGTACTCCATGCGCTCGGCAATCTCCTCGGGCGTGGGGTCGCGGCCGAGCTCCTGCACGAGGTAGCGGGAGGTGCGGATGAGCTTGTTGATGGTCTCGATCATGTGGACCGGGATGCGGATGGTGCGCGCCTGGTCGGCGATGGCGCGGGTGATGGCCTGGCGTATCCACCAGGTGGCGTAGGTCGAAAACTTGTAGCCGCGCTGGTATTCGAACTTGTCGACGGCCTTCATGAGGCCGATGTTGCCCTCCTGGATGAGATCCAGGAACTGCAGGCCGCGGTTGGTGTACTTTTTGGCGATGGAGACCACGAGGCGCAGGTTGGAACGGATGAGCTCCTGCTTGGCGCGCATGGCCGCAGTGTTGCCGCGCTTGATGCGCCAGAGCACCTCCTCGAGGTCTGCGGCGTTGAGGCAGCATTTCTCCTGCAGGCGCTTGAGAATCTCGATCTTGCCGACGATCATCTCCTTGAAGGAGAAGACCTCGTCGAGAGACATCTTGAGCTCGGCGGCTATCTTGGCCGGCGGGATCTCGCGGCTGTCCATCTTCTCGAAGAGATCCTGGATTTCGGTCTGGGTCTTGCCCGTGGAGAGAATGTAGGCGGAGAGGTCGCGGCGGCAGTTGTGCATCTGGCGGACGTAGTCGTCGACCGTCTCGATGACGCGGTCGATGAGGGTCTTCTCCAGCTTGATGTCGCGCAGGCGGGTGACGATCTCCTCCTTGTAGGCGAGGATCTCCTTCTGGAGGTGGCCGATCTTCTTGTCGCCGGACGCGAGGCTGTCGTCGAACTTCTTGTAGAGCTTGCGCTTCTTCTTGAAAATGTTCTTGATCTCGTCGAGCAGCAGGATGACGCGCGAGCGCTGGTTCATCTCGTCCTCGCTGGGATCGTCCTCCTCGATGGTCTTGACCACGTCCTTGAGCTTGATGCGGTTCTGGCGCAGCTCCTCGCCCACGTTGATCAGCTCCTCGACGGCAACGGGCACCTCCACCAGGGCGTAGAGCACGTCCTGCTCGCCGAGCTCGATCTTCTTGGCGATCACGACTTCCCCGTCCCTGTCCAGCAGGGGCACGGCGCCCATCTCGCGCAGGTACATGCGCACCGGATCCGTGCTCCGGGAGGAGTAGTCGGCGGAATCCTCGTCCTCGGTGATGTCGATGGACTCCTTGTCTCCCCCCTCCTCGCTTTCGGTGGCGACGCGGGAGGCAATCTTCTTGCCCTCCTTTTCGGAGTCGACGATGACGATTTCCAGCTGCTCGAAGATGCCGATGATCTCCTCGAACTGCTCCGGAGTGCTCATCTCGACAGGCAGGGCCTTGTTGACTTCCTCGAAGGTGAGGTAGCCGCTGCCCTTGCCCTTGGCGATGAGCGATTGAATCTGCTGGACGTCTTTGAGATTGCTCATTTTGTCTCCGTCGGAGTTTCCTGGGCGGCGCCGAGATATGCCATCCCGGCTCCGATGCCGCCGTTGCCGTCATTTTGTCGCAGAACCGCAGAAAGTGATAATTTTTGCACCTTCCTGTAGTGTCTGTCAATGACATTCTGGAGGGCCCGCAGCTCCATGTCCGGCGCCGTCCGCTCGGGGGCCTCGAGTCCGCGGCAGCGGTCCCAGAAGGCCCGCTCCTCGCCCTCGAGGTCGTAGCCGGCCTCGCCGGGCCTGGCCTGGGCGACCTTGGTCCAGAGGCTGCGGGCAAAGGGCGAGGCGAGGAGGAGATCGGCGCCCATGTTGGCAATGTCTGCGGCATGTTCCGGGTAGCGGACGGCGCAGCGCAGGATTTCCTTCTCGATGGGGGAGAGCGCCGGCTGGGGGGCAGGGGCCTGGCCGCGTCCGGCAGGCGCCGGAACCGGCCTTCTGCCGGCCTGCTCGAAGTCTTCCTGCGCGCCTCTGCGCAGTTCGCGCTCGTCGAATCCCAGGTTTCGTGCCAGATAGCTGATGGCGGGGCTGACGAGCTCGGGCAGCTGTATGCCGCGGATGAAGTCCTTGCACCACTGGAGCGCCTCTCTCGGCGAGCGGCCGCGCATGGTTTCCATGCAGAACTGGAGCGCCGGCCTGGCCGTGGCCTGGAGGCGTTCGAAGGCCTCAGCCCCCTGGGTGCGCAGGAGGCTGTCGATGTCCTCGCCCTCGGGCTGGAGTATGACCTTGGCCGTGGCGCCTGCGGCGAGGAACTTGCCGGAGGCGGCCAGCGCTGCCTTGCGGCCCGCGTTGTCGCCGTCGTAGAGGAGCATGATTTCGGGGGAATAGCCGAGGATGCGCTTCACCTGCTGGTCCGTGAGCGCCGTGCCGAGGCCGCCCACGGCGTTGGCGTAGCCGAACTGGTGCAGGGTCAGCACGTCCATGTAGCCTTCGGTGATGAAGACGCGCCTGGTGCGCCGTATGGCCTGGCCGGCGAGGTCGAGGCCGTAGAGGTGGTCGCCCTTTTTATAGATGATGGAGTCGGAGGTGTTGACGTACTTGGCCTGGTCGGCCGCGTTGTCGATGATGCGGCCGCCGAAGGCTATGGTCGTGCCCGAGGTGTCCCGGATGGGGAACATGAGCCTGGCCCTGAAGGGATCGTAGGGCTTGCCAGAGCTATGGGAAATGCCCACAAGGCCGCCTTCTGCGGCCAGGCGCACGTCGAAGCCGGCCCGCTGGAGGGCGCCGGTGAGGTCGTGCCAGTCGTCCAGGGCCCAGCCGAGGCCGAAGCGCTCGAGCAGCTCCTCGGATATGCCCCGGCCCCGCATGTAGGCCCGGCAGTCCGCGCCCTTGGGGGAGGCGAGATTCTTCCTGAAGTGGGCCTGCGCGAAGCGGTACATGTCGATGACCTGCTGGCGCCTGGTGCGGCGCTCCTTGGCCCGGCGGGCGGCCTCGGGATCGCGCCGTCCCTCGTCCAGGGTGACGTTGGCCTGTTCGGCAAGCTGCTCCAGGGCCTCGCGGAAGGAGACGCCGTGGTACTCCATCCAGAAGGTGAAGATGTCGCCGTGCTTCTGGCAGCCGAAGCAGTAGAAGTAGCCGTTCGGGGTCACGGAGAAGGAGGGCTTGGTCTCCTCGTGGAAGGGGCAGGGCGCGACGAAGCGCGAGCCCAGGTTCTTGAGGGGCACGAACTTCCCGATCAGATCGACGATGGGAATGCGCTGCTTTATCTGCTCTATGGCGTCGCTGCCCTGCATGGGCTGCCCTCCCTGGCGCCGCCATGGCGGCGTCCCGGAAATAATAAGCACTGCCGCGGTCCCGGCAAGCCGGGACCGCAGGCTTCTTATCGGCCGCTATTTCAAAGTCACTATGGTCATGCCGTCGCCGCCCCTGTCGGCAGGCGCTACGGCGAAGGCGGCAACCTGGGAGCAGCTTCCCAGCCACTCGTGGATGGCCCGGCGCAGGGCGCCCGTGCCCTTGCCGTGGACCACCTCGACGTCGCCGAGCTCGGCCAGATAGGCCTTGTCGAGGCAGGCCTGCACGCTGGCGATGGCCTGCTCTGCGCGCATGCCGCGCACGTCTATCCTGAAGGCAGCCCCTGCCGAATGGCGGGCGCTCTGGCCTCTGCCGTCCTGGGCGCCTGCGCTCTCCTC
>JAEEPQ010000249.1 GCA_016284885.1 Desulfovibrio sp.
ATACCTTTTTCAAGGCGCTTGCGCAACGGCGGCCTTCCGCCGCACCCCCTGCCTGGAGGTCTCCCATGTTCAAAGAACTCTCTCCCAGCGATGCCTGGAAACTGCTCGAAGATGGCAAGGCCCGGCTCATCGATATCCGCGAACCCGACGAAATCGAAACCGTGAGGGCGGTCCACGCCGAGGCCGCGCCCCTGTCCATCGCAGGCTATATGAACCTGCCCCCGCTGGCGCCCGGAACGGCAGCCATCTTCACGTGCCGCTCAGGCCACCGCGTGGCGGCGAACGAGGCAGCCATCCGCCCTCTGGCGGCAGGCGGCCAGGCCTACACCCTTGCCGGTGGCATGGAGGCCTGGCTCAAGGAGGGGTTGCCGGTCAAGCGCGGGCACAGGCTCTCCATCGAGCGCCAGGTGCGCATTGGCGCAGGCGCCCTCGTGGCCGCAGGATCGCTTCTTTCCCTGGTCTGGCCTGCGTTCATCATCCTGCCCCTCTTCATCGGCTGCGGACTGGTCTTTGCCGGCGTCACGGGCTTCTGTGGCCTGGGACTGGCGCTCAAGGCCATGCCCTGGAACAAGTAGCTCAGCGCCGTCCCGCCTTGGGGCAGCCGAAGTGCATGAAGTCGACCTCCGGGAGGCTGGTCACGCGGGTATCCGGCACCAGCGCAAAGCCCTCCCACTGCGCGAGGGCGGCATCGATGCGCCTCCTGTCCACGTAGGGAGCAAGCGCAAGATCCCGTTCGGCCAGCAGCCTGAGGATGCGGGCGTAGGTGACCTCGCCGCCGTGGAAGCCGTCCACGAATTCGCAGTCCGAGGAGCCGAAGGCCCGGGCGTCCGTGCAGTCGAGCGCGTCGATGCCGCGGGCGAGCAGGGCCTCGCGCAGCCGGAAGAGGTGCCTGTAGGCCTCGGGACGGGTGCGCATGAAGTCGAGCACCCGCCCTGAGAGGGGGGCGATGAAGACGAAGGTCTTGATGCCCCGCGACTGGAGGCGCGCAACGATGCCGCAGAGGGCGTCGAGGTGCTCCTGGGCTGGCGCCTCCTCGCCGGGCTTGGCGTGGTAGAAGGCCTTGATGCCGTATCTGGCCTCGTCGAGGGTGGCCTGGAACTGGTAGTCGTAGGGGCGCTTGCGGCCCGTGACGTCGCCCGTGTAGTACCAGGCGCCGTCGGGACCGAAGCCGTCGTCGGTCTGCTGGGCCATGACGCCGAAGCGGTCCCGGCGGAAGCCCTGCCCGAAGAGGCCGGCGAGGGGCTGTGCCAGCTCGGCGAGGGAGAGCTTGCCTTCCAGCAACCAGGTCCAGGGCTGCTTGAGCGAGGCCAGACGGTAGTTGTAGGAGCCGCTGGTGGGCTCGGTGCCGTCGTTCGGATTGGCCTCCCAGCGCGGCATGAACCACCAGAAGTCGAGCCCGATGATCACGGCCTCGGGCGCATGCACCTTGAGCATGGCATCCAGGGTCGAGCGCAGTATCTTGAGGTTGCCGGCAACGCCGCCCATGTTCATGTAGACGGCGTCCGGTGCGAAGTAGGCCCGCCTGAACTGCATGACGCGCGAGGAGCCTATGGTCGTGATCTGCGGCTTCACCTTGGCGTAGAGCTGGAGCTTGTAGTCCACGAAGTCCTGGGAC
Source organism: Desulfovibrio sp. (assembly GCA_016284885.1). Taxonomy (GTDB): domain Bacteria; phylum Desulfobacterota; class Desulfovibrionia; order Desulfovibrionales; family Desulfovibrionaceae; genus Desulfovibrio. Next base: position 1,616 of record JAEEPQ010000249.1, read on the forward strand.
ACGCCGGATCCGAAGAGCGCAAACTTCCCCTCCGCCTGCATGGCGGAGGCCCGCTCGACGGCGAGATCGCCGCTCTCGTAGAGCCACCAGGCGGAGTAGGGTGCGCAAGCGAGGAGCAGGAAGGCCAGCAGGGCCAGCGCGGCTTGGGCAAAGCGCCTCAGGAAGCGCTGGCCTGTCGCGCTGTCGGCCTGTACGGCCGAAGCTGCGCCGGGGACCGCGATGTCCTGCGGAGAGGGTGTTGCCATGGCGTCTCCTGGAAAGGGGCTGGAAAACCTCGAAGGCCGCTGTGCGGGAGGCCGGCTGCTGCGGGGCCGGCGAAGGCCTGCCGATGGTGCCAATGGTGCAAATGGTGCGAGCGGACTGCTCCGGCTGCCGTGGGGCCGGCGTGGGCCTTGGGGAGACGGCGCCGAAGGAGCATGGCGCGTGGCGCTCCCCTTCCGGCACAGCATCCCTGGGAAGGAGAGCCTATGCCCCCCGCAGTCCCGGGTCAACGCCGGACGTGCGCGCCTGCTTGGCGCGCTGCTTGAAGCAGCCGAAGCTGGCGCCGGGCCCGGCCCCTGCTCCGAAGGCCTCCCTAGAACTGGAAGTACAGGAAGGTCGTTTCGCGGGAGGCAAGCACCAGCGAGCAGACGGCGGCCAGGGCCAGCCCCGCGGCCCAGGCTGCGCTGGGCTTCCAGCAAAGGGCGGGCTTTGTGCCGTCCCGGCGGCCGAAGATCAGCTCCTGGGAGTTGGGGAAAAGCCAGCATATCCCAAAGCACAGGCCCAGCAGGGCGTGCGGGAGCAAGCCCTTGACGTAGCCGTGGGGGAAGAGGCCCTGCGAGGCGTCGGGCAGGTTTGCCATGGCCTGGTACATGGCAAAGGCGCCCCCGGCGCTCTGGGCCCGGAAGACGACCCAGCAGAGGGTTACGCAGAAGAAGGTCAGCAGGATGAAGCAGGCCCGGCAGGGTGCCTTGGCCAGCAGGGCCTGCAGCCTGGTCCCCTTGGTCAGGGCCCGGAAGAAGTGGTTCACGCAGAGCATGGCGCCGTGCAGGGCTCCCCAGATGATGAAGGTCCAGCCTGCGCCGTGCCAGGCGCCGCCGATGAGCATGGTGAGGAAGAGGTTGCGGTACTGGCGGATCTTGCCGTGGCGGTTGCCGCCAAGAGGGATGTAGAGGAAGTCCTTGAGCCAGGTGCCGAGGGTGATGTGCCAGCGGCGCCAGAAGTCGACGATGCCCGTGGACTTGTAGGGCGAATCGAAGTTGAAGGGCAGGGTCAGCCCCAGCATGAGCCCGCATCCCAGGGCCATGTCGGTGTAGCCCGAGAAGTCGAAGTAGAGCTGCATGGTGTAGGCGAAGGCGCCGAACCAGGCTTCCGGGCAGGCCAGTGGCCAGCCCTTTTCTGCGGCGTTGAAGACGGCGTTGGCGTAAGCTGCGATGGAGTCGGCCAGGATCACCTTCTTGGCCAGCCCCATGACGAAGAGCGAAAGCCCCCTGGCAAAGCCGGCCGCGTCTGGCGGGGCAAGCCGTGCCAGCT
>JAEEPQ010000250.1 GCA_016284885.1 Desulfovibrio sp.
ATGGAGACTGGCCAATGTCAACAGCGCGTTCTGGGACCTTTGGCGGGCCAAGGCCGCGAAGCCGGCTTTGCTCTGCCGACTGCGTCCGGCTTGACGCGCTCTTCCTTGAAGGTACAATGCCAGCGCTTTGCCGGCGGCAGCCAGCGTCTGGAGGAGGCTCTGCGCCTTCCTGGACAGGGGCCCCGCATCCGGCGCACGCCATGCACGCGCCCTGCTGGGGCAGGAGGAAGAAGTGAGCCAAGACAACGCGATGCCCGAAGTGAAGACGGAAGTCCTCAAGACCGAACCCTACTTTGATCTGATAGGCTTCATGGAAATGAGCCAGGAGAGCAGGATCGACGGCGCAGTGGCCGAAGAGCTCGAGCGCTTCTGGAACCATTGGAAGGATCTGCTCGGCGTCTGCCAGGTGACCTGCGGCAAGATCCCCTATCTTGTTGTGTGGCTGCCCGAAGAGGTGGAGCGCACCATCGACGAAACCTGGGACAAGAGACCCTCGCTGGGCTTTCTGGCCAATGCCCTTGCGCAGTACATGTGCATGCAGGCCGTCAGCGACCTCATCCCCCAGGTGGAGCTTTCCGGCTGTGCGCCGGCTCCGCGGCCCACGGAAACCCTGCGCAGGGCCCTTGCCGGCATCGGCCTTGCCTACCGCGAGGACATGCCCGTGCTGGAGCGCCGCTTCGCCGTGGTGACGCACTATCCCTTCCGCGGTGGCTGCGAGGTCTGCTGGCTGCAGAACGACTGCCCCAAGGGAAGCGGGGGCGCTGCCGATCCCTCCTCGACCGTGGTGCTGCCCGGCTGGGAGCACACGAACGGGGAGCGCTAAAGGATTCGGCCGGCTACCTGCCTTCCATGACGAGAATGCGGTCGTCGCCCTTGGAGGTGGTAACCGTCAGCTCCACGGTCTGCGAGTTGCGGTAGACGTCCCTGACAAGGCAGGTGATGTTCGTGTCCTGGGCGATGTCGTGCACCACGATGGTCTGTCCGCGGCTCGGCACGCCGCCCTCCGGCGTCACCTCGACAAGCTCGGAGGTGGCCGAGTCGAAGCCCATCCAGGCGAAGGCGCAGGCAGGGGCCAGCGCGAGCGCGAGCGTCAGGAATGCTTTTTTCATGCAAGCTTAGTATAGCGATTTGCCTGTCTTGGCAACAGCGCCCCCTCAGGGGCTCCCGGAGGTCTGGATGATAGCATACTTGGAAGGGCGCCTTGCCGAGATCGGGGAGAGCGGCGTCGTCATCGTCACGCCTGGCGGCGTGGGCTACGAGGTGGAGGTGCCGACGAGCCTTCTGCAGTCGCTGCCTGAGGTCGGCTCCCAGTGCAGCCTGCGCACGGAGCTTTTGGTGCGCGAAAACGAGCTGCGCCTCTGCGGCTTCGCCACGGCCGAGGACAGGGACATTTTCCGCATGCTCATCACCATCCCCAAGGTCGGCCCCCGCATCGCCCTCTCCATACTCTCCACCTACAGGCCGCAGGACCTGCGTGCCATCGTTGCCGGCGGCTCCAGCCAGCCCCTCACCGCCGTGTCGGGCGTTGGCAAGCGCACCGCCGAGGCCATTTTCCACGAGCTCAGCTACAAGCTCAAGACCGACGGCGCCGAGCTGGCCCAGGCCTCTGCGGGAAGCCCCCAGGCGGGCGCGGTCTACCGCGACGTGCTCGAAGGCCTCAAGGGGCTCGGCTACACGGAGGCCGAATGCGGCAAGGTGGTGCAGGACCTCCTGAAGAGCCAGCCGGACCTGGACGTTCCGGAGCTTCTGCGCGCCTCGCTCAAGGCGCTTGCGAGAAAGGGGTAGCCCATGCCGGACGACGACATCAGCACGGAAGACATGCGCACGGAAGACATGCGGGAAGGCGAACTGCTCCAGCAGACCGAGGAGGCGAGGCTGGCCGAAGACAACGTCCGTCCCCGGACCCTCGACGACTTCATCGGCCAGAACAGCGTCAGAGCCCAGCTCAAGGTCTTCCTCGGGGCTGCCAAAACCCTGGGCAAGGCGCTGGATCATACCATCTTCTACGGCAATCCCGGCCTCGGCAAGACGACGCTCGCCCAGATCATGGCAGCCGAGCTCGGCGTCGGCATCGTGACCATCACGGGCCCCATGCTGGAACGCCCGGGCGACCTTGCCTCCATCCTGACCAATCTGAACAAAAACGACATCCTCTTCGTCGACGAGATCCACCGCATGCCCATCGCGGTGGAAGAAGTGCTCTATCCGGCTATGGAGGACTTCAAGCTCGACATCGTTGTGGGCCAGGGGCCGGCCGCAAGCACCGTCAAGATGCCCCTCGACCGCTTCACCCTCGTGGGCGCCACCACTAGGCTCGGCCTCGTGTCGGCGCCCCTGCGCAGCCGCTTCGGCATCGATCTCCACCTCGACTTCTACAGTCCCGAAGACCTCGCGCGCATCGTCATGCGCAGCGCGGCCATACTCGGCGTCGCCATCGACGAGAGCGGCGCCCTCGAAATCGGCCGCCGCTCCCGCGGAACGCCCCGCATCGCCAACCGCCACCTCAGGCGCGTGCGCGACTACGCCATCCAGGACGGCGCGCCCCGCATCGGCGCCGCCGAGGCGGACAAGGCCCTGCGCTGCATGGACGTGGACGAGGCCGGTCTCGACCAGATCGACCGGCGCATCCTCTCCGTCATCATCGACAGCTACGAAGGCGGCCCCGTGGGTCTCAAGACCCTTGCGGTAGCCTGCTCCGAGGATGTGCGCGCCATCGAGGACGTCTACGAGCCCTACCTCATCCAGCAGGGCTTTCTGAAGCGCACGAGCAAGGGCAGGGTGGCGACGGCCAAGAGCTACGAGCACCTCAAGGCGGTGCCCAAGGGCCGCAGGCGCAGGGGGCTCCTTGATCTTTAGCCGGGGCTTTGTCAGGACTGCGTTGTTTTTTCGTTCTCCAGAGCTTGACAGTGGGCAGGCCCAAGCGTAGAAGCCTCCCTCGCGCCAAGCGCAAGGCCCTGAGGCCAGGGCGGGCGGCGTCTCCCAGTCGCCGGCTTTTCAGGCCGCTCCGGTCCCCGGAAGGGGAACGGAAAAAAATCTGAAAAAAGCTGTTGACAGGGAGAAGGCGAAGGAATACAAGCTTCCTTCGTCGCCGGAAAGAAGCCTAGCGCTTCGCCAGCGC
>JAEEPQ010000251.1 GCA_016284885.1 Desulfovibrio sp.
AAGGACTGCGGGGGCGATGCCGTCGCCTTCATCGACCGGGTGCCACAGGAGTTCATCGACCACGCCCTGCGCTGGGAGACGCCCCTGGAGGAATACGAAGCGTTCGTCGAGCGGATCATTGCTGAGATGTATCCCAAGGACATCGGCGAAGCGAAGCCAGCCCGGCACCTTGCTCCGCTGGGAGAGGAGCCTCCGGCCTGGGAGGAGGCAAGCCCAGCCTCAGCTCCAGTCAAGGAGTGGCAGTCCCGGCATGCCTCGCCAGCGCCTGCCAAGGCAAAGAGGCGCAGTCCCGAAGCCGGCGCTCCGCACCTGCTGGGAGGCCTGCCCCGCAAGCTGATTCAGCGTCTGCTCGATCAGGCTCTGAACGCGGCCCTGGCGACTGGCTTCACGCACTTCGACAGCCTGACGGACGACATGCTCGACCAGACAGCCCTTGGCTCGCCTTCCTGGTCGAGCCTCGCGGAGCGTCGAAGCGCCCTCTTCCCAGTGCGCTTTGCCGGCGTGCCGGATGAGTACGATGCCCGGATCAGCGTGGAAGACGCCCGCAGGGCAGCCTGCGACTGCTTCGGGCGGGCGGCACCCCTGCACGATCTTCCAGAGGACAGCCGGGTGATGCGGACGCAGAACGGAACCGGGACTTGCTGCCGGACCTGCGCCATCTGGTTACTCGGACAGTGGCGGGGATGGGGCGGCCACGGCCTGCGCGTCAGGACAAGAACGGTGGAAGCCCTCGGCAAGATGACGGCCATGGCCGGCGAAGTGCTGGACGGGAAGGGGCAGAAGCTGGGAGAACTCCGCGCGCTTGTCCGCCCTGATGCAGCTTCGCCTTTTGGCTTCGTGATTGAATCCCTGCATCTTGATCAGCCTGCCAGCCAGCCTGCCTCGACGCTCTCCTGAAGCAGGCGGCCGGCGCTTCCTGCGAGACTGTCTGCGCCAGCAACAAGCCAAACCAAAGCTGATCGGCATGGACAGATCTCCATAATAAAAAATTTTTACTTAGTAATTTTTTTCGTTAACAGCCTTTTTTCCCTTGTGACACTGTGCCGCTGTCGCAGGGGAGCCAAGCCTTTCCCCGAAGCCTCAGGCCTGCCTTCCTCCTCCTGCCCCACCAGCCGGCCAGTGGCTTCGCCCCAAGGAGCCTGTTGAAGCCTTTTCCGCTCTTGCTCTTGACAGGGGAGGTGGCGCGCTTATCTTGCAGTCCATCTTTGCCAGCTACCTATGCCCGCCTCGCCCACGCTGTTCCGAGCAATCCAGGACGCGCTCTGCTCCCGAGTCGCCTTCTGAGCCGATGCTGGGATATGTCGCCTCTATCTTCTTACATGAAAATTTTATAAAAAACTATCTACAAGTTAATAGCTTTAAATTATAACCCCGGAGCCTGCATGCCCACTCCTGTTGCCACCGCCCCCATTTCGAAGACCCTTTCCAGCCTTTTCGCCTCCCTGCTGATGGCCGCTCTGCGTGTCTGGCCCAGAGTTGCGGCCTCGGCCAGCACTCCGCTTACGATCACCGAGGCCCTCGCGCTTGAGGAGCAGTTCCGCACGTCGTCCAAGCGCTCCGCCTGGGCAAAAGTCCAGACGCGCTTGCCAAGAGCCCGCCCCTGCGCGGCCGCGCAGGCTGTTTCCTCTTCCTGGCCGGCCTGGACGGCGAGACGAGCGCCAACTACCGACGCAAGGCAAGGCAGGGCGCTGCACGCTTCCTTGATCCCGCATCGGCCCTTGCCATGGGCCTCTGCCTGCTCGTCGCCGAGTCGAGGAGCGACCGGGGCCTGCTTGCCTGGCTCGCCCGCGGACAAAAACGCCAAGCTTCTGGACTATGCCGGCTTCCATGCTGTCGTCGCTGGCGACAAGGGTTGGCGGCAAGGATGCTCTCCCGCCAGGCGGGCGAGCGCAGGCTCAGCCTAGAGGACGTGCTGGCGGGCAGGCTCCCCGCTCCTGAGGGCGGCGAAGAAGGCGGACTGGCATCCCCGGTCGAAGCCGTGTCCCTGAAGAATCTGCGCCTGCTGATTGACAAGGTCCGATCCAAACAGAAGGCCTACAGGCTGGCATGGCCTTCGCCGTCGCGTCCGTCATGGCGACAGCGAAGGCTCCTGCGGTACAGGGCAAGGCTCCCAAGACTGAGACGCTCACGTCTGAGAATGCATCCACGACCATGGCCGACGAGGATACCGGTCCGGCGGATGACGTCCTTCCCCTCTCGGACGGGGGAACGGTGTTCTCCGAGAACGCGCAGGCTGGGGAGGATATCGTGCCAGAGGCCGGGGAAGACATCGGTCCCGAGGGGGCGGGCACCACTACACTGTATCCCTCATGGAGACGGCAGGAAAAGAGGCATTCCTCTATCTGGGAAATCTGCGGAGCACGCTACCAAGTTCCCGGGCCCACCATCCAGCTCAGCAGCTCAGCAGCCCAGCTAGCCCTTTGCGTTAGCAACTAGCTCACGCTAGAAGAGAAAAACAGGAGATTGTAGCCATGCCTGCCAACATGGAAAACAAGCATTTCCACGCAGAAGTCTCCTTTGGGCAAAGTCTCGAAGGCCTGATCAAAAGCTCTGCCAACTACAAGGAGGCCAGAAGCCAGCTCGACGACATGAAGCGGTTCTGGAAGGAACCTCCCAGAAACAAAGTCTGCGTCCTGTACGGTCTTCGCCGCACTGGGAAGACAACTCTGCTGCTGCAGATGGCAGAGGAGCTCCGTCACAAAGATGCAAAGGACGGCTCCAATGAGTTTGCACGGACAGCCTATGTGCTCTGCAAGCCCAGAATGACGCTCGAAGACGTACGCGAAGACTTCAAGGCGCTGAAGCAATGCGGTTTCAAGACTGTGCTGTTCGACGAGGCAACGCTTCCCAGGGGATTCATCCAAGACGCGGCGTTTCTAGCGGTTATCTATGCTCGGATCGGCATGCGGATCTCCATGGCTGGCACGGACTCCCTCAAGTTCCTCACCGCTTCGAAGCAGAGCCTGTACGACCGTTGCGAGATGCTCCACACATCGCACATTCCGTACCGCGAGTGGAGCAGGATCACCGGACTGCACGGACCAGATTCCGTTGACGTCTATGCCGACTACGAAGGAACGGTCCTGTACGGCGGAGCCGGTCGCATGGAGTT
>JAEEPQ010000044.1 GCA_016284885.1 Desulfovibrio sp.
GCATCTTTGCCGCCTTCTGGCTCCTGGAGCGCGCCGGCTTCGACGGCATATGCTGTGCCAGCCCCCTCGCCTGGATCGGCTCCTTCGTCCCGCTGGCCATAGCCTGGCTGTGGTGGCTCCGAGGCCAGCGACGCCAGACGCAGCTCCCTGCCGGCGCGTAGCCTGTCCGCGCGCAGTCTCCCCTTGACCCTGCAAGGCCGTCGGCAAAAAAAGCCCCCCGCATTCCCGAAGGAAGCGCGGGGGGCTTGACGTTCATGTCAGAGCTGGCCCCAGGCGAGGAAAGCCTAGTCCAGCAAGAGTCAGGCTAGCGCTTCACGCGCTCGGCGAGGAGCTCGGCGAGGTGGGAAACGCGGATGCCCATGTGGTTCTTCTCGACGCCGCCCTTGATCTGCATGACGCAGCCGGGGCAGTCCATGACGATGCGGGTTGCATTCGTGTCGGCGACGTTCTTCAGCTTCTTCCGGAGCAGCTCCGCGGAGATCTCGGGGAACTTCACGGAGTAGGTGCCGCCGAAGCCGCAGCAGACCTCTTCCTCGAAGCAGGGCACGTAGTCGGCCGCGGCAGCGATGAGGTCGCGGGAGTGCTGGGCCGCTTCAAGGGCGCGGCACTGGTGGCAGGAGGCGTGGAAGGTGACCTTCTCGTCGATCTTGGTGAAGTCGTCGGCGGTCATGCCCAGCTTCTCCCTGCACAGGGTGCTGAAGTCGACGACCTTCTCGGAGAAGGCTTTCACGGCGGCCTCGGAGATGCCGCCGTTGCTCTCGAGGAACTCGGCGTAGTGCTTCTTCAGGGTGGAGCAGCAGCTGGCGCAGAGGCAGACGATGTAGTCGTAGTTGCCGTTGGCGAAGGCCTTGATGTTCTGGATCGCGACCTTCTGGACGCCCTTGCGCTGGCCCATCATGTCGAGCGGCAGGCCGCAGCAGGTCTGCTCCATCGGGAAGTCGACGGCGACCTTCTTGGCCTCGAGGACCTTGCAGGCCGCGATGAGATGCTCGGGATAGATGAAGTCCTGGGCGCAGCCGGCGAAGATGGCCACGCGCATGACAGGGTTGAGCACCTTCGGCTTGTACTGCGCGAAGACGTCGCGGAAGGCCTTGTCGGCAACGGCCGGCAGCGCCTTGAAGTCGTGGTGCTTCATGAACATCATCGGCAGGTGGCGCTGGAACTGCGTGCCGCCGGTGAAGGGACGCTGGGCCTTGCTCGCGAACTTCAGGAGGGTGTGGAACATCTTCCTGTTGGTCATGACCGCGTTCATGAGGGAGCCCATGGCGTTCTTGTCGTCCTTGTCGGAGACGAGGCGGCTGCGGATCTCGCGGTTGAGGCGCGGCAGGTCGATGCCGCCGGAGCAGACGTTCTTGCAGGCTTCGCAGCCCACGCAGTTCTGGCAGAGCACCTTGGCCTTGTCCTTGCCGTGGTAGAAGTAGGTCAGGATGAGGCCGATGGCGCCGATGTAGATGTAGCCCATCTTGTGGCCGCCGATGAGGCGGAACACGGGACAGACGTTGGTGCACGCGCCGCAGCGCACGCAGCGGAAGATCTGGTGGAAGAGCGGATCCTTGGCGATCTCGCGGCGGCCGTTGTCGAGGAAGACCACGTGCATGATCTTGCGGCCCTCGGGGGCGGAGGCGCAGGGGCCGGCGCCGCACATCCAGCTCACGTAGGAGGTCAGGCGCTGGGCCGTGCCGTTGCGGGGCAGGATCTGCAGGGCGATCATGGCGTCGTCGATGGAGCGCACCAGCTTGTCGAGGCCGACGAGCACCGTGTGGACGCGGGGCATGGTCTCGGTCATGCGGGCGTTGCCTTCGTTGGTCACCGTGGTGACGGCGCCGTTCTCGGCGATGGCGAAGTTGCAGCCGGAGATGCCCATGTCGGCCTGGATGAACTTGCGGCGCAGCTGGACGCGGGCGACTTTGACCAGGCGGTCGATGTCGGGATCCTGCTTCACCTTGGTCACCTTGGAGAAGTCGTCGGCAACCTGGTAGCGGCTCAGGTGGATGGCCGGCATGACCATGTGGGACGGGGTCTCGTGGCGCAGCTGAATGATGTACTCGCCAAGGTCGGACTCGTCGACGATGAAGCCGTCGGCCTCCAGCTTGTGGTTGAGCTGGGTCTCTTCGGCGGTCATCGACTTGGACTTCACGATGCGCTTGACGTTGTACTTCTTGCCGATGTCGGAGATGATCTGGTTGGCCTCGGCGGCGTCCTTGGCGAGGTGCACGTGCACGCCGCGCTTTTCAGCCTCGCGCTTGAACTGCTCGTAGAGCTCGTCCATGTGGGCCGCGGCTTCGTCCTTGAATTCGGCGATGGCGTGGATGAGGCCCTTCTCGTCGATGTCGCGCATCACCTTGGCGCGGTTTTCGCGGTAGGTGACGGCGTACTTGTCCAGCGTCTTGCGGAGCTGCTGGTCATGCAGCGCCTCGTCGATCTGGCCGTGGTACTCTTTGTAGGTCTGCGGTGCCTTGTGCATGACTAGCCCTCCACCAGAAGAAGATGCATTTCAAGAGGTCCGTGCACGCCGACGGCGCCCACGCACTCGATGTCGGCGGTGCGGCTGGGGCCGGTGATCAGCGAGGTGAACGTACCCTCGGGGCCTTTGCCCATCTGCTCGCGCATGAAGCCGGCGATGGAGGGGAGATCGGGGTAGATCTGGGACTTCTTGACGATCATGACGGCGCATTCGCTGATCATGCCGGCAAGGCGCCAGTCCTCGTTGGTGGTGTCGCACATGCAGGTGCCACTGGCCGCAACGCCAAGAATGGCTTCGCTCAGACCCACGTCGATGCCGGCGGCGTACTTGCGCAGGTTGTCGCGGATGCAGAGGAAGCCCTTCTCGTCGCACAGGGCCTTCAGGGAGGCAAAGTCGTCGTCGCTCAGCTGGGGAGCGGCAACGATGCGCTGGACGCGCGTGGGGCAGCGGTTGGGGCCGAGGGGGCCAGTGGCAGTGCCGGGCTCATCGACGAGCAGCTCGCAGGGAGCCTTTTTCTCGCACAGATCGACGACATAGTTGAGGATGTCGGCCGTGCTGGACACTTCGGTCACGTGGCAGGCGACGGCTTTGGCCATTTCGACGAACTTGTCGATGCAAGCCTGGTTGTTCTCTGACATTAACATGTCTCCTTAGGGAAGCGCTGATAAAAGGCGTCTTTCTTAGGCATCGGCCCAGCCGCCCCGCCCGGATGGGCGCAGGGCGGCCGGGCCGATGCCGCATGAATCAGTGTATCCTTGGAAATGGCGCTACTTGAGCGACTCGGCGTAGATCTCGACAGGATGCTTCACGAGGACACTGTCGCCGTTGTGGGAGAGCACGTCCTCCATCTGCATCATGCAGGCAGGACAGCCGGCGGAGGCAACCTTCGCGCCCGAGGCGACGATGTTGTTGCGCTTGCGCTGGCCGATCTGGCGGGAGAGATCGTAGTGGTAGAGGGTGAAGGATCCGCCGCAGCCGCAGCAGCGGTCGGCTTCCTTCATCTCGACCAGCTTGTAGTCGGGGTTGGCCTGGATGAGGGCGCGCGGCTCCTTGGAGATCCCAAGCCCCTTCTTGAGGTGGCAGGAGTCGTGGTAGGTCACGGTCGTGGCGCCGGCCCTGGGCTCGGCGGGCTCCACGCCCACGACGTTGACCAGGAAGGCGTTGATGTCCATGGCCTTGGCGGAGAGCTTCCTGAAGAAGTCGGCCGCGGAGGCATCGATGCGTTCGGCGTACTTGGGCCACCAGTCCCTGATGGTGTCCGTACAGGAACCGCAGGGGGTGACGATGTAGTCGAAGTCCTTGCCTTTGAGCAGATCGAGGTTCTTCTTCAGTTCCATGACCATGCCCTCGCCGTCGCCCGAAGAGACCGCGGGGATGCCGCAGCAGGCGAACTTCGAGGAGAGGTAGACAGCCACGTTGTGGTGCTTGAAGACCTTGAGGCAGGCCTTGGCCATGTCGACGTAGAACTTGTCGCCCATGCAGCCGGGGAAGAAGCAGACCTTGACGCCGCCGCCGATGCGGGGCTCGTCGAGGTCGCCCACGGTGGCGTGGAGCGGCTTTACGGGCACGCGACGGATGTGGCGGTCGCCGATAATGCCCTTGAGCAGGGGCGAGTGGGTGGTCTTCTGCTCGTCCTTGGAGCTCCAGAAGAACATTCTGGAGGCAGGGGCGCCCACGCGCATGCTGAAGTTGAAGAACTTCGGCTTAGCGAGGAGGATGCGGAAGATCATCTTCTTCACGACGGAGAGGCCGAGGTAGGTGTAGACTATCTCGCGCGCCTCCATGAAGATTTCCATGTTCTTCACGCCCGAGGGGCAGCCGGCCTGGCAGGAGCCGCACAGAAGGCAGCGACTCAGCTTTTCGGCGACGGCCTTGGGATCGCGGAGGACTTCGTGGGCCAGATTCTCGATGAGGACGATCTTGCCGCGGGCGACGTCGCCTTCCATGTGCGTCGCGCCGAACATGGGGCAGACGGCCTGGCAGTTGCCGCACTTCATGCAGGCGGCAAGCCTGTCGTCAAGCTCCATGAGCCTGGTAGCTAACTGTTTCAAATCCTTCATCTCGAGCTCCTTAGATGCCGACCAGCTTGGTGTTGTTCAGCAGGCCCTTGGGATCGAGCGCGCGGCGCAGGCGCTGGGAGAAGAGGATGGTGCCGCGGGAGGTTTCCTTCTCCATCCACTTGGCCTTGGCGGTGCCGATGCCGTGCTCGCCGGAGAGGGTGCCGCCCAGCTTGATGGCAACGTCGAACATTTCGTCGACGGCCTGCTCGACGCGGGCGAATTCTTCCTTGTCGCGCTTGTCGCACAGGAAGGTGGGATGAAGGTTGCCGTCGCCGGCGTGGCCGAAGGTGCCCACGTCGAGGCGGTACTTGCCGGCGATCTCGTTGATGGCCTTCATCATGGCCGGGATCTGGGAGCGCGGCACCGTAGCGTCCTCGAGGACGGTGGTGGGCTTCACGCGGGCGAGCACGGGCAGGGCCTGGCGGCGGGCTTCCCAGATCTGGGTCTTCTCGGCCGCGTCCTTGGCAACGTGCACTTCGCGGGCACGGCATTCCTTGAGCACCTTCTCGACGGCGACGGCGTCGTCGGCAACCTGGGCCGGATGGCCGTCGACCTCGATGAGGAGGATGGCGCCGGCGTCGCGGGGCAGGCCGATCTTGGTGAAGTCGTCGACGCGCACGATGGTGTTGTTGTCGAGGAACTCGAGGGTGCAGGGCAGGATGTGGGCGGCGATTATGCCGGCAACGGCCTCGGCGGCGCTCTGGACGTCGTCGAACACGGCCATCATGGCCTTGGAGGCTTTCGGCGGAGGCACGAGCTTCAGGATGGCCTTGGAGATGATGCCAAGGGTGCCTTCGGACTGCACCAGCATGCCGGCGAGGTTGTAGCCGGTGACGCACTTGACGGTGCGGGAGCCGGTTTTGACCAGGGCGCCGGTGGCGTCGAAGAATTCCACGCCCATGACGTAGTCCTTGGTCACGCCGTATTTCAGGCCGCGCAGGCCGCCGGCGTTCTCGGCGATGTTGCCGGCGATGGTGGAAACGGCCATGGAGCCCGGATCCGGGGGATAGAAGAGATTCTTGGCGGCAACGGCGTTGGCCAGATCGGCCGTGACGACGCCGGGCTCGACCACGGCGTAGAGGTCGTTGCTGTTGATCTCAAGGATGCGGTTGAGGCCGTTGGTCAGGATGACAACGGTGTCGGTCTTGTCCGGAATGGTGCCGCCGGAGAGGTTGGTGCCGGAACCTCTGATGGTCATCGGCACGCCTTCGCGGTAGAGGCGGGTAACGCATTCGCCGAGCTGCTCGACGTTGGTGGGACGGATAACGAAGGCGGGAACCACGGGCCGAAGGACGGCCGCGTCAAACGAGTAGGTGTGGCGGTCGACTTCGGAAGAGAACACGTTTTCCGGGCCGAGGAACTGCTCGAAATCTTTGATGAGCGCCTGACTTGCCATGGCACATCTCCTGTAGATTGCAGGTGGCGTTGATTGGGTGAAGGCTCGTCCCGGCAGGGCCAGGGACGGCCCGGCGAATCCGTTGAGGCGAAGCGCCTGCCGCCCGCCCGGCGCCAGGACGCAGGCTTCCGGCCACAAATGCCGAAAGCCGCGCTGGCGCCACCCCTTCGGACCGGACGTAAAGCCGGAACCTTAGCTGGCGACAGAGCGTGGATTTTCCTCCTTCCTTCTAATCCCTCTTCCCGCTTGCGTCAAGAAAATATCCGATTTTCCAGCGCCTTCCCCATGTAAAAGAGCAGAGGCCCCCGCACTTTCACGCCTCCTTGCGGAAACTCGGCGCACACTTTTCATGGTGTCATTGGCACTGATACGGCAGGTTTCCATCCTTTGATACGGCAATTAAATGCCAACGCAAAGCGCGCAGTTGCGCATTTTTCCCTTCAGCCCTGCATTGTACTTGGCTTGCTTTTTTTTTCACAACTCAGCTTTCCATGGCTTTTCCCAACTTGGCGCCTGTGAAAGCCGTGCCAAGCTGCGGATGCTGGCTCCAAAAGCGGCCCTGCCTGCGCGGTATTGAAAGGGCTTTGCCCTGCGCCCGGGGCCTTTGCCTGCCAATGAACGGCAATATAAAATTGATTGACCAAACAATCCCCTGCGGCTCGCGCTGGGAGGAGGTGCGGGACCTTCCGGCGGGAAGCAAGAAAAGGCCGGCCCCCTGTGCCGCAAAGGCGCAGGGAGCCGGCCTGAATGGACTGGGCCAGATGCGGACGAACGCTAGGCCATGTCCTCGGTCAGGATCATATGCCTGGCTGCCGCCGTCTCGTCGAGGCGGGTTACGGGCAGGTTGCGGGGCGCCTGGGCCAGGGCCTCGGGGTCCTTCCTGCCGTCCTCCACGACCTTGCGGACCGCATCGCAGAAGGCGTCCAGGGTCTGCTTGCTCTCCGTCTCCGTGGGCTCGGGCATGAGGCATTCGTGCACCAGCAGGGGGAAGTAGATGGTCGGAGCATGGTAGCCGAGCTCGAGCAGGCCCTTGGCGATGTCGAGGGCGCGCATGCCCTCGGGCGCCGAAGCCACGAACTCGTGCATGCAGATGCGGTCGAAGGGCACCTGCAGGACGTCCTCCAGCTTTCTGCGCATGTAGTTGGCGTTGAGCACCGCGTACTCGGAGGCGCGCTTGATGCCTTCGGCGCCGAGGCGCACGATGTAGGCGCAGGCCTTGAGGATGACGCCGAAGCTCCCGTAGAAGGGTCCGATGCGGCCTATGGACTTGCCGCTGTCGATCATGAAGCCGTAGGAGCCGTCGGCGCGACGCTCCACGCGGGGCGCGGGCAGGAAGGGCAGGAGCTTTTCGCACACGCCCACCGGACCGGAGCCGGGACCGCCGCCGCCGTGCGGCGTGGCGAAGGTCTTGTGGAGGTTGAGGTGCACGACGTCGAAGCCCACGTCGCCCACGCGCATCTTGCCCATGATGGCGTTCATGTTGGCGCCGTCGTAGTAGAGCAGTGCGTCCACGGAGTGGATGATCTGCACAATCTCCTTCAGGCGGGTCTCCATGAGGCCCAGAGTGTTGGGGCAGGTCATCATGAGGCCGGCGAGGTTGTCGCCGTGCTCCGCAACGGCGGCCTTGAGGGCCTCGGGATCGACCATGCCGTCCTTGGACTCGACGGTCACGGCGGTGAAGCCGGCCATGGCGGCGGAGGCGGGGTTGGTGCCGTGCGCGGAGTCGGGAATGAGCATGACGCGACGGCTACGGCCCTTGGCCTGGTGGTAGGCCGCGATGAGGGAGACGCCGGTGAACTCGCCGTTGGCGCCGGCCATGGGCTGGAGAGTGAAGCCCTTCATGCCCGTGATCTCGCACAGGAAGCGCTCGGTGTCGCAGAGCACCTGCAGGGCGCCCTGGCAGGCCTTCTCGCCGGCCTTGAGCTGGGCCAGCATGGGATGCAGGCGGGCGAAGCCGGGCAGCTGGGAGACGGCCTCCGTGCACTTGGGGTTGTACTTCATGGTGCACGAGCCCAGGGGGTAGAAGTTGGCGTCCACGCTGTAGTTGAGCTCGGCCAGTCCCGTGAAGTGCCTGACGACGTCGATCTCGGCGCACTCGGGAAGCCTCGGGGCGGCTCCGCGCAGCATCTGCGCAGGAAGCATGTCCGCGCAGCCGGGCTGCGCAGGATCGTCCTTGAGGACTATGCCGAGGGTGGCGCGTCCGGGAACGGATTCTTCGTAGATGGTTTTCACAGCAAACCTCCAAGGCTCTCCACGAGGCGGTCGATCTGCTCCCTGGTGTTCTTCTCGGTGCAGGCCACGAGCAGGACGTTGTCCATGCCCTGGTAGTGCCTGCCCACGGGATAGCCGGCAACGACGCCGTAGCGCTCGATGAGCGCGTCGACGAGGGGCGCCGCGGCCTTGGGCAGGCAGACGGCGAACTCGTTGCCGAAGGGCCGGTCGTTGAGCAGGGTCACGCCGGGCAGGGCAAGCAGCATCTGGGAGGCGTAGCGGGCCAGCGCCATGCCTCGTTCGGCCACCTTTCTAAGGCCCTGGGGGCCGACCAGGGAGAGGTAGATGAGGGCGCGCAGGGCGCAGAGGCTCTGGTTGGAGCAGATGTTGGACGTGGCCTTGGCGCGGCGGATGTGCTGCTCGCGGGCCTGGAGGGTCAGGACGTAGCCGGTGCGGCCCTGGGTGTCCACGGTGCGGCCGACGAGGCGGCCGGGCATCTGGCGCACGAAGCTCTTGCGGCATGCCATGAGGCCGAGGTAGGGGCCGCCGAAGCTCAGGGGCAGGCCGAGGCTCTGGCCCTCGCCGACGGCAACGTCGGCGCCCATCTCGCCGGGCGTCTTGAGCACGGCCTGCATGACCGGATAGACCGAGATGACGGAGAGCGCCTTCTGGGACTTGGCATGCGCGAAAAGCTCGGTGAAGTCGGAGACGACGCCGAAGAAGTTCGGATTCTGCACGATGACGCAGGCGGTCTGGCCGTCGACGGCGGCCTTGAGGGCATCCACGTCGCTCGTGCCGTTCTTCTGCGGGACGGTCACGATCTCGATGGGCTGGTTCGCGGTGTAGGTGGCGAGCATGGAGCGCCACACCGGGTTCACGGCCTCGTCCACCACCACCCTGCTGCGCTTGGTCTGGCGCACGCACATGGTGGAGGCCTCGAAGAGGGCCGAGCCGCCGTCGTAGACGGAGGCGTTGGCGAAGTCGAGGTCCATCAGGCGGGCGATGGCGGTCTGGAACTCGAAGATGGCCTGCAGGGTGCCCTGGGAGCACTCGGCCTGGTAGGGGGTGTAGGCGGTGTAGAAGGCGCTCTGCCCGGCAAGGGCATCCACGGCCTTCGGCACGTTGTGGTCGTAGTATCCGGCGCCGAGGAAGGAGGCCATGGCCGTGCGGTTCCTGGCCGCGAGGTCCTCGAAGAAGGCGCAGGCCGCACCCTCGTCCATGCCCTCAGGCAGGTTGAAGCTCTTGGGCCGCATGTCGGGGGAGATGTCCGCAAAGAGATCATCAAGCGTCTTCACGCCGACGGTCGCAAGCATCTCCTCCAGCTCGGCCTGGGAGTGGGGGATGTAGGGCATCGCTGGCTCCTAGTGGGCTTCTTCGGCGCAGACCTTGGCGTAGGCATCGGCGTCCAGCAGGCCTTCGACGGGGCCGGCCAGCTTCACCTTGAACATCCAGCCCTTGCCGTAGGGATCCTGGTTGACCACTTCGGGAGCGTTCTCGAGCTCGGCGTTGACGGCGACGACGGTGCCGGTCACCGGGGAGATGAGGTCGCTGGCGGCCTTGACGGACTCCACGGAGCCGCATTCCTTCTCCTGCTCGACGGCATCGCCTTCGGCGGGAACTTCGACGTAGGTGATGTCGCCGAGGGCGTCCTGTGCGAACTGGGTGATGCCGACGACGGCCTCTTCGCCTTCAACGCGCACCCACTCATGGGTTTTGGAGTATTTGAGCTCTTTGGGATCGGACATGGGGGTTCCTCCTCCGGCCAGGGGCCGGGAAAATGCTGTCTTGGGAAGCTGAAAGAAAAGGTCTGGGGATCTTGGCTACTGGAGCTTCACGCGGGCGGTGCCGTCCTTGTAGAAGGGCGTCTCCACCTTGCGGGCCTTGAGCTTGGCGCGGCCGTTGTCGATGACGAAGCTGGCGGCGCCTTCCTGGCCTGCCCTGCACCAGGCGAAGGCGATGGACTTGCCGAGCGAGGGGGCGAAGGTGCCTGAGGTCACGACGCCGACTTCCTCGCCGGACTCGAGGCAGAGCCTGTCGCCGTGGCGGGCCGCGCGACGGCCTTCAAGCTCCAGGCCGAGCAGGACTTCCCTGACCTGCTCGAGCCCCTTTCTGCCAACGTAGTCGCACTCGTTCTTCATCATGCGGCCCATGCCGGCCTCAACGGGGGTGTGCTTCTCGTCGAGCTCGTCGCCGTAGAGGGGAAGGCCCGCCTCCATGCGCAGGGTGTCGCGGGCGCCGAGGCCAGCGGGCTTCACGCGCTCGTCTTCAAGCAGGGCATCCCAGAGGGCCTGGGCGGAGGCCGCCTCGACGTAGAGCTCGTACCCGAGCTCGCCCGTGTAGCCGGTGCGGCTCACGAGCAGGCGCTTTCCGTTCCACTCGGTCTCGCGGAAGGCGAAGTAGGCGAGGTCGTGCAGGTTCTGGCCAAGGAAGCGCTCCAGCACCTCGCAGGACTTGGGGCCCTGGAGGTCGATCTTGCCGATCTGGCTGGAAAGGTCCTGGCAGGCCACGCCTGCGGGCATGCGCTCGCAGAGGGTCTTGAAGTCGCGGTCGATGCAGGCCGCGTTGACGACGATGAAGTAGTCGTCTTCGCCCATGTTGTAGACGATGCAGTCGTCAAGCACGCCGCCTTCCTCGTTGAGAATGAAGCCGTAGCGGCAGCGCCCTTCCTTGAGCGTGGCCAGGCTGTGGCTGAAGGCATGCAGAAGCGCATCCTTCGCTCCCTTGCCCTTTACGGTGAACTCGCCCATGTGGCAGATGTCGAAAACCGAGGCCTGGGTGCGGGTGTGCCTGTGCTCGACCAGAATGCCCTCGTACTGGATGGGCATCCACCAGCCCGCGAAGGGGGCCATTTTCGCGCCGTGCGCCTCGTGCCATGCCGCAAGCGGCGTTTTAAACATATCAGCCATCGTTTCTCCTTTGGCCTCCCGCGAAAGCTTCGCGAACGGCCTGCAAACGCGTCGTGCGGGCCCCCGGACCCGCCTCTTGCCTTGAAAAAATACGCCTTGAGCCGGCGCGGATCCAATCTAGCATAGCCTCCGCCACGGGACAAGGCTGATTGTTGCAGGCAACTATCTGTTTTCATTTGATTTTCTTCCACCTGCCGGCGTTTCGGCCAGCCTTTGGCCTCCATTTTCAGGCCAGAGAGTCCGCATATCGCCCCTTGCACCCTCAGCCACGTGACGGTAAAATTTAATTTCGATTCTCATCCGAGGAGAGCCTTCATGAGCCTACGAACCGCGAGCTTCTTTGCCGGCGTCGGCGGCATCGACCTAGCCTTCGAGCAGGCCGGCTTCGACATCGTCTGGGCCAACGAATTCGACATGCACGCGGCCAAGACCTACCGGGCCAACTTCAAGCACTGTCCGCTGGTGGAGGAGGACATCCGCAAGGTGCCCACCAGCGCCATCCCGGACTTCGACGTCATGGTCGCGGGCTTCCCCTGCCAGGCCTTCAGCGTGGCCGGCTACCGCAAGGGCTTCGGCGACGACCGCGGGAACCTCTTCTTCGAGCTCGAGCGCGTCTTCCTCGAAAAGCGCCCCCAGACCATCTTCCTGGAGAACGTCAAGAACCTGGCCGGCCACGACGGCGGCAATACCTTCCGCGTCATCAAGGAGCGCCTCGAGCAGGCCGGCTACCACCTCAGGTTCCGGGTGCTCAACGCCTGCGAGTACGGCAACATCCCCCAGAACCGCGAGCGCATCTACATCTGCGCCTTCAGGTCCCGGGAGGCCTACGAGCGCTTCCGCTTCCCCGAGCCCATCCCCCTGACGACCAGGCTCTCGGATATCATCGACTACCACGCCAGGCAGGAAGACATCTACTACTACACCGAGGAGCGCTTCGAGCACTACAGGGAACTTGCCAAGGCCATGACCTCGAGGGACACGCTCTACCAGTGGCGCCGCGTGTACGTGCGGGAGAACAAGTCCGGCATGTGCCCCACCCTCACCGCCAACATGGGCACGGGCGGCCACAACGTGGCGCTCGTGGTCACGGACCACGGCTTCCGCAAGCTCACACCCGAGGAGTGCTTCGGCTTCATGGGCTTCCCGAAGACCTTCCGCCTCCCGCCCCTCGCCAACAGCCACCTCTACAAGCAGGCCGGCAACTCCGTCGCCGTGCCGGTAGTGCGGCGCATCGCCGAAGCCATGGCCAAGGCCCTCGGCATGCCTGCCCCTGCCCCCAAGTCCGAGCCGGCACCCGAAGCTGCGCCAGCCAAGCCTAGGCACCGCGCCAAGCGCATCGTCAAGCCCCGCCCGCGGGGGTAGACGGGGAGAGACAGGGAGAGGCGCGGAAAGCGGCCCCGCCAGGGGATGCCTCGGCAGGCGCTATCCTGCCCCTTGGCCTTCCTGCGCGTCCTGCTCTGCCTGCGCGTCAAGCAGGGCCTTGAAACCGCCAAGCGTCCGGGGCGCCCCGCCTCTGGCCTCCAGCTGCCAGAAGCGCCTGGCGGCCCCCAGCGGCAGGAGCCTGAGCTCAAAGCGCTCCTCGTCCGTCTTCAGCACGGCAACCGAATCCTTGCCCACCACCTCCAGATCTTCGTAGGTGTAGGGCCTGCTGGCCCCGACTTCCCGCTGGCGCAGGGAGGCCTTCTCGAAGCTCCCGTCGATCATGGCGTAGAGCCAGCGCGCCAGATCGTCGTTGGGGTCGCTCATCAGGGCCTTCATCCCTTCCTGGCAAAGCTTTGCCCGCACATCCCTTCCGTCCGGCAGGCGCAGGCGGAAGGGCCGGCAGACGCCGTCGGCTGCAGGAAAGAAGCCCTCCAGGCGGCTGTCCTCGTGCAAGCGCTTCGGCACCGGAATGTAGGCCTCGCCGAACTTGCGCGGACGGCCTCCGGCGTTCCACTGGTTGATGCCCGACTTCGGCCCCACCTGGGGGCTGGCTGACAGGAGGCTCTTCGGCGCGTAGAGCGGAAGGACCACGTAGGGGCGCCTGTCTTCCTCCTCCGGCGGGGCCGTCTGTCCAGCGGCCCACAGGGCGCCCTCGCCTGCCAGTCCCAGCAGCAGGGCCACGGGATCGTGCGCGGGCTCGACAGGGATGCGGGGAGAGCGCCTGCCGGCATGCAGGTCGAAGCGCATGAGCAGCACGTTCTTGGACGTGGAATAGGCGTAGCTGCGGCAGCCGTCCGTGAAGTGCACGGTCGTGCCGGCAAGCTCCCTGGGATAGGCGTCAAGGGGCCGGCCCTGGCTGTCCAGGGGCGCAAGGCCGTGCAGATCGATGAGCGGATAGGTCTCCTCATGGACAAAGGCGTAGGCGCCCTCCCCGTCCCTGCCGCGGACAAGGCAGTGGTAGTAGGAGCCGGCAAGGCTCACGCCGTTGGCGGAGGCGTCCGAGAGCACCCTCCGCCGGCGCAGCTCCGCCACCTTGCGGACCAGAGCTTCGGGCGAAAGCCCAGCAAGCCGCTCGAGGCGGGCAAGCCGCGTGAACTCAGCCACCTTTTCCAGGGGCCGGCCGCCGCTCCTGTCGGTGAAGGTCTTCACGCCGACGCCGGCGCGAAGGCTCTCGTAGACCTGCACGAAGGCATCGAAGGAGTCGTCGCGGCGGGAGTTGTCCCTGGCGCCGGCGCAGCGCACGAAGAGCCGTTCGGCGAAGCGGTAGTCGACGTAGGGAGCTGCCGAAGCGCCGGAAAAGAGGCCGGAGAGGCGACAGGCAGCCTTGACCAGCGCCTCGTACTCGGACCAGCGCAGAGGCGAATAGAGCGAGCCTTCGTCCATGCCTTCCTCCTGCCCGGCTAGAGCTCGGCCAGAAAGGCCGCCAGCTCCGCCTCATGGCATCCGGCGAACCACTGTCCCAGCGGGAGCGTCCTCAGGTGGGCGAGCAGATCCTCCGGCCGGCGCGGCTGGTCCTTGATCGCCTCGCAGAACTCCTCCAGCTCTCTGGCCGCGAAGAAGTCGCCCATGACGCGCGCGGAGGCAATGCGCCCCCTGGCCACGTCGTAGAAGACCTCGACCCGGCCCCAGGGAAAGCGGCGGCCGCGGCGCTCCGTGTACTTGGGCGAGGCCCCGAAGTTCCAGTCCCAGGAGCGGTACTTTTCCGAGGCCAGACGCTCTGCGTTGGCCAGCACCCCTGCCGGCAGAGAGCCTTCCCCGTCCGCGCAGGCTTCTGCCAGCAGCCGGCAGACCTCGTCCACCGCAACGGCGCGCCCCAGCGCGTCGGCAAGGCAGGTCACCCTGGCGCGCACCGAGGCGACACCCTTGGAGGCGTACTTGGCCTCATCGGGATGCAGGAGGGCCGACATGGCGCCAAAGTCGGGATCCACAAGGAGGGTGCCGTGGTGGAGCACTCGGCCGTTCTGGAGCCGCTGGGCCGAGCCCGAAATCTTGCGACCGGCTATTTCGAGGTCGTTGCGCCCCGTGACGGCAACCTCGAGGCCCAGTCCGGAGAGGGCTTGGGCCACGGGCTTGAGCCAGGCCGAAAAGTCGATGCGGCCTGCCTCCTTCCTCCAGGCCAAGAAGGAGAAGTTGAGGTTGCCGAGGTCGTGGTAGACGGCGCCTCCGCCTGTCATGCGACGCACGACAGGTATGCCCTGCGCCTCGACTTTAGCGCAGTCTATCTCCTCTGCCGTGTTCTGGTGCCTGCCCACAATGACGGACGGCGCGTTCTGCCACAGGAGGAACCAGCCTGGCGAGCCCTCCTCCAGGGAATTGAAGAGGGCTTCTTCGAGGGCGAGGTTCATGGCCGGATCGGTGGAGGCAAAGCGCAGATGCAGCATGGAAGCTCCTTGTCTTGACCTGGCGGCGGGTTCAGGCCTCTTCGCCCCAGGCCCTGCGGCTGGCGCGGGCGCGGGTGCGCAGGATCTGGCCTGCCTGCCTCGGCAGGGCCGACTCCTCCAGGCAGGCCAGCATCTTTGCGTAGAGGGCGGCAGGGCAGGCAAAACTCATCTCGTCGGGCTTCATGCCGCGACGCTGCGAGGGATCGAAGCCGCCGAGCACGGCCTTAAGTTCACCTCTGGCCTGATAAACCAGCGGCCAGCCGACGAGGGAGCTGCAGCCCGCGCCGAAGGGCGTCTGCACGGCGTGGGCGTCGCCCGTGGCGAAGACGGCCAGGGAGAAGAGCCCGCACAGGGCCTCGAAGCGACCGAAGAAGGCCACGACCAGAGGCCGCTCCTCCCCGCTGAAGCAGTCCAGAGGCTTGAGGACGCAGTACGGCGCCGGCGCCGGCGGAGGGCTGCATTCTGCCAGAAAGGCCCGCATGCTGGCGGGGCTTGGCATGTAGCGCTCCCCTTCCATGCCCATGACGGGATTGCCTGTCGAGACATAGTCCTCGATGGTCCGCATCCAGGGGCTGTAGAGTCCCGTGTAGTAGCCGCCGCCCATGCAGCCGCACTGCTCGCGGGAGATCCAGGCGGCCGTGCGCTTTTTGCGGGCAAGCCAGAGCTTGCACACGAGGCAGGAGAAGGTCTCGCGCATCTTCTTCCAGTCGACGAGCCCCTGCTCCTCGCGCACGCGGTTCAAAAGCTCGCCGTCCTTCGGCCCGAAGCCCTCGGGGCGCTCCTTGGCGTAGACGAGGCCGAAGGGCATCTCGGCTATGCCGGAGAGTTCCATCAGGCGCCTTGTCTTTGCCAGCATGTCCGGCATGCCTGCTTCCATGTCGCCTCCCCGCGCGGCCAGGCTTGGGGCCGCGCCTTCTTCCAGCCCACCATAGCATGCAAGGCCTCTGCGGGGAAATGGTGTCGCGCCACGCGCCCTGCCGGCGCCTGCCGTCGAAGGCCACGCCAGCGTCTGCATGGCGTCAGCGCGGGTCCGGCGAACTGGCCCCAGGTCGCTGACGCGGTCAGCCGGACTGGCTTGAGAAGGTCGCCTCGGCAGAATTCGCCCAGGCGCAGCCCGCTCTGGGCGCGATGTACTATCACGGCCAGTTCTTCTCGAAGGACTACGCGCAGGCCCGCTACTGGTTCGCGAAAGCGGCAGGACAGGGCGACATGCAGGCGCAGTTCAACATGGGATGGATGTGCCAGGAAAGCCAGGGCGGACCGCAGGACTTGACGCAGGCACGCCTCTGGTACGGACTGGCCGACGGGGGGGCAGGGCCTAGCGCTTGACCTGCAGAGTCTTCAGCACCGGCTGCACC
>JAEEPQ010000045.1 GCA_016284885.1 Desulfovibrio sp.
AAAGTGGGGAAAATCGCTGGGGATGCGAATCCAAAAGCAGATCGTTGACGCCCACAACTTCAAGGACGGAGAATTCCTGTCCCTAGTGGAGACGCCAGCCGGCTTCGCCGCCGAAAAAATGCTCAGGGGCCGGCGCTACAATCCTGAAAAGCTCTTTGCCTACCTTGAAAACCTCTCCAAGGAGGAAATCCCCGACCGGGGCGAACCTGTTGGCAGAGAAGTCTGGTAGCGCGGAGGCACAATGAGCCTTCCGAAACAAGGCGAGTACATCGCCATCGAGTTCAGCCCCACGGAGGAGCACGAAGAGCAGGGGTACCTCCTTGCCCTCGTCCTGTCGGTCGAGTCGATCAACCGGTGCGGGCTCGTCTGGGTAATGCCCGTCACCAGCATCACCACAGGCCCCGGCAGGTTTGTTCTTCCTGACGGGGAGCCTGTGAAGGGCGCAGTCCTGTATGCGCAGATCCGCACGCTGGACTGCAATGCGAGGTCTTGGACGTCTCGGGGCATGTCCTCCAGGGAAGTGCTTGAAGAAGTTCTGTCCTGCGCCGCAACTGCCCTTGGCATCTAGTCAGGGCTGGAAGGCTGAACCTCTAACTTCAAGCAGAACACGTCATCCTCTAACTCTTCCTTGCCTTGTTGCCGTCACAGGTCAAGGTGCTAGTGCGAATGCCTTCGAGCCAGAAGAACTCCGGCGTGGCGAAGCGACCGCCTCTCAGCGCCTGCGTGGCGAACTCAGCCATTGTGCGGGTGCCCCAGCTCCTCTTCCCGTCGTCCAGTCTTTCGTCGCTGGTGTTGACCTCGCGGGAGACGTCAGGTGCGCTGGTACTTCCAGCACCTCTCCGCCCTGCATGATCCTGTACTTGAAGCTGGTGCGCCTTCCAAGCGGAACGGCGTGCGTCCATCACGCCACCTCCATGTGCTCCTGCGTCGCCCTGTCCCATGCGAGAAAGACAATCGAGCGGGTCAGCGTGATAGGAACGATCGTGAGGTGGAGCCCCTGTACATGCCCTCCTCCGGCTCTGCTTCGGACTCTAGGCGGGGCACTTCGTGGACGCGCGAGAACTGGCCCTGGTCCAGCGACCAGTCCGCGGTCGCGGTAGTAGAAAACGCAGGACGCTCGCCCGTTGCAATCAAGGCACATCCACGATCCTGCGCACGATGGCAGGGCAGGGCCTTTGCTTGGCTGACACACTGTTCATGAACATGGCCGGCTTTTCATCGATGTACGCCGACATGGCGCTTCGACATCTTCTTTCAGGTCGAAGCTCCCTAGGAGGCGTCCCCTCGGAGCCACCATGCGACTTTGCCCTCAGAAGGAGGAAAAGGCAAAGAAAAACCGCCTCTTGCATGAAGCTGGAGGCGGTGCCGCTATCGTCTGCAGAGAAGAAAAGCGCTGTCTCTGCAGCAAAAGCCATTGAAAAACAGCATCTTCTGTTTGCAAAGAGCCTTCTTGCCGCCATGGAGCCTCACTGTTCGAGGCGGACCGGCGACCCTGTCCCTTTCTCCAAAGGGCCGCGGGGGCTGGACGGCCCGGCGTCGCTCCCCAGCCCCGCAGAAGGGGTAAGGCCTACTTTTTGACAAGCATCCAGGCGGGGCCGGCAGCGTCAAGGAGGCATGCGATGCGGCGTCCGCGCTCGGAGCCTCCCGCGAAGATGTCGATGCGGCCGTCCTTGATGGCCCCGCCGGTGTCCTGGGCGAGGCCTATGCCCCGCAGCGCAGCGCTTTCCGTTCCATCGCCGGGGACGTTCACGCCGAAGGCCACCACGGCGCCCAGCGGAATGAGGCGCGGATCCGTGGCCAGGGAGATCCACGGCTCGACCGTGCTGCCCATGGTGCCGATGGCGCCCCGCGTGCCGAACTTGAAAAAGACGTAGGAGGGATTCTCGTTGAAGATCTCCTGCTGGCGTTCAGGGTGGGCGCGGAGCCATGCCTGCTGCTCGAGAACGTCGCCGCGCTCAAGCAGGCCCTTGTCCGCCATGATCCTGCGCGGGGAGCGGTATTCATGGCCGTTCTTGCCGGCGAAGTTGACGAAGGCCTCCGTGCCGTCGCCGAAGACGAGCCGGCCCGAGCCCTGGATCTGCAGATAGAAGACGTCCACGGGATCGGCCCAGGCAAGCTCAAGCCCCTTGCCTTCCAGCACGCGCCCCTCGATGATCTCGCGCCTGGCGTAGTAGCGTCCGCCGTGCGCGTCCTTGTAGGCATCCATGCCGGGGGGCGCCATGTACAGGGGCTCGGTGTGCCCCAAGGCCGGACTGCGCTTCCGGCTCGCCTTGACTGTCGGCTCGTAGTAGGACGTGTACTTGATGCCGCCGGGCAGGGGAACCCAGCGGAACTTCTCCAGCAGCAGGCCGGGGCTGGCCTCGAGCTCCGGCAGCATGCTCAGCAGGGCGCGCAGGGTTTCCGTCATTTCGCCCCACGTGATCTGCAGCCCCTCCCTGTCCACGGCAAGAGCCGAGGCAGGGTGGCCTGCGCAGTAGCTCTCGGACTTGCGCATAGCGGACGCCAGTCCGGTCCAGCTCTTCAGGCCTTGGGCTGCAGGCGAGAGGCGAAGCGCGAAGTCCCGGGCAGACTCCTGAAGCTCCACGCTGGAGGAGACGGTCTCTGGAGCGCCAGGCTTTCCGCCGCAGGCGCCAAGGGCCAGCCCCAGGCAGAGCAGGGCGACAAGAAGACCCCGCCGCACGCGGCAATGACCAGCCTGATCGCCGGCGCATCTGTCATAACCGGCAATGATGCCTTCCGCTAGCACACCGTTCACTGCATCTTTCATGCATGCCCCCATTCGAGCTTTAAAGTGCGAAGGGAGAGGCTGGGGGAGAGTCCTGCGTGGCAAGGATGCAGGCGCAGACAAGGGACAGGCGTTTGCAGAGAGGGTTCATGTCAGGCCTCCTTCGAAGATGGGGAATGGCGGGGGAACGATTATGCATGCTAAGCGGGCTCGGCCGTCAAGGCAAGCGGGCAGATGCAGGCCAGCGACGGTGCCCAGGGTTGAAGCCGGCGCCGGGCAGAGGGCAGGACGTTCAGCCATGAGTGGCTGGGTGGCGTTGAGGCTCCTGCCCGCCATGATCTGCTTCCTGCGGTCGGCCTCTGCGCCGTCGCGCCGTCGCTTTCTAGCGCCTTCTACGGCTTCGCTTCGGCATGATGGTAGCGCCGACGATGGTGCCGCCGACGAAAATTGCCTCCCCGGCCTCCGCCATGGCCGTGGCGAACGCTTCCTTGTCCTGCCCGGCGAGAACAGTGGCCAGTTCGTTCGCCATGTCCTCCGCCAGCCTTGTGGCGAAGGCCGACAGTTTCCTGCCTTGCGACGTCGCCTTCCCCTTCTTGTCGGCAAGCCTCATAAGCAGGAGCGCGTGCCATTCCGCGCCCCCGATACCGGCTTCATGCGTGATCGTCCGGTACATGCCGGCCGCCTTGACCGCTTTCCTGTTCCGGTTCCAGTGCCACCAGGCGGCAACGCCGGCGAAGAAGCATGTCCTCGCGATGCGGCGCATGAACTCGTCTGTCTCCCTTCCGCCTGCTTCCAGACATGCCGGGCAGATGCCCTTCTCGATCTGGAGGCTGGTCTCGCCGGCAAGCAGCACGAGATCGACGTTGGGCAGCGCACCGTTGTTCCAGCCTTCCTCCTCGGCCAGGCTTAGCAGCCTGGCAAAAAACCAGTCGAAGTCCTTCTTTGCCGGTCTCGCCTTCTTGCTGAAGAAGCTGAAAAACGACATGGCAACCTCCTCTGCGCCTCCTTCGGCGCGCCAGCCGTCCGGAAGCGGCGCTTCCGGCCCCGGCACGGCGACCATAGCTACCCGAGCGTCCAGCATAGTCCGCGACAGCCGGTTTGTGAACGTCCAGCAGCGCACCGCCTTTGGACCTTGCCTTCCGCCTCTGCCCGCGCAAAGTGAGAGCATGGCCCGGAAGACGCTCCGGCTGTCCGGGGCTCCTCAGGAAGGCGACGCCGCCTTGAGTGCAGGCGGGGGAGCGTTTCACGGCATGATGCGCATCGAGGAACTGACGATGAAGAGGTCTTCCATGCTTTCCCTGGCTGCCAGCCTCTTCCTGGCGGGAAGCGCGCCCGCGGCCTTCGCAGAGCAGTCTGTTTCCCTTCGGTTTCGGAGGCGTCTGCGACCCGGACGGACACCACGTGCCGATGGTTTCGGCGGATTCAGCCGCAGCGAGCCTGCTGGGCGTAGGCGTCAGCAAGTCCGACTGACGCGGGATCGACGGCGTGGAGAACGAGGCATGAAGCTGACGGAAGGCACGGGCTGTCCTGGCGCTTCAGGGTCCCGTGGCGCAGGCCGCCACATGGGCAGGGACGGGTGCGCCCGCAGGCTCGGAGCCTGCGGTGCCGGGAGGAGTCCTGCTGCTGGGCTCCGTCCTGCTGACGGCCCGCGCGCGGCCTTCCTGCTCGGCGTGCACATCCGTCTCGAGCGCTTTGGATACTAGCCGCAGGCGCCAGGAGGACCCTGCAAAGGATGCTTCATGGGTTTCGAAATTCTCAATTCCCTCCCCTCGGAGGACTTCGTGGAGGCGTTCAACGCAGCCGGAACCCGCCTCCAGGCCGAGGCGGGCAGGCGCGGCCTGGAGCTAAGCTGGATCAAGGCCGTCCCCTACGGACCTTCTCTGGAGCACCTGTCTTTCTTCTGCGCGGGCCAGGCCTACTTCGTCCAGGTGCTCGACACCTCAGGGGAGCATCGTCTTCCCCGGCAGGACAAAGGAGGGTCTGCTCCGCATCGCGAAAGCGCATGAAGGCTTCGCCTGCTGGATGCCCTGCGCAGGGCGTCCGGGCTGTTCGGCTTCGCAGGGCGTTCTGGGAGCCGGTGCATCCGGGCTGGGGCCTGGTGGACGCCGCCTCGGGCGCGCACTCGTCCGTCCGGAGAATCTGGCCTTGGCCGAGCCCCGTCTGGCCACCCGCTGGTAACTCCACGTCTTTGCGCTCCAGATCGTCCGCGAGGCCCTTGAGCAGCAGGGCCGGACCGTCCTTTCCTGGAACAGCGACCCCGACGTCGAGCCGGCCCTCTGGTTCAAGGGCGCCACGGACCTGCCGGAATGGGCATGCGTCGGCGAATGCCTCGGCCCCGCCTCCCGTGTTCCCACGCCGGAGAATCTGCGGGAGCTTGCTTCGGCCATGGCTGCCAGAGGCTGGCGCGGCTGGTGGGCACCCGGGGGCTTCGCCCCGCTTGTCCGCAGGCCGGGAAGACCGGAAGACCTGTACCGCGGCGAAGGCGCGCACATAGACTTCAAGGGCCTGCTGCCCCTGCCGCTCTGACGTCGGAGCTGGCCGGAACGGCATTGCCGCCGGCGTGCGTTCATGCTGGGCCGAAGCGCATGCCTGGCGGACTGGCGCCGGGCGCCGCGGCCGCGTATGTTCTCCGCGCCCGCCTCCTGCCGGAAGCGGCCCCGTGGAGATACGGAGGGAACACCATGCAGGACTACAGGAACATGACGGCCGTCGAGGCCCTGCGCCATGCCGAGGAGCTGAGCGGGATGACCGCAGCGGAGATAGCCGCTGCCAGCGGAATCGGGGCGGCGTCCGTCACCCGCTGCTTCCGCCAGGACGAAGACTACGCCCCCGGCCTGAAGAACATCCCTAAGCTGTGCAGGGCCATGGGCAACACCGTGCTCGTGGACTGGCTCCTGGCCCAGACTGGCAGGGACGTACCCGTTCCTCCAGCGCAGAGCAGGGCGGAAGTGCTCACCTCGCTTGCCGGGCGGCCGCAGCCCTCGGCGACGCCAGCAGAATTCTTGCTGCCACGGAGACTCCGAGGCCGGTTCGGCAAAAATTTCAGATCCGCATGGAGAAATTCCTTCGTTCGGAAGTTCGAAGCGCCATGCAAGTCTCGCAGGCGTCGCCGAACTGCATCCGCAGCGAGGGATGGCGCCCTGAAGGAGAGAGCATGGCACCTGCCTTGCCCAGATCTTCCTGCTGAATGGCGGGGACGGGCCGCCGTTCCCCGCATCGGGGCACCGAGGCACCGGAAAGGCCCTTGACAGTCAGGCTCGTCCGGCATAGGCATCCCTGCAGAGCAGGCTTCCATGATATGCATTGACGCTTGCAGGGCATATGGAAGTTCCTTCTTTGTTACTGCAGGGGGCATTCCCCCTTGCAATTTTTACTTCCCGCCCGCTTCGCTTCCTTGCGGCACATGAAAGTTCCTTTGAAGCACCATACCTGCTAGCCGCTACTTTCCGCCGCAACTTCCGGCGCCGCGCCGTCCCTGCTCTCCTGCCTCCGGCATCTTCTGCAGGGGCGGCCGCGCGTCCGCTTTCCAGGAGAGACGCCATGCTCGTCAAAGACGCCCTTGAACTGACCAAGGCCTGCATCCTTTTCTTCCGCGCCGTTCCCGAGGTGCAGGTTGCCGTCGCCCCAGGACCGAAGGACGATGCCGGAGAAGTCCTCTGCGGCTACTATGTCACCCCCGAAGCCTGGACCTGCAATCCGGTTCTGGGACGGCTGCGCTCCTTTCTGAAGAAGAGCGTGGGCTATGACCTGCGCAGCCTGAACGCCGGCCTGCACAAGTCCTTCGCCACCGTCAGGGACGGCGATGCCGGCCGTCTCCTTGCCCAGCAGATCCTGCACTACTTCTCCACCTACGGACTCGAGAGCCTGGGGCTCGAGGCGCAGACCTTCATTCCCAGAGAGCGCCTTGAACTGGAGCCCGGCGAGCCTGTGCGCATAGCTGTTCTGCGCAAAATGCCCCAGGAGGAACTGGAGAGCCGCCTTGCCGCCATTGCCTGTGGACGCGCCCCGATCCCCGCCGACGCCATGCCGCACTACGCGGCCATGCTGCGCCTCCTTGACCTGGCCGAAGCACTGGATCCCGGACAGTGCAGGAACAAGGAAATCAAGATGCTGCTCTGGGAGGCGCGCGGCGACTGTCCCGAGCATGGCGAGGAATTCCTGCGCTTCGTCGTCTACAAGGCCACGGGCAGCCTTCTGCTGATCAAGTCGCCGGAGGCCGTCGCCGGCCTCAAGGCGCACGCCCTCGAACTGAAGACGGACTACTTTTCGCTCAATCCCGGCCTCGTGCCGGAATGCGCCAGAATCTTCTACCGCTTCAAGCCGCTTTTCCTCGCCCTGCGCGCCAATCCGCTCTTCCGCGCATCCGTCAACCGCATCCGCAGGCTTGCCGTCAAGCTTAAGGATCCGGCGCAGCCTGGGCCGCTCGATCTGATCACCTGCGGGCGCATGCGGGACGCCGGCACAGTCCGCGCCGAGCTCGAGAAGGTCTCGACCGGCAAGAAGGTCGCGCTGATCAATGCCATCCGGCGCCGCCGGCATGGCGCTCTCCATGCCGCCTACGCCATACGTAACGGCAAGGTCTGGATCGGCGGACAGGCAGCTGCCCCGGAGGTTCCGCAGGACGTCGAGGACGCCTGCATGGAGGCCCTGATCGCCGACCTCCGGCCGCGCATCGAGGGCCGGACCGTCTTCCTGCCGGACAATCCCGACTATGCCTTCCCCGCTTCGTCCAGGCAGTTCATCGGCTTCATTCCCTTCAACACCGTGTACGCGCTTCCCCCAAGCGCACTGTGCGGGGTCCACTGGGAAAACATTCTGGTCAACGGCAGAGAGGACCGCACGGATCTCGACCTGCACCTCAACTCAAGATCCGTCAACTGCGGCTGGCATCTCCAGTGCTCGGAGGAGTACGAAGTCCTGCGCACCGAAGCAAAGGTCCTCTTCAGCGGCGACGTGACCGACGCTCCCCGCAGGAAGGGCGGAGCGTCCGAAGTCTACTTTATCGGCGAAGGCATCCGGGACGCGGCGCTGCTGGTCAATCTCAACAACTTCACCCGCAACGGTCCCTGCCCCTTCCGGCTCATCCTTGAAGGAACGGACGCTGCGCAGATCAGCCGGAAAAGCCTGCTCGGACGCGCCATCGATCTTGCCATCCCCCTGACCATCGAAGGGCCGTCCATGACCATCGGCCTGATCGACTGCGCGGGCAACGGCAGCAAGCGTTTCGTGTTCGCCTCGGGCATCATGGCCCGCAGCATCGTGTCGTCCTTCGGCGACGCGTCAAGCGGCTTCACGGAGCATGCCCTTGCGTGCGCGGCATCGTGCCTCCGGCTGCGCGAGGTGCTTGCCCTCGCCGGTGCCCGCATCAACGAGAAGGACGAAGATGCCGGCTGGGATTTCGACTTCAGCGTCCAGCACGCGTCCCTCGACACCTTCCTCCGCCTCCTGGAGGACGGGCCCGCCTCCGAACGGGGCTAGCGCGGCTCGCTTGGCAGGACAGCAATCCGAGATGTACTGCAGCGCCCTGCGCAGGCAACCAGCGCAGGCGGGCCTGTCCAGGAGGGGAAGCTGCCCGCTGAACTGACGCCCAGGCAACGCGCTCTTTTGCCCCAATATGGGCAATGGAGGGCCTCAAGGCATTTCCCCGGATCCGCGCATCGCCAAAATCGCGAAACAGGCAGGCGTGCCTTCTGCGCCCTCCCAGAGCCTTGCCGGCAGGAGCTTCCTACTGGCGCTGCCTGGCTATCCATCTCCGGACAGCCTGCTCCCCTTCGTAGCCCGAGCGCGCCTCCAGATCGTCCAGCCACATCCAGCCGAGCTGGCGAATGCGCGAGGCGTCGAGTGCCTCCCAGTGCAGGACGGAGAACCGGTCTCCGCTATTGATGCCGCCGAAGAGCTTCATGCGGGTGCCTGCCGGCACCGCAACGCAGTCCTTGGCAGAGTCGAGCTCCCGGCACAGGAAAAGGGGCCCGCCGAAGGGGAAGGACGGCATTTCTCCAGCGCCATGCCGATGCCGGCTGCCTTGAGGTCGCCGAGGCGGTCGCGCTCGAGCCGCTGTCAAGCCGCACACTGTCCCGGACCGTCAGGCTACAGGCCGGCGCGTAGCCAGCACGGTTCCAGATTCTGCAGGGGCACAGCCTAGCGCATAGGCTCCTGCTGACAACACTTGTTTGAATTTGGAAAGAGCCTGAGAATGGCTCTACGCTTGGCTATTCGAGCTTTTTTCAGCCAAATCGTTTCCAAACTCGGGTCTCGCTGCGCTTGGGCAGGGAGGGGGCGCGCAGGGGGCAGGGGCGCCAAAGGTGCTACTGCCGTACGAAGGGGATGGGATCGATGTTCGGATCTTCGGAGGTGAAGATGACGAGCCTGTTGCCCTTGAGCTGGTAGCCGACATTCTCGGTCTGGCCCGAGTCGTGCCGGAAGGTGATCTGATAGCCGGTCAGCTGGAAGGTGCCGCTCGACTGCTGGGCGCCGTTGATAAAGTAGACGAACCTGCTGCCGCTGAAGACGTAGCCGAAGCTGACAGGGCCCGATCTGGCAAAGATCCAGCGCCCTTCGATGGGTGTGGCGCCGGGGCCGGGCTGGACCTGGGGCTGGGGCGCAGTCATGCGGGTGAAGGTGAAGAAGGCGCCGTTGGGGCCGTACATGGAAAAGGACTGGCCCTGCATGACGATGCGGTTCTCGCCGCGCTGACCGGCGTTCCTGCCTGCGGTCACCTGGAACTGCAGGCGACCGTCGGGGAAGTAGGCGAAGGTGCCCTCCTCGATGGGCTGGCCGTTGAGGAAGGATGCGTAGCGGCCGCCCTGGAACTGGAAGACCATCTGCCCCTGCGGGATCTGGGCCGTCCAGGCGCCCTCGAGCGGGCTCTGCTGGCCGGTGCCGTTCGGCCCTAGGGGCGGCATGCCCTGGCGTCTGAAGCGCATGTTCCCGTCGAGGACGAGGTCGGCGCCGTCCATGGCGCAGTGCCAGCTCTGGGTGCTGCCGTTCTGGAACTGCACGCGCAGCTGAGTTCCGGAAAGGATCCATCTGCCTGCCATCTGCATGCTGTCCACGCGCAGGGTGCAGCTGTCGCCCTGGAACGTGAAGGTCATGCTGTGCTGGCCGTTGGAGCACACCCAGGTGCCCTGCAAGGCCTGCGGAGAGGCGGGCGAGGCCGCCGGGACGGCATGCGGCATGGCGCAGAGGACCAGGAACGCCAGCAGGCAGGCAAGAGTTTGTTTCGTCATGTTTTCCTCCTTTGGCATCGCAGAAGGACTCCGCCTGCATCGCTGTCCAAGCCGGGACTTGGCATGCTGGAGCGCAGGGACGGACGCGTCGCCTTTGAGGTAAACCTGTCGCGTCCCCTTGTCTAGAACGCAGGCCTCCATGGCGCCGACGGAGGCGAAGATCACGCTGTGCGTCTCCATGCCCAGCCGGGCACCGTGCTCTTCTGCTGGGCGTTGCCGGCTTTCCCGCAGGCGAGGCTCTGAAAGCCCTGCCTGCTTGTCGACATCGCGCACAGTCTCGACTCAAGGAAGGGCTTGTCTGCCCAGGCCGATGCCAGCTGTGCGCCTTAAAAAAGTCTCGGATTTTTGTCTTGCCAAGTGAGCCACTTCACGGCAACATGGATAACATGCGCAAAGCCCCAGTGGACAGGCTCCAGCTTCGGCCTTGCCGGCGCCCTCCTGCCATGAAGGCCTTCGGGCCTGGCCTCAAGCCAAGGCTTTCTCCCGCAGGCCCGATCCGTCTCTGCAGCCCCCATCCTCTTGCGCTCTTGCTCACTGAAGGTGAAGATGGCACGGCATGTCGCGGCAGGAGCTCTGGCCTGTCTGCCACTTCCTGGGAATCCCGTCTTCCAGATTCTTGAAAAGGATGCATATCCATGAACCGCACGCTTGCAGTCCTGACCCTGGCGGGCTTCGCCCTGGGCACGCCTTCCGAGGCCGCGACTGGCGCCGCCGGCTTTGCCGAGCTCTTCAGCGAACGCGGCACCGACACCCTGACCTTTCACGAATGCACGACCAGGGGCAGGAGCACGCCCGCCGAAGCCTGCGCCACGGTCAGCAAGGCCAAGTTCATGACCTTCAGGAAGGACGGCAGCGTCAAGGGCCGGTACTTCGACAGGCAGCTGTCGGGCATCTGGGAGATAGACAACATCGTCTGCGTCATCGAGGACCACGGCCTCGGCTCTGGCTGGCACTTCAAGGACGGCAGGTATCTGGTGAACGAGAGCTGCGACGACAACAATCTCGAAGTCTTCGTGCTGGCGAAGCAACCGGCTCCGGCACGCGCCGCACGCCCGTAACGGACTGCAGTCCGCCGGCAAGGCGGGCTCCAACCCGCGTGCCCGCCATCTTCGCGATCCCGTCCTGCCC
This sequence comes from Desulfovibrio sp., assembly GCA_016284885.1. Taxonomy (GTDB): domain Bacteria; phylum Desulfobacterota; class Desulfovibrionia; order Desulfovibrionales; family Desulfovibrionaceae; genus Desulfovibrio. The sequence continues at coordinate 11,080 of JAEEPQ010000045.1, forward strand.
CAGCTTCTCCTTGCCGTACAAGGCGCAGTCTCGGCCGTGACGCGGACATCCCCGCCGGAGGCTGCAGCCTTCAGCGTCATTCCGGCCTTCGCGGCGCGAGGGGCAGGGTGATTTTGTTCTTCGCCACCCCCATGGTGCATGCAGGTCACGCTCTTCTTCGAAAAGCCGAGCCGTCGAGGAAGGGCGAACCGAGAACGGCGGAGCCCATGCCGATGGTCCAAACCGTGTTCCGCGCCTGCACCAGTTTCTGCGTAATGCCGCAACTTCCCCTCTGCTGGTGGGCCGCGACGGTCACGGAGAAGGGCCCAGTCTTCTGCCTGTTCTTCGTCGCTGTCTCGAGCACGGTGTTCGTCCCCGCCCGCATCTTGCCGATGTCGAAGGAAATTGCTGTGTTCTTTCTGAACGAAAGGCTCTTCAGCCGTGCGCCAGCGCCCGAGAAGGCCAGCAGGCCGGCCAAAGCGGAAACGGCGAAGCCGGAAGCCCACGACTTTCCCGAAATGGTCAGCGGGGTGCCGGACGCCAGCCACGACGTTCCAGCGGTCTGCTCCACGGCATCAAGGCGGTTGTAGACGTTAAGGACGGCTCCGATGGCGCTGAAGACGGCGCCTCCGCGCGCAGGACGGTGTCTCCGCGCAGGACGGTGCCGATGCCCTGCCGTCGAGGTGCAGCCAGCCGCCGAAAGAGACGGCGGCGCTGGCCAGGAGACCGTCGCTGGAGACGTTTCGCCCCGTCACCTCCTCAGCAACTATGCGGTGCGGGCGACTGGAGGTTGTTGCCGTCATTTGCCAAAAAAGGTCGATCAAAAACCGCTTCTTGCTTGCGCTTGAGGCGGTTTGAAGAGACTTGTGGCGGAGAAGGAGAGATCCAAACCTAATAAAATTTTTAACAATTACAACTAGTTCTATGGGTATTCCAGCCTAGGAACCACCCCAGACCCACTATCGTGCCGGATCGCCCGCCATTTGCGGCCTTGGCATTGCTGGCCGAGGGCCTGTGCCCATCCTCTTCGTCTCCGGCATCTCCGGACAGGTCTGGACCGGCGCCCGCCTGCACGGCATCCCGAAGGCGCTCCGGCACCAGTCGCCGATGCCCACGAAGAGCGTCCCTCTCCCGTCGCCGTGGACGGCCTGCCTCTCGCCGCCGCAGCTCTGGGCTGGGCAGGGGGAAGCTGGTAGCCCTGCCTTCTCCAGGACCGACCTCGAGCTCGAAGAGGCGACCCAAAGCGCGCCAGGACGCCTGCAACGACATCCATGCCTTCCGAGCTCCATGCCGGAAGAGGCAGACGCAGAGACGGCCCAAAGCATCGCCCCGGGGCGTCCCTGTGCAGGTGCCTGCGGAGAGGTGCTGCGCCGCCGCCAGCCCCGTCTTCTTCCAGACTTCGCCCGAGCGCCCCTGGCCGGCGCCAGCGCGGGCGAAGCCGCCGATGCCTCGGCACCGAAGGCAGCCATGGCGCTGGCGAAGGCGAAGACCGCAGAGCGAATTTCCAAGGCCAGCCACAGACCCCGTTCTTCTGCGAGGGCGCAGCCATCTTCGCGAAGTCCATGGTTCCTATGGAGATCTTCGACGTCGTTTCTGGGCCGGGAGCCCGATGAAGACGATGCACATGGTGCCGGACGCGGCCGCTTCCGTGTTCGGCCTCAGAAGATGTCGCCCTCCGCCGGATCGGCGGAAGGCAGACGGCGCGAATCTGAAGCAGGGGAGGGCAGGAGCCGGCTCGGCGCCTATCCCGCAAAGGGCTTGACGCCGGCAACGGCGTCCTTCAGCTGGATGGGCGCATCCCCGTTGTCGATGTCGAGCAGGCGGTAGCGGTCGCAGCCCATGCCGAGCTCCTTCATGTACGTAAGCTGGCGGAAGCCGTGACGGCTGGACATGCGTTCGGCGAGGGCCGCGCGGTCCTTTTCGGACAGGGCCATCACGAGGTCCACCGAGGCCTGGTCGCAGGCCAGGATGTCGAGCGAGGCCACGATGCCGATGTTGGGCGTGACGACAGGCTGGGCGTGGACGCCCTCGCAGTCGCAGGAGACGGACATGTTCCGCAGGACGTTCACGAAAGCGGCATGCGGCGCGAAGCGGTCCACCGTGGCCTTGGTCGATTCCGTCATGCGCTCCATGAACTCCTCTGCCGTGATGCTCCACTGGCCTTCGCCCTTGCGGGTGTGGATCATGGCCTTGCCGATGCGGCCGTCGGCGCAGCCTATGCCGAGGTTCTTGTCCGAGCCGCCGAAGCCGCCCATGGCGTGGCCCTTGAAGTGCGTGAGGCAGAGCAGCGAGTCGTAGGCCAGCAGGCCCTTGCCGACGCTCATTTCCTTGAACCATTTTCCGCCCTTGACCGGCAGCATGGCCGTGCCGTGCTCGTCGAGGATGTCCACCGGCGCGAAGGACCAGCCGTTGACGCGCAGCGTTTCGCGGTGCTTGGCCGTGGTGTCGCGGTCGCCTGCGTAGTAGGCGTTGGTCTCCACGATGGCCGCGCCCGGCAGGTCGTGGGCCAGCAGCTCCTGCACCCAGGGGCGGGGGATGATGTTGGGGCCGTTTTTCTCGCCGGTGTGGAGCTTGACGGCGACCTTGCCCTTGAGCGCGCCGGCCACCTTGGCGAAGACGGCGCGCAGCCCTTTGGCAGAAAGGTCCCGCGTGAACCAGACGTCCGCCTCCGGCCCCCGGCGGTCGGCATAGGGGATGTAGATTTCGCCGCCGGAAGCGGGAGCGGGGGCCGCGTTTGTCTCGCTGGGAACGAAGCCTGCCCTGGCCGCGGCCGCGGCTGCGGCCGCGCCTTTGACAAAGCCTCGACGTGATATGCTCATGCTTGCCTCCTTAGAATCTGGCCGTGAACAGTGTGCAGGACAGCCTTGCTGTCCGGTATCCTATGAAGAAGGTCTATACATTTTCGTGCCCTGTCGCTTCGGATGCCGTGTGGGGCGGCACCGGAAGGGCAGGGGGCGACTCCCGTTCGGCCAGGGCCGCCGCTGGCGCCTCGTCGGTCAAGCAGGCAGGCCAGCCCCAAATTCCTGGCGGATCGTGAAAGGCCAGGGCAGAGCAGAGCATGCGTCTCTGCGCAGGCAGGCGAAGAGGCGACGCGCGCGGACGCCCCTTTGCAGGGCAGGAACGAGGAAGGCCCCGCATTCCCCCAGCGCAGGAGAGGTGCGGGGCTTTCCTGTCGTTAAGAGGTCCCCCAGTTCTTCCCCTCCCGGCGGGATCCGCCTTTCCCGTTCATGCAGCGACAGTCGTGGCGCGGGCAGTCCGGGAACTCCGCTCTGCCGCAGGCGGGAGGATGGGACTGCGTGAAGCCGCTACTTCTGCTTCTGGGGCAGGACGCGGTAGCGGACACACTGGACAGTATGCTCCTCCTGCGGGGAAAGCGAGCCGTCGGCATTGAAGGTTTGGAAGGCGACGTCGTACTTGACGATGATGTTCTCCTTGGACGGCTTTTCAGGGGCTACGCGGATCACGTAGTCGGTGGAGCGCATCAGCTTCAGGGTCTGGTTATGGACGATGCCGTCGCCGTTCTTGAACTCCTTCGTCGGCTCGAAGGCGATGCCCGGATCGCCGCTATTGTAGTCAATGTCGGACCAGAACCAGTAGTGGACACCGGTCACCTGTGCCTTGGCCTTGCTGTCGGCAGTGAAGGAGACGTAGAAGTTGATCGTGTCCCCGACACGCACTTCGTCATCTTCCATCCCGTCGCACTTGATCTGGTCGATTTCGCCCCTGTTTTCGACCTCCTTGACAACGGGATTCTTGGTGGCGGCGCCGGCCGCTCCGGCACCGAGGAGAAGGGACAGGGTCAATGCAGAAAAAAGGGTTTTGCTCCAGAGCATGGGCTGCCTCCAGGTTTTTGGGGGGAAGATGAAGTAGGCATATCAGCAAAGGAAGAGCAGAGCAATTAGAATATCGCGCCTGGCGCCGGCGTTGACCGCGCGTTGCATGAGGACTGCATTGAAGCCGAAGGGCACGGCGCCGGACAGGCTGTCCTCTCCCGGAAATCAGGCACATAGGCGCCGTGCACGCCGAGAAGGAGTTCCTTGGCGCTGCCGTCCGCGTCCTGGCACCCGTCGCCCTCGAAGCGGCTAGATGTCAGGGCGGGGCCGAAGCCCGGCGCAAGGCCGTTGCCGAAAAAGCTGTCCCTGCCGTCCACGAGACCGCAGCACGTGCTGTACCAGCTGTCCGGGGAGACGCAGGCACCCTGGCCGTCGGCCATGCCGAAGAGACCGCCCCAGGCCGTCCAGCCGCAGCTTGCTGCAGGGGCATCCGCCCTGCATCCCTCCGCCAAAGCGTGGCCGGAACCTTGCGCTGTCGAGTCCGGCAGCTTCTCCCTTCCTGTCGCGGCGTGCTTCCTGCTGCAGTTCCGCCCCCTTCTGGCCCAAGGCGTCGGGGGGGCTTTTGCGGCGTTCCGACCAGGAGGCATGTCCAGCTGCCCGTTCCCTGCCGAAGCGGGCAGTGCTAGTCTTGCGGGGCTGGTGGAGCGCATCAAGCGCTTTCCGCATCAGAGAAACTCAGCCCCTGCTCCGGAAAGGCGGGGATTCACTCAGGAGACTGCGTCATGAAGAAGATACTGACTGCCGTTATCGGCATCGTCCTCTTCCTTGGAGGCACGGGACTGCTCTGGTGGAACGAAGGCCGCACGGTGAGCGTCGGCGATGCCATCAGCGAGGCTGAGCGCGTTGCCGTGGATCTGCCCTCCGTTGCCAGCGTCGATCCTTCCTTCGATGCCAAGCTGGTCCACGCCTTCGGCCGGGCCGAAACCAAGGCCGGCGTCAAGGATCCCCTGTTCCCCGGCGTGGCGGCCAAGGGGCTCGCCCTGCGTCGCAGCGCCGAATTCTACCAGACGGTGGAGCACGAGGAGAGCGAGCAGTCCAAGAAGGGGGGCGAGACGTCCGCCACAACCTACCGCTACTCCAACGAGTGGGTGCCCAGTCCCGTCACGGAGAGCTTTGCCAATCGTCCCAACAACAACATGGTCCTCATGGACGTCGATGACGACACGGCCTATGCCGGAGACGCCGCGCTTGGCGCCTACCGCCTTGACGACGCGCTGGTGCGCGAGGTGCCCGGCGAGAAGGCGCTCGACTGTGGCTTCAG
>JAEEPQ010000252.1 GCA_016284885.1 Desulfovibrio sp.
CAGGCGTGCCCTCTGGAGCGGACCTGGCGGCGCGAGAGGGCGCAGAAGCGAAGCGTCGCCGGCGCGGCTTGCGGAACTGGCGTGAACTTGTGGCTGCGTCGCGAAGGAGGACTTGCATGGATGAGGAATGGATAATCCGCAGAGAGATCATGGACGAGGCGAGCCTTTTTGGAGACAGGGAGAACGGCGCGGTCGAAGCCTGGCTCGCCAGCAACGAGGCCAGCTGGCTGGAGAAATATGCGCTTCAGCCGGAGGAGGTCGGCAAGGCCGTGCTCCTGGTCGCCATGGAAGCCCGCGCCTGTCTGGCCAGCCGCTTTGCCGGCCTGCTTGAGCAGGGCATGGACGAGGCACTCGAGAAGGTGGATCTTGCGGCGATGGAGCGGCGATGGGGGAGAACGTACGCCGACATCGCGGTGGACGCGCGCAAGCTGGCAGCCCTGCGCAGGTACGCAAAGGAATATGCAACGAACTATGCCCTGGGCGGAAGCAAGGCCGCAGTCGAGATTCTGCTGAGGATCAGGGTCAGCAAAGACGATGAGGGGACGCGCAGGAGGGTGATGGGCTACGTCGTTGAAACCATGCATCTTCCTCTGGCGCTTGTCGCCGAGGTCGCCGGCCTGCCTTCCATGGAACCGGAACCGGCCGAACCGGCGGGCGGCGGCTGGATGGCCAGAGAGGAGGCCATGCGCTTGTGGAGTGACAGCCGGGGTGAAGGATGCGTAGAGGGGAATCCGGAGGCCGTGGCCAGCGAAGAAGACCTTGCCCGGCGCAAGCGGCGCTGGCTGAAGGGCATGTCCTTCAGGCATGTCGTCAGTCGAGGGCTGAAGACGCTGGAGGAGGAGCGGGCGTGCTGGCGCGAAGCGCTGGCCGAGCGTCTGGAGGCGGCTGGCAGGAAGCACGCGGATGCCGAGGCGGCTGCGGATGCCGCGGCCAGCGAAGCAGAGCGCTGGCGCACGGCGCACTGGGAAAGCCTGCTGGAAGAGGGGCGCGTCGAGGCGCTCCGTTCGCCTGCGCTGGAGGACAAGGCATGGGGCTTCTACGCGAAGTGGCCCAGCTATGCAGCCGATGCCTTCATGGCCTCGCACGTGCAGGTCTTTGCCGAGACCCATGCCCATCGCCAGGCCCAGGCCCATGCGGAGGCGGCGCTCAGTCTGGCGCCCTGGGTGGGCAGAGGCGTGGACGCCAAGGCCTTCTGTGCCTGGGCCGGCATGCCGGAGGACGTGGCCTGGCGCTTCATGCAGGCACGCGTTTAGCTGTCGCTGTGTTCAATATCAGATAATTTTGCAGTCCAAGAGCAAAGAACAACAGTGCAAGAGTTGTTTTAGTCTTTAATTTTACCATTATACGATGAACTTTACTGTTAAAATAGAACATATATAAATATGTAGTATACAAATATTCTTATTTTTTTGTTGTTTTTCAATAATATTGTAATCTGTGCCTTTCGCCACGGCAAGGGTTGTGCGATGCTTGCGGGCAGCATTGCCGGTGCAGGGCCATGCGGACTGCGCCGCGCGCGGCGGCGCATGGCCCTGCGGACGAACAGCGGGCGGGCTAGAGACGAGGGCTGGCCCCAGGTCTGGCCTTGCCGCGCAGGAAGCGGGTAACGGATGCGCCGCTTCCCTTCATCCGCCGCTGGTAGTCGAACGGCGTCTCGCCGTGCTTGTTGTGCCGGGTCGGGTCGGCTCCGCCCGTGTCGATGAGAACGGCGGCCTGGCTCGGGCTGTCGGCGTAGTGGAGCGGGGTGTTGCCCAAGGCGTCGGGTACGCCGGCGTCGGCGCCGAGCCGGAGGAGCTCCCTGGCGGCAAAGGGCGTGCAGCCTTCGCCAAGGGCGAAGTGGAGCGGGGTGCGCCCGTCCGTGGCCTGCACGCGGAGATTGGCGCCGAGCTTGGCGAGGTAGAGGCGGATGCGCTCGCTGGCTGCCGTGCATACGGGGGTGCGCCCCCAGCAGTCGGAGGCCTCGATGTCTGCGCCGTGCCGGATGAGGAAAGAGGCCGTCTCGCGGCTGGGGGCGTAGTGCAGGGGCGTCATCCCGCAGGCGTCGGGAACGTTGACGAGCTCTTTCATGGCGGACAGGGGCACCGCCTTGAGCTTGGCCAGGTGGTTCTGGCTGGCAACGGCGCAGTGGAGCGCCGTCTGGCCGTTGACGTTGGACGTGAAGAGGTCGGCGCCGTCCCTGATCCAGAAGATCATTCTGTCGGCCAGGCGGTAGAGCGCGCAGCTGCGGAGCAGCACGCTGTTGCCGTTGCGGTCGATGCTCGTGCGGATGCCGTGGCGGCGGTCGGCATGGAACTTCTCGCCTGCCGTCTCAAGGTCGGAGCACTCGTCCGCAGGCCGGTTCACCATGCGGCGCTGGACGGCGTCCCAGACGGGATCGCCCCGCCCGAAGGCGTTCTGGAGCATGCTGGCCGGCAGCTTGTGGCGGGCGTTGTGGAAGAGCAGGGAAGCGCCGCGATCGAGCAGCATGCCCACGATGTCGGGCTGGCGCGCCAGAAAGGCTGCGTGCAGAGGCGTGTTCCACTGCATGTCGCGGACGTCCAGCCTGGCTCCCAGGTTGAGCAGAAGCTCCGTCTGGGCTGGCTGGCCAGTCAGAATGGCGCAGAAAAGCGGGTTGAGCCTGGCTGGAAAGGGCATGGTGTAGAACCTGTCGATGTCGGGCGCCGCGAGGGCAAGGGGGGCGAGATCCCGGCAGGACTTGCGCGCAAGAATGCCCTGCATCAGGGCTGAGACGCCAAGGCGGTTCATGTCTGCCTTGCACGCGTCGGAAAGCAGGGTGGGGTGAGTTGTCATAGCGGTGTGCGGGTGCCTCGCCGGGGAAACGGCTTCTTGCGGGAATGCCGTTTCCCGAAGGCGGGCGCCCTTTCCTCCCATGATGGCGTTACGGCCGCACGGCAGGCCCGTGCGGGCCAGCCATGCCGGCTGCCTCAGGGAGTAGCCCGATGCGCAAGCCTGGGACAAGCGAAGGGCGCATAACTGCGAAAGGAGGCCGTCTTGTCCCCTGCCTGCCAAAAAGCGCAAGAAGGGAAGGCGGACAATTCACCGCATGAGGGACCGTC
>JAEEPQ010000046.1 GCA_016284885.1 Desulfovibrio sp.
CAGAAGAAATTGTTCCTTCCGCCTTGCTTGAGGGGGCTCAGCCACACCTGTCCTTGGAAGGCACGCGGTGAAAGTCGCTGTTCAGGAAGACTGGAACCTGCCCCCCCAGCAGGCTTCCAGTTTGAGGCCCTGCGCTGACAGGCTCCGCCTGCTATCAGCACCTCCTTGCTCCTGAACCCGAAGCCGTTGGCGTAGATGGCACTGCGGGCAACGCCCCGGGCCGCCAGGGCGTCGGCATAGCGCTTCTCCGCAATCTGGCTGAGCGCGCTGGCGCAGGTGTCCTCAAGGCGCTTTTCCTTGCGCGGACGCATGGCCTTGAACTCGATGACGATGCCGCGTTCCCCTTTGCGCAGGGGAAAGAGCATGACGTCGCAGCGTCCAAGGCCGCTCTCGCGGTTGGAGACGACCTCGTAGCGCCCCTTCAAGTCCACGATCAGCCCCAGGACAGAGGCGTGCTAGAAGCGCTCCGGCTTCCTGCCTCCCGTGTCGAAGAAGATGAAGGTGTTCTCGGCGATGTCGGACATGAGCTCCCTCTCCGGGGTCGGGCATATCCTCTATGGCGCAGACCCGACATGTGCCTGCTGCGTAAAACTGAGCCCAAGGTTTCTTGGCTTAGGCTGGTCCACAGTGCCGCCAAAGACAGCGCGCCTCCTGCGCCGCAATGCCAAGGGCAGGGCGCTCCGCGGCTGAGTGCTCCCCGCATGCCCTTAGCTTGACCGGGATGTGGAAAAAGGCAAAAAAGAACGTGGCCGGAGCGCCCAGAGCGCCCTCAGCCCCATCCCTAACGCACTTCCCAGCGGCCGGCACCGGCGGGGCCTCCGCCACCGGTCCCTGGCAGAGGAGAGACGCCCATGGCCCTGCTGCAGCTTCCGTACGGCACCGGATACATCCCGCTGAACATCCGCGACGACGGCTCCACCAAAGTCTACCTGCCCAACCAGCCCAAGCTGCTGGAGGATCCGCTGGCCTCGGCCAGGGAGGCGCTCAAGCATCCCGTCGGCACCCCGCCTCTGGTGGAGATGCTGAAGGAGCGCAAGCCTCGGAGCCTAGTCGTCATCGTCAACGACGAAACCCGCCCCACGCCCTACGACGTCTTCTTCCCGCCCCTGCTGGAAGCCTTCGCCGAAGCCGGCATTCCGGACGAGCACATCACCTTCGTCGTGGCCACGGGCCTCCACAAGCCCCAGGACAGGGCTCTCGACGAGAAGACCTACGGCAAGGCGATGGTGGAGCGCTTCCGCTTCGTGAACCACGACGCCAAGAACAGCGAGATGGTTGACCTCGGCAAGCTTCCCTGCGGCAACCCCCTGCGCATCAACCGCATCGTCATGGACGCCGACTTCAAGCTCAGCCTCGGCGTGGTGGCGCCCCACTACTTTGCCGGCTTCTCAGGCAGCCGCAAGTCCGTGCTTCCCGGCGTCGCCGACTTCGAGACCGTGGAGAAGAACCACGCCCGCATGCTCGAAGTCATGGACGACATGCCGGAAATCCATCTCAACCCCATCAGCCAGGAGATGATCTGGGCAGCCCGCAAGGCAGGCCTCGACTTCATCTTCAACGCCGTGGTCGACGACGAGACCAGACCCCTCTACCTTTCTGCCGGCGACCTCGAGGAGGCCTGGTACCCCTGCTGCGAGGTTTCCAACGCCATGTTCGCGGTGCCTTTCGACGAGCCCGTGGACCTGTGCATCGTCTCGGCCTCCGGCTACCCCCGCGACGTCAACATGTACCAGGCCCAGAAGGCCGTGGACCACGGCGACCGCATCACCAAGGACGGCGCCAGCGTCCTCATGCTCGCCGAGTGCCCCAAGGGACTGGGCAACAAGGTCTTCGAGGACTGGCTAGACAAGGGCCTCTCCCCCGCGGACATCATGGTTGCCATCAAGAAGGACTTCGTCATGGGCGGCCACAAGGCCTACGCCTTCGCCAAGGTGGCAGTCCACAGGAAGCTCTTCTTCCTGTCCTCCCTGTCGGTCGCGGACACGAATAAGCTCTTCGCCGAAAAGGTCGAGGACGTCCAGCAGTTCTACGACGACTTCCTGGGCGCCCATCCCGGCGCCAAGGTCGCCGTTCTGCCCCAGGGCGCGGTGACCATGCCCGTGCCCGGCGAATAGCCCCAGGCGTCCTTTTGCCGACCTTTCCGCCCCGGCAGGCTTGCGCATCCTGCCGGGGCGATTTTCGTTGCGGCGCACTGCAGGAAAGGCGGGGACCGTGCAGGACTCCCGTGCCGCGACCGGCAGGCTCCGCACAGTGCAGGCGCCCCGGCTGGATGAAACTGCCGGGGCGCCGGGTTTTTACTCTGCCTGCTTGGCTCAGTCCAGGCCACGGACGCAGCCTGCGGCTTGGGCGGGATCTATTCCGCCTCTCAGCCCTTCTGGGGCGTCCGCAGGAGCAGATTGCCGAGGGTCTGGAAGAGGAGCTCCGGATCGAGGGGCTTGGCGAGATGGGCATTGAGGCCGGCCTGGATGGACCTGGCCTCGTCCTCGCTGAAGGCGTTGGCCGAGAGGGCCACGATGGGAATCTGCCTGGCATCGACGCGGGGCAGGGCGCGTATGGCCACCGTTGCTTCAAGGCCGTCCATCTCCGGCATGCGCATGTCCATGAGGATGGCATCGTAGTGGCCTTCAGGCGAGGCCTTGAACTTCTCAAGGCAGATCTTGCCGTTGGCGGCCACGTCCACGTCGAAGCCGCGTCCTTCCAGGATTATCTGGACTATCTCGACGTTAATGGCGTTGTCCTCGGCAAGCAAGATGCGCCGGCCCTCGAAGGCGAGGGTGCCGGCATCGCCGTCCTTGCGGGATGCCACGCCTGCCGCATCCGGATCGGGGTCGCCACGTTCCGGCGCTTCCTCCTCGCCCAGCGGCACGGTCACCGTGAAGACGCTGCCCTTGTGCTTGGCGCTGGCGGCTTCGATGGTGCCGTGCATGAGATCGACGATGCGCTTGGCAATGGCGAGGCCGAGGCCCGTGCTGCCGTACTGGGTCGTGGTGCTGGAGCCGTCCTCCTGGGAGAAGGGCACGAAGACCTTGGGCAGGAAGCTCTCGTCCATGCCAATGCCCGTGTCCCGCACCGTGAAGCGCACGGCGGGCCGGTTCCTGAACCGGAGTTCGGCTTCAGCCTTCATGCTGACGGCGCCGCCCTGAGACGTGAACTTGACGGCGTTGTCCAGGAGGCTGGCGAGCACCTGCTCGAGCTTGGCGCCGTCGCCCCGAACGCTGTCCGATAGTACGCCGCTGACCTCAAGGCTGTACTCGAGGCCCTTGCTTCGGCACCGGGCCTCAGCGGCCGCAGAGACGCGGTAGACAAGTTCGCGCAGGGAGAAGTAGGCGGACTCCAGCGTGATCCCGCCGGACTCGATGCGGGAGAGGTCGAGGATGTCGTCGAGCAGCTGGAGCAGCTGGCGGGCCGCGCCGGTCATGCGCCCGAGGCGCCCGCGCATGGTGTCGGAGATGCCGGGCTCGTCCTTGGCGATGTCGCCTATGCCGATGATGGCGTTCATGGGCGTCCTGAACTCGTGGCTCATGCTGGAGAGGAAGGCGGTCTTGGCGCGGTTGGCCTCCTCGGCCGCTGCCATGAGGGATTCGCGCAGGATCTTGCTGTGCTCCATGGAGCGCTTTGTCTCGGCGTCTACGTCGGAGAAGCCCACGGCAAGCTCTCTGGGGCCGGCGCGGACAACGCGCACCAGCTGGAAGCCGCTGCCGGCGCGCAGGCTTTCCTGGTAGCGGTAGGCAAGCACTGGCCTGTCCTCCTGGGCCGATCCGGAGGCGGCCTGCTCGAAGAGCTTGAGGAAGCCTTCGCGGAAATCGCCGGCAACGCTCTGCTCCGCGTGCTCCCTAAGGGCCTCGCCGAAGGGGAAGGTCTCGCCGGCCTGCCATCTGGACTTGGCTGCGTCGGCGCGGTAGCAGACGGCCTCGTCCTTGTCGAGATCGACGTAGTAGATGCTGCGGTATTCGGCGGAAAGGGCGGCTATCATGCTCAAGGACTGGGTCTGGGCATGGAGCAGCCTGCTCTGCACATGCTCCCGCAAAGCCCGAATGCGATCGGTGATGAGACCTATCTCGTCGCCGTCCTGGGGCGCTTCCTTGGGCGCCGGCGGACCGCTCTGCAGGGCCAGCTCCTCCATAAGGCTGTCGATGCCGCCGGAGAGGTCCGCCAGCTCGGCCGTGGTCGTCTTGAAGCGCCGGCGCAGGCTGGCGGTGGCAAGAAGGACGATGAAGGAGCCGATGAAGAGGGACGCCAGGCAACTAGCTAGAATGACGCCCGCTTCCCTGGCCACCTCCACGTTGTACATGGAGGCCTCCCAGTCCACGCCCACGATGCCGGCAATCTTGCCTCTGGCGTTGTAGACCGGAGCATAGGCGCTGAAGAAGGTGCCCCAGCGGTCGGGTTTGTCGATGACCTCCACGGCAGGCTTGCCCCTGGCCGCCGAGCGCAGGGCGTCGGAGGTGGGCTGGAGGATCTCGCCGAAGTAGGCAGGGTCAATTCTGTCGGCATCGACGATAAAGCTGAAGCGGTCATTGCCCATGTCGCGGACGACATAGATGTACTTGAGATCGATGTTGTCCTGGAAGTAGGTAAGCTTGGTCAGCACCGTCTGGTAGTGCGGGTTCTCCTGGCTAGCGTCCCGGATCTGATCGAGGGTGTCGCCGTCCAGCATGGCCGCGGCCGTGGACACCACCTCGAGCATGCGCTTGTCCACCTGGCTCCTGATGGCCTGCTTGGAATGGTACATCAGCGCTCCGCCGAGCATGAGGTTGGCGAGCAGCAGGAGCAGGGACAGAATGACGACGGCCTTGCCCGTCAGCCCTAGACGCCGGCGGGAGGAAGAAGTCGGAGAAGCTTTCATAGACACGTCCTTGCATCGAACCGGCACCCGTCAACGCGGGATGCCCTCGCGGTGCAGGAATCAGGAAAGGACGCCTAGCGGGAGAGGAAGGCAATCAAAGTCTTGTAGAGCATCTCGGGCTCCACGGGCTTGGTAAGATGGGCATTGAGGCCGGACTGCAGCGAGTGCATCACGTCTTCGTTGAAGGCGTTGGCCGTGAGCGCAATGATGGGAATGCGTCCAGCGTCGGCGCGCTTGAGGGCGCGTATGGCCTCCGTGGCCTGGAGGCCGTCCATCTCGGGCATGCGCATATCCATGAGTATGGCGTCGTAGTGCCACTCGGGCGAGGCCGTGAACTTCTCCACGCAGAGGCGGCCGTTGACCGCGATGTCCACCTTCATGTCGCGCATCTGCAGCAGCATCTGGATGATTTCGGCATTGAGCTCGTTGTCCTCGGCCAGCAGGAGGCGGCGCCCCCTGAGGACCTCGGGATCCGCGGCAACGCTGTGGGAGAGGTTCCGCGTGGCGAGGACCTTGCGGAACTCCTCGATCACCGTGCCCGCAAAGAGGGGCTTGGAGAGGAAGCTGTCGACGCCGGCGTCCTTGGCCTCGTCCTTGACCTCGTCCCAGTTGTAGGCGGTGAGGAAGATGATGGTCGACTGGTCGCCGATGAGGGTACGTATCTGCTTCGAGGTGGCCAGGCCGTCCATGCCGGGCATCTTCCAGTCCACGAGGATGAGGGAGTAGGGCTCCTGCCTGGCGAGGCGCAGGCGCACCTTCTCCAGCGCTTCGGGGCCGGAGCCGGCGGTCTCGGCCTCGATGCCCGCCTCGCCCAGAACGAGCCTGGCGTGTTCGCTGGCCACATCGTCGTCGTCCACGACGAGCACCTTGAGATCCTTGGGATCGAAGGTCTCGCCGGCGTCGCCGGCAAGGGTGCGCGAGGATTCGGCGAGGGTCACGACCACCGTGAAGACGGTTCCCTTGCCCTTCTCGCTTGCCACCTCGATCTTGCCGTGCATGAGCTCGACGATGCTCTTGGTGATGGCAAGGCCAAGGCCCGTGCTGCCGTACTTGCTGGTGGCGGAGCCGTCCTCCTGGCTGAAGGGCTTGAAGAGCTTTGGCAAAAAATCCTTGTCCATGCCGATGCCGGTGTCCCGGATGACGAAGCGCAGGGTGGCCTTGTCCTGGAAGCTGGCGACCTGCTCGACGTCGAGGCTGATCTTTCCGCCCTCGGGCGTGAACTTGACGGCATTGCCGAGGATGTTGATGAGCACCTGCTTCAGCTTCATGGCGTCGCCGATGTAGTAGTCCCTGATGCGGCCCCTGACCTCGCACTCGTACTCGAGGCCCTTTTCCTGGCACTGGCCGCCGATCATGGTGCTGACCTGCTCGAGCAGGCTCGAGAAGGAGAACTCGGCGCTGGCTATGGTCAGGCGCCCCGACTCTATGCGCGACATGTCGAGGATGTCGTTGATGAGGTGGAGCAGGTGGCGGGCCGAGGAACCTATGCGCTCCAGGTGCGAGCGCGTGCTGGGGGCGAGATCCGGCTCGCTCAAGGCTATGCTGTCGAGGCCGATGATGGCGTTCATGGGCGTGCGGATCTCATGGCTCATGCTGGAGAGGAAGGCGGTCTTGGCGCGGCTCGCATCCTCGGCCGAGGCCAGAGCCACGCGCAGGGCCTGGCTCTGCTCCATGCTTCGCCTGGTCTCGGCGTCCACGTCGGAGAAGCTCACGCCAATCTGGCGGGGACCCGTGCAGGCGACTCGGACAAGCTCGTAGGTCTCCTTGCCTGTCCGCGTGGTCACGTAGCGGTAGGAGATCACCGGCGTGCGGCGACAGGCCGCCTCGGCGTAGCCGGGCTCGAAGAGCCTGAGGAAGCCCTTGCGGTAGCTTTCGGCGATGTACTGCTGAGCGTACTGCTCGATGCTGTGCCTGAAGCTGAAGCTGTCGCCTTCCTTGATGGCGTCGGGGAGCGAGCTCTGCTCGGAATCCCGGCGGAAGCAGACGGCCGTGTCGTTTTCGAGATCAACGAAGAAGACGCTGCGGTAGTCGGCGGAAAGGGCGGCTATCATGCTGTAGGCCTGGCTCTGGGCATGGCGCAGATAGCTCTGGAGGCTCTCGCGCATGGAGCGGATGCGGCCGGAGAGCAGGCCGATCTCGTCGGCATTGCCGGCATCACTACCTTCCTTGCCAGCCCTGCCTTCCTTGCCGGCTCTGCCTCCCTTCTCAGGCTCCCGAGCGGGCTGGTCGATTTCCTCGAGCAGGGAATCGATGCCGCTGGCAAGCTCGTTCACGTCGGCGGTGAGGGCATTGAAGCGCCGGCGCAGGCCTATGGTGACGTTCAGGACGATGAGGGCGCCGAGCAGCATGGAGACGACGCAGCTGGCGATGATGGCGAAGTTCTGCTTGTTTGCCTGCTGCTCGTACCAGGCCGCGTCGAAGTCGACGGCGATGATGCCGGACACCCTGCCCTTGGAGTCGAAGACTGGGCTGTAGGCGCTATAGAAGCGGCCCCACCTGTCGGTGTAGGGCTTTTCGTCCACGGCAGCCCTGCCATTGGCTGCCTGGCGGAGGGCCGGGGTGGACACGACGGGCTCGCCGAACTCGCCGGGATCCACCTCGGTGGGATCGATGGTGAAGGTGAAGGTGCCGTCGCCCATGTCGCGTATGCCGTAGATGTACTCGAGGGCGATGTTCTTCTTGTAGATCGAGAGCCTCTGCAGAGCCTCCTTGTAGCCCTTGGTGTCCTTGTCCGAGGCCTGCAGGCTCCCGAGCACGTCGCCGTCCATCAAGGCCGCGGCCGTGTTGGAGATGTCGAGCATGCGCAGCTCGAGCAGCGACTTCATGGCCTCCATGGACTGGCGCGACAGGACGGTGCCAAGCAGCAGGTTTGCAGCCAGCAGGAGCAGGGAGAGGGCAACGACGGCCTTGGTCGTGAGGCTGAGACCCTTTCGGGCTTTCTCGGTGTCTTTCTTCATGGCTCCCTCCTTGGCGGAGGCCCGGGCCTTGACAGCCAGGGCGAGACAGGGCGAGGCAGGCTAGGCGGCCTTGCCTCCTTCAATGAGCTTGGCGAGCGTCCTGGAGAGGACGGCAACGTCCAGCGGCTTGGCAATATGGGCATCCATGCCGGCGTCCATGGCCTGCTTGACGTCATCGTCGAGGGCGTTGGCGCTGAGGGCCGTCACGGGGATGGAGGCAAGGCGCTTGTCCGGCAGGGCCCTGATGGCGCGGGTTGCCTCGTAGCCGTTCATGACGGGCATCTGCACGTCCATGATCACGCAGCTGTAGCTGCCACCCGACTTTTCGACCATGTCCACGGCCTCTCTGCCGTTTTCGGCGCAATCGACGGCAAAGCCGAGATCCTCGAGCAGAACCTGGGCGATCTCGCGGTTGATGGCGATGTCGTCCACGAGCAAAAGGCGCTTGCCGGCAAAGGGCGAGGCGGACTCCGGACTGGGCTCCGAATGGCGGCTGGCCGCAGGAAATTCAAGGCGCAGTGTGAAGACGCTGCCCCTGCCGGGCGCGGTCCTGACGCCTATGGTGCCGCCCATGGCGTCGACGATGCGCTTGGCGATGGCCAGGCCGAGGCCCGTGCCGTCGATCCCGCTCTCGGTGGAGCTGCGCTCCCGCGAGAAGGCGGTGAAGACCTTGGACGCAAAGTCCTTGGACATGCCGATGCCGCTGTCGCTGACCGCGATCTTGTAGCGCCGCTTGCCGTCGCCGATGCGGTCGCGCTGCGAGAGGACGAGATGGACGTGGCCGCGCTCGGGCGTGAACTTGGCCGCGTTGCCGAGCAGATTGATCAGCACGCGCAGGAGGCGCTGGTTGTCGAAGATGCAGGCGCCGTTCTCAACGTTGATCTGGACCTTGAAGCTGATCTGCTTGGCCGCCATCTGCCCTTCCACCATGGCTGCCGCATTCCTGACCGTCTCGCAGATGTCGCCAGGCTCGCAGCGCAGGTGGAGATTGCCGCTTTCGATCTGCCCCATCTCGAGCATGGTGTCCACGAGGGCCAGCAAGTGTGCACCGGAGACGTTGATCTTGGAGATGTACTCCTGGACCTTGGGCGGCGTGGCAGGCTCCTTGGAGGCCAGCTGGGCGAAGCCCTTGATGGCATTCAGGGGCGTGCGTATGTCGTGGGACATGTTGAAGAGGAACTGGCTCTTGGCCCGGCTGCTCTCCTCGGCATGGATCCTGGCGCGCTCCAGCCTGGCGTGCACCCTGCGGTAGCCGTGCTGGACGTAGAGCATGAGCGCGAAGCCCAGGGCCGTCAGAACAACGAACCAGACGCTCATGTGCACGATGGCCGGATGGGCGATGTCCGCGTCTATGATGTCGAGCAGGCTCAGGAAGTACCACATGACTAGGCTGCAGAGCATGACCAGAAAGAGGGCCACGCTGGCAATGCCGAGGCCGGAGCCTTTCTGGGGCCGGGCCCGGAGCATGGTCCGCAGGTAGAAGAGGGAGCCGAGCAGGCACCAGATGGCGAGGGACATGTAGGCTTCGGCCTTCATGGTCCTGAAGAAGATGAACTTGGGCACCAGGTGCACGCCGAGGAAGAGGGCGGAGAGCACGACGCCGGCGGCTCCCGTGAGCACGATGCGCCGGCAGCCGTTGCGGCGGGCCATGCGCCAGGCCGCAGCCGAGGTGCAGCCGAAGCCGACGACGGCGCCGAGGGACACGAGCTCTACGAACCAGTCGAGGGCGTTCATGCCAGTGAAGCAGATGACCACGGCGACGCCCATGACGAAGGCGAGGCAGAAGGAGGTGTTGAGGAAGCGCTTGGAGAGGATGCGGTCCTCGGCCATGGCGGCGAGGATGCGGGTGGTGGCACGGTAGCAGCCCGTGACGCAGGTCATGATGGCGGCAAAGGCCGTGACGGCGGCGACGATCAGGCCCGTATTCCCCCAGTGGCGCAGGGGGCCGTTGAAGGTGGGGAGGGAGACGATGCCGCCGAGTCTGGGAAGGGCCTCGAAGTAGTCCTTCCAGCATAGGAAGCGGTCGGGGACGGCGGTGATGCTCACAAGCGTCATCACCACGTAGGCGAAGCCGCCGGCGAGGATGGAGAGGGCCACGACGCTCCCGGACTGGTGCGGAGAGAACTTGAAGTAGGCCGTGTCCATGCAGGCCACGTCGAAGCCGATGAAGGCCCAGGGGGAGAAGGCGAGGATGGCCAGCATGCCGACGAGGGTGCCGCCCTCCGCGGTGCCACCCTCCATGGCCGCCCTGAGATCGAGGTGGGGCAGGCACATGCAGCCGAGGACGGCGATGCCGGCAAGCAGGACGAGCGCCATGACGGTCTGCAGGCGCTGCTGGGCCGGCTTGTGGATCATGAAGGCTATGCCCGTGACGAGAAGGGTCGCGACGGAGAGGGCCACCTCGCCGAGGTAGACCGGGGTGCCGGCCAGGACGTAGCTCGGCGTGGAGAGCAAAAGGTCGCGCAGGATGAGGCGCGAGATGGCGTAGAGCGCCGTAGCGTTGAGGAAGAGGATGGAGATGTAGGAGAGGAGGAGGAACCAGGCGCAGAGGAAGGCCTGGTCGGTGCCGAAGGCCTCCTTGGCGTAGGCGTAGACGCCGCCGAGGCCGCGCCGGCGCGACATGAGATAGCTGTAGTTGGCGCCGATGACGAGCATGAGAAGGGCGCTCAGGGTCAGGGCCGCGGCCGCGCCGGCCGGGCCGGCCAGCGGCACGAAGGTCGTGCCAGGCATGACGAAGCAGCCCCAGCCGATGATGACGCCAAAGGCGACCGCCCATGCGTCGAGCGGAGTCATGTACTTCTTCAGGACTGGCCTGTCCTGCGCCGCTGCGCTTCCGTTCATGTCCGCCGGGCCTTGGGTCTAGTAGACGCTCTTCAGCATCTTCTTGTTTTCGTACATGGCCTGGTCGGCCCTGTTGAAGACGTCCGCAAAGCACTTGTCCATGGAATCGAACTCGGCCATGCCGCAGGCGAGAACCACGCCGCCTTCCATGGCGGCCTGTTCAACCTTTTCTTGAATGTTGCGGATGAGATCCAGGCGGTCCTCGTAGTCCGCGCCGCTGAGCACGGCGACGAACTCGTCGCCGCCAATGCGGTAGACGGGGCTGTGCTTGAAGGTCGTGCAGACGACGGCGGCCGCGTCCTTGATGAGCTGGTCGCCCGCCTTGTGGCCCAGAGTGTCGTTGACCCTCTTGAGGCCGTTGACGTCGCAGACCACCACGGCGAAGGCAACGGACTCGCCGCTGGCGATGCGGCTGTTCCACTGCTCCTCGGCGCCGGCGAAGACGTTCTTGGTCTTTACGCCGGTGAGGGCGTCGCGGTTGGCGAACTCCCTCGCCATGCGCAGAGCCCGGCTCTGCTCGGCCTCGCGCAGCAGGGCTTCGGCTATCTGGCCGTGGACGTTGGACACGCCGATGATGATGTGGCGCCGATCGGCGGGATCGGCGTAGATGGCCTTGAGACGGTAGTAGATGAGCTTGCCCCCAAGCACCACGCGGTAGTCGATGAAGTAGGCCGGCCTGTCGGCCAGGGCCCGCTGGAGCGCCTCGCGCTGGATGGCCTGGGCCACGCGCTCCTGGTCGTCGACGTAGAGCACGCTCTGGATGTTCTTCATCGCCTCCTCGAAGAAGTTCTCACCCGTGATCTCGAGCTTGAGGTCGCGGTAGTCGCCGTTGGCGACGAACTCCATGTAGCTCTCCGTCTCGAGGTCGATGTAGTAGATGCTCTCCATGTCCCGGAAGAGCGCCTTGGAGAGGCTGTTGAAGCTCAGCGTGGTCTCCTCGTCGATCTGCCAGGTCTGGCGGACCTGCTCGTCCACGTTGCTCACGCCGACGACAATGTGGTGCGCGTCGTGGGATCCGGCGCGGACAATCTTCGTGTTGTAGTAGACGGGCAGGCCGTCGATCACGAGGCGGTAGGTCAGGGAGACGCTTGCGCCCGCACTGAGCTCGGCGAGGACGGTCTCCTTGGCAAAGGCGCTGATCACGCGGTCCTGGTCGGGGCCGAAGACGACCCGGCGGCAGTTTTCAGCCAGATCCGCGAAAAAGTCGGAACCGCTGCGCTGGATCTGCAGATCCTCGTAGCTGCCCCCAGAGTTGAATTCCACGTAGCTGCCTGAGTCCATGTCCACGTAGTAGACGCTCTCGAAGCCGCCGGCGAGGGCCTGGGTGATCTTGGCGTAGGGCGACGTCCTCTCGCGCGATCCCGTTTGGGCCAAGTCCGCGGAGGTCTGCACCTCGCCCTGGGCGATGCGCTCCTCGATGAAGCGCGCATACTCCTCAGGGGGCACGGGCTTGGAGAAGTAGTAGCCCTGGACGACGTCGCAGCCCATGGCCTTGAGGGCGTTGAGCTGCTCCTCGTTCTCCACGCCCTCGGCGATGACCGGCACGGCCAGGTAGTCGCCGATGTCGATGATGAACTGGAGCATGCGCGTGTCCTTGCGCTCGCCGAAGGCCGTGCGGATGAACATCATGTCCAGCTTGAGGGCGTCGATGGGCAGGGCGGAGATCATGTTCAGCGACGAGTAGCCCGTGCCGAAGTCGTCCATCTCGATCTTGAAGCCGAGCGCCCTGAGCTTCTCGACCGTCTCGATGATCTGCTTGGAATCCTGGGTGTAGGCGGACTCGGTGATTTCGAGATGGAGCTCGCTGGGGGTGATCTCGTTCTCCTCCAGGATGGCAAGCAAGGTATCGATGAGGGCGGGGTCGTACATGTCGATGCGCGACACGTTCACCGAAACCGGCATCGTGAAGCCGTAGGCATCCTTCCACGCCTTGATCTGGGCCACGGCCGTGCGCCAGACGTAGTGGTCCAGGGCCTGGATGAGGCCGTTCTCCTCAAAGAGGGGGATGAAGATGCCGGGGCTGATCAGGCCGAGGGTGGGATGCTGCCAGCGCACCAGCGCCTCGGCGCTGTCGAGCACGGGGGTGTCGGGCCACACATCGAACTTGGGCTGGTAGAAGACCTTGAACTGCCGCTCGGAGATGGCGCGGGGGAAATTCTCGATGAGCTGCTCGTCGTAGAGCTCCTTCTTGTGCATCTCCGCGTCGTAGAAGGCGATGTTGTTGGTGACGTTGTTGCGCACCGTGTCGGCTGCAATCTTGGCGCGGTCGAAGCGGCGCTCGATCTCGATGGTCCTGTCCACGGACTCGTAGACGCCCATGCGCAGGCGCACGCGCGAGCCGGCAGACTCGCCCATGAGGGAGACGGACACGGCGTCGAGCAGTTCCTTGAAGCTGGCGCCGTGGGGAATGTAGAGCATGAAGGTGTCGGAGCCGCGGCGGCAGGCGAGGCCGCCGTGCGCTGAGACCAGATCCGAAATCTTGGCGCCGATATGCTTGAGCACTTCATCGCCGTAGGCGTTGCCGAAGCGCTCGTTGATCATGTGGAAGTGGTTCACGTCGACGAGGATGGCGTCCATGCTCAGATCGGGATGGCGCAGATCGTAGTGCTCCGCATAGCGGTAGAAGTACTCGCGCGTGAAGAGCGAGGTCAGGGCGTCGCGCTCCGTGGTCTGGATGATCTGCCTGTCTTCGAAGAGCTCGATGAGGCGGCGCATGCGGGCCAGAACGACGCCGGCGTTGGGGTAGGGCTTGGGAATGAAGTCGCTCGCGCCGAGTTCGAGGCTCTCGATCTCGGCGTCGCTCTCGCCCGTCATGACGATGACGGGAATCTTGCCCAGTTCGGGATCGGCCTTCAACGTACGCAGGACGTCCTGGCCGCTCATGCCGGGCATGTGCAGGTCCAGCAACACGAGGGAGATGGTGCGCTTGCGCGCCCTGAGCGTCTCGATGGCCTCGATGCCGTCCTTGCACATGACGGGCGTGAACTCTTCGTCTATGAGCGCGGCCAGAATCTCGCGGTTCATCTCCTGGTCGTCGACGACCATGACTTCAGGCTTCAGTTCCGTGTGGTCGAAGCTTTCGTGTTCCATCTGCATGCTCACCTCGCTCTCGGGTCATTGGCCAAGGCGCCACACGCCATGGTCTCTGCTATTTTGCTCCATTGGCAAGGCCCTGTCTAGACCTCGCGCCCGCGCGCAACGCAGCCCTGGCAAGGCAGGAAAGCCCGGAAAGAGCCGGCTGCCACCTGCCCAGGGAAGGGGTCTGCCAGCCCCCTTCCATCCGCTGGCAGAGGTGCCCAGGCCCGGCGCGCAGGGCAGGACAGGGCCGGCGTGAGCGTGGCATGAATCTGCTGAATAGATGCTGATCGTGATCCTTGCCTGACAGCATCTTGCCACCTAGCTCCTGCCACGGCCTTTTCCCGCTGAGACGCACAACCATTTCTTGCTATTCATTTTGAAAAAGTGCTACCTTCCCTGCCAGACGCCCGCTTGGGCGCCACAACGCCACCCCCGACTTCAAAGGATCTGCCCCATGAAAAAGCTCTTTGCGGCCTGCGCCTGCGCCGCCATCTTCCTCTCCGCAACGGCCGCCCATGCCCACTTCGGCATGCTCATCCCCTCCAAAAGCTGCGTTCTCGACAAGAAGGACCAGGCCATCGAGCTCACCTTCGCCTTCGCCCATCCCTTCGAGGGCAAGGGCATGAACCTCGAGATCGAGAAGGCCCAGGCCTTTGCCGACGGCAAGGCCCAGGACATCCTGCCCATGCTCAAGGAGAAGACCTTCATGGGCAAGAAGGGCGCCCAGGCCAGCTACAAGCTCGGCGAGCCCGGCGTCTATGCCTTCGCCATGACGCCTAAGCCCTATTGGGAGCCCGCTGAAGACAAGTTCATCATCCACTACACCAAGACCATGGTGGCCGCCTTCGGGGAAGAGGAAGGCTGGGACCAGCCCCTCGGCCTGCCCGTCGAGATCGTCCCGCTGACCCGTCCCTTTGCCAATTACGCTGGCTGCGTCTTCCAGGGCGTCGTGCTCCACGAAGGCAAGCCCGTTCCCGGGTGCGACGTCGAGGTCGAGCACTGGAACGGCTCCGGCACCCAGAAGTACGAAGCGCCCAACGACTACTTCGTGACCCAGGTTGTCAAGACCGACGCCAATGGCGTGTTCACCTTCACGGCCCCCTTCGCCGGCTGGTGGGGCTTTGCGGCCTTGGTCGACGGTCCCTCGAAGATAGCCCACGAGGGCAAGGACCGCGACGTCGAGCTCGGCGGCGTCTTCTGGACCCAGTTCGCCGCGCCCGTCAAGGCCAAGCGCTAGTTTTCCACTCCCATGCGAGGCTCCGCCGGGACCGCATCCGCCCGGCGGGGCCAAAGGCCTTTTCCCCATGCACATCGCCGAAGGCGTCCTTTCCGTCCCCGTCCTTGCCTGCGGGGGCGCCGTCTGCGTGGCTGGACTCTGGCTCGGCCTGCGCCGGCTCTCCAGCTCCCGTCTCGCGACCGTGGCCATGCTGTCCGCGGCCTTCTTCGTTGCCTCGCTCGTCCATGTGCCCGTGGGCCCCTCGAGCGTGCACCTGCTCCTCAACGGTCTGCTTGGGCTCGTCCTCGGCTGGGCTGCCTTTCCCGCCATCTTCATAGGCCTGCTCCTCCAGGCCATGCTCTTCCAGTTCGGCGGCCTCATGGTGCTCGGCTGCAATACCGTGAACATGGCCCTGCCGGCCGTCGTCGTCGGCCTCGCCCTGCGCCCTCTGCTCGGCAGAGGCAAGGCCCTTTCCGCGACCGCCGCCTTTCTGGCGGGCTGGGCCGCCGTCTTCGGCGCGGCCCTGCTCACTGCCCTATGCCTGTGGTCCACGGACGAAGGATTTCTGGCAGCCGCCAAGGCGCTCTGCGTGGCTGAGCTGCCCATCTCGGTCGTCGAGGGCCTCATCACCATGCTGACCACAGGCTTTCTCCTGCGCACCAGCCCTGAACTTTTCACCTCATCCCGCTGAAGGCCCGCCATGCACACCATCTGCCGCCGCGCTCCGCTTCTGCTCCTCGCCCTGGCCGTCCTCCTGCTTTCCTTCCAGGACGCCATGGCCCACCGCATCAACATCTTCGCCGTCGTCGAGGCGGATCAGCTCCGCGTGGTCTGCCGCTTCTCCAAGAGCTCGCCGGCCAGGGACTGCCCAGTGACGGTCTTCAACAAGCGCTCGAATGCCAAGCTTGCCGAGGCCAGAACCAGCGGGGAGGGCATCGCCCTCATTCCCGTGACGGCCGCCATGAAGTCGGCGCCCGAAGGCCTGCGCATCCATATCAATGCCGGCGAGGGCCACGAGAACGACTGCTTCGTCGAGCCGGCCGAGCTTGCGCTTGCCGACACCGCCCCCGCCGGGACGATCGAAGCGCCGGCACCCCAGGCTGCCCCCGCGCAGGCCGCGCCGGCAGCCCAGGCAGCTGGCCAGCATGCCG
>JAEEPQ010000047.1 GCA_016284885.1 Desulfovibrio sp.
GGAGGGTGCCGAGCAGCATGCCGAGGCCACCGCCAAGCCCGCCCTGGGTGAGCTTGCCAAGGTCAAGGCCGGCGAGATCGCCAAGGCCGCCAAGCCCGCCAAGCCCGCCGGGGGCTGCATCGCGGCCGCCGCGGCCGGCGTTGCCGTACTGGCCGTAGGGGTTTCCGCCCTGCTGCATGCCGCCGGGCATCTGGCCGCCGGCGCCGCCGAGGATGGTGCCGAGCACGCTGCCAAGTTCCTTCGAGTTCAGAATATCAAGCAAACCCATTGCCGTTCTCCGTAGTTTAGCGCCACGCGGCCCCAATGGCCCTTCGGCTCCTCTTCTTGGCTAGCAAAAAGCGCCCTTCCCTTCAAGGCGGACGCTGGCGCCGCTCTGGCGCACGCCGACGCTTTGGGCTAGCATCCGCCCGGCCCTTCCCCAACCTCAAACCGCATGGAGACACAGCCATGGAACGCACCTTCAGCATCATCAAGCCCGATGCCGTCGCCCGCGGCCTGCAGGGCGAAATCCTCGCCATGATCCAGGCCGCAGGCCTCAAAATCGTTGCCATGAAGCAGATCCGCCTGACCCGCGCCCAGGCGGAAGGCTTCTATGCCGTCCACAGGGAACGCCCCTTCTTTGCGAGCCTTGTCGAGTACATGACCTCCGGCCCCGTCGTCTGCTCCATCCTGGAAGGCGAAAACGCCATCCAGCGCTACCGGGAGCTCATGGGCGCGACCAATCCCGCCAATGCGGCCGAGGGCACCATACGCAAAAAGTACGCCCTCAACATCGAGGCCAACTCGGTGCACGGCTCGGACGCTCCTGAAACGGCGGCCTTCGAGACAGGGTACTTCTTCAGCGCTCTCGAGATCGCCGGCTAGCGCCTCCAGCCTCCGCAGGCAGGCAGGATCCTCTTGCCGGGAAGCCTCCTGCCAAGGCTCCCGGCCTCGGCACGCTCCTGCAGGAAGGATAGCCAAAGCGCCGGAAAAGGCATATTGTTCAGCCGCACAAGGCACACACGGGCGGGATGCCCAGCGGCCTCCCGTCCCCAACAAAAGCGAGATTTCCTGCAATGAGCAAGACCAAAATCGTGGCCACCATAGGCCCCGCCTCCAACACCAAGGACAAGATGCGCGCCCTGGCCGAGGCCGGCGTGCGCATCTTCCGGCTGAACTTCTCCCACGGCTCGGCCAAGAACTTCATTCGCATCATCGAAGACATCAGGAACGTGGAGCTGGAGACCGGGATCCCGCTCACCATCATGCAGGATCTCTCAGGCCCGAAGATACGCCTCGGCGACATCCGGGAGACGAGCATCCAGGTGAGCGAGGGCATGGGGCTTCTGCTCGGCCCCACGGAGCAGTACTGCCACGAAATGCCCTTCATGCCCTTCGACCACAAGGAGATCCTGGAGTCCCTCGTGCCCGGCGACCGGCTCGTGCTCGCCGACGGCGGCCTGCAGTTCAACGTGGCCAAGATCCGCGACGACGGCCTCGTCGTGCTGGAGGCTGCCAACTCCGGCATCGTCACCTCCCGCAAGGGCCTGGCCCTGCCCGGCAAGACCACGCGCGTGCGCGCCCTCACCGACAAGGACAAGCGCGACCTCAAGGACGGCATGCGGCTCGGCATCGACGCCGTGGCCATCTCCTACGTGCAGACGGCCGACGACGTGCGCGAGACCAAAGAGCTCATCCACGCCTGCGGCAAGCACGTGCCGGTGTGCGTGAAGATGGAGCGCCAGAACGCGGTGAACAACCTGTCCGAGATCCTGGCCGAGGCGGACATCGTCATGGTGGCCCGCGGCGACCTCGGCGTGGAGTGCCCCCTGGCCAAGCTCCCCTCCATCCAGAAGCACATCATCAGGGCCTGCAACAAGGCGGCCAAGCCCGTCATCGTGGCGACGCAGATGCTGCTCTCCATGATGCACTCCCCCCAGCCCACCCGCGCCGAGACCACGGACGTGGCCAACGCGGTGCTGGACGGCGCCGACTGCGTCATGCTCTCCGAAGAGACCGCCATGGGCGACCATCCCGTGGAGACGGTGCAGTACATGCGCAAGATCACCAAGGAGGCCGAGTCCCTCATCGAGGAGGGCCACAGACTGGAGGAGCCGCCGGCGGACAAGGGCATTGGCGAGTACCTCGCCTACTCGGCCTGCCTGCTTGCCGACAAGGCCAAGGTGGACGCCATCGTGGTGCACAGCATTTCCGGCGACTCGGCCAGGCAGGTGGCCACCTGCAGGCCTCCCCAGCCCATCTACGCCCTCACCCCCGATCCGGTGTCCGTGAAGTACCTCAACTACTCGCGCGGCATCACGCCCGTGCTGGTGAAGAATCCGGCCGCCGAGCCGAGCCACCTCTCGCGCGCCGAGAACTTCATCATGGACTCCGGCTACTTCAAAAAGGGCCAGAGCGCCGTCATCACGGCAGGCCAGATCCGCGGATCCTCGGCCACGCCGCGCGGCACCAACCTCGTGAAGATTTTCTGGTGCTGATCTCCCTGACAGAAGCGCACCGCCACCACGGCCGCTCCGGCGACGCCGCTTGAGCCGGCCAAGCCTCCACAGAAGGAACCCCTCCCATGAGCAAAGTCAAGAAAGTCGTCCTCGCCTATTCCGGCGGCCTCGACACCTCCGTCATCCTGAAATGGCTGATCAACACCTACCAGTGCGACGTCGTCACCATGACCGCCAACCTCGGCCAGCCCGAGGACCTCTCCGGAGTGGAGGAGAAGGCCTACAAGACCGGCGCCTCCAAGGCCTACGTCCTCGACCTGCGCGAGGAGATGGCAAAAGACTTCGTCTTCCCCATGGTGCGCTCGGCCGCCAGCTACGAGAACCGCTACCTGCTCGGCACCTCCATTGCCCGCCCCATCATTACCAAGGCCCTGGTCGACGTCGCCCACAAGGAGGGCGCCGACGCCATAGCCCACGGCGCCACGGGCAAGGGCAACGACCAGGTGCGCTTCGAGCTCTCCGCCAAGGCCCTGGATCCCGCCATCCAGTGCATCGCGCCCTGGCGCGAGTGGGATCTCATGAGCCGCACGGCCCTCAACGCCTTTGCCGAAGCCAACGGCATCCCGATCTCCAAGGGCGCCAAGCGCTACAGCATGGACGCCAACATGCTCCACACGAGCTTCGAGGGCTCGGAGCTCGAGGATCCGGGACTCGCGCCCGATCCGGTCTGCCACGAGCGCTGCGTGCCTGTGGAGGAAGCGCCGAACGAGCCCGAGATCATCACGGTCGACTTCGAGAAGGGCAATCCCGTGGCCCTCAACGGCAAGCGCCTCTCGCCCTACGAGATCATCCACGCCCTTGAGCTCATCGGCGGCCGCCACGGCATAGGGCGCAGCGACATCGTCGAGAACCGCTACGTGGGCATGAAGTGCCGCGGCGTCTACGAAAATCCCGCCGGCACCATACTCTACCACCTGCACCAGGACCTCGAGGGCCTGTGCCTCGACAAGGAGCTGCTCTCCATCCGCGACCAGCTCGCCGTGCGCTACGCCGAGGCCGTCTACAACGGCTACTGGTTCTCCCCCGAGCGCGAGGCCATGCAGGCCTTCATGGACAAGGCCCAGGAGACCGTCACCGGCCAGGTCAAGGCTAAGCTCTACAAGGGCGGCGTCTGGCCCCTGTGCCGCACCTCCCCCTACTCCCTCTTCAATCCCGAGCTGGCCACCTTCGAGGCGAGCTCCTACGACCACCACGACGCTGCCGGCTTCATCCGCCTGCACGGCTTGAGGCTCGTGCAGTACGCCAGGGTCAAGAAGCAGCTGGAAGAAGGCAAGTAGCCGTAGACGAGCCGAAAGAAGGACAGCACGATGCAAGCGACCATGCCAAGCCCGTCAGGGCCCGCATGCCCGATCTGACCTCAGCGGGGAGATGGCCCTTGGCCGTCTCCCCCCTTTTTTTCAGCCTTTTTGCCGCATTCCCCCCGGCGGCGCCTGAGCGGAGGAGAAAGCCAAAAAAAACATTGACTTAGCTTGGTTTTGCGGCAATAATTAATCGTTTGACCAACGAACCTCAGAGTTCGTGCGTCCGCCCCTGTCCGGATTGCGGCCCGGCTGGGAAGGACCGGTACGCACGCTCTCAAACGTAAGGATTTCACATGCCTAAGCGTACAGATCTGCATAAAATCCTTGTCATCGGCGCAGGGCCCATCGTCATCGGCCAGGGCTGCGAATTCGACTATTCCGGCTCCCAGGCCATCAAGGCCCTGAAAGAGGAAGGCTACACCGTCGTCCTCATCAACTCCAACCCTGCCACTATCATGACCGATCCGCACATGGCCGACGCCACCTACGTCGAGCCCATCGAGGCGGACACCCTGACGGCCGTCATCGAGAAGGAGCGTCCCGACGCCATCCTGCCGACGCTCGGCGGCCAGACAGGCCTCAACGCCGCCCTCGAGCTGCACCGCCGGGGCGTGCTCGAGAAGTACGGCGTGGAGCTCATCGGCGCCAACGCCCAGGTCATCGAGAAGGCCGAGAGCCGCGAGCACTTCCGCGCGGCCATGGAACGCATCGGCCTGAAGGTTCCCAAGAGCGGCATCGCCAGGAACATGGACGAGGTGCGCAAGCTCGGCAAGGAGCTGCCCTTCCCGCTCATCGTGCGGCCGGCCTTCACCCTGGGCGGCACCGGCGGCGGCGTTGCCTACAACATGGAGGACCTCGAGGTCTTCGCCCAGCGCGGCCTCTCCGCCTCCCCGACCTCCGAGGTCATGCTCGAGCAGAGCGTGCTCGGCTGGAAGGAAATGGAGATGGAGGTGATGCGCGACAAAAAGGACAACGTCGTCATCGTCTGCTCCATCGAAAACTTCGACCCCATGGGCATCCACACGGGCGACTCCATCACCGTCGCCCCTGTCCAGACCATGACCGACAAGGAATACCAGGTCATGCGCGACGCCACCATCGCCATCATGCGCGAGGTGGGCGTCGAGACGGGCGGATCCAACGTCCAGTTCGGCATCAACCCCGTCAACGGCGACATGGTGGTCATCGAGATGAACCCCCGCGTCTCCCGCTCCTCGGCGCTGGCCTCCAAGGCCACGGGCTTCCCCATCGCCAAGATCGCTGCCAAGCTCGCCGTGGGCTACACGCTCGACGAGCTGCGCAACGACATCACCCGCGAGACGGCGGCCTGCTTCGAGCCCACCATCGACTACTGCGTGGTCAAGGTGCCCCGCTTCACCTTCGAGAAGTTCCCGGGCGCCAAGGACGAGGTCACCACGTCCATGAAGAGCGTGGGCGAGGCCATGAGCATAGGCCGCACCTTCAAGGAAGCGCTCCAGAAGGGCCTGCGCGCCATGGAAATAGGCGCCACGGGGCTCGGCTTCAATTTCCGCAGGGATCTGCCCCCCATGGAGGAGATCATCGCCTCCCTGCGCAATCCCAACTCCAAGCAGATCTTCTCCATACGCCAGGCCATGCTGGCGGGCCTCAGCGTCGAGACCATCTACAACGAGACCAAGATCGACCCCTGGTTCCTGCGCCAGATCCGCGACATCGTGGACATGGAGAACGAAATCCGCGACTTCGGCCTCGCCAACGACATGACGCCCTGGAACAAGGAGCTGCCGGGCCTCATCCGCCGGGCCAAGGAGTACGGCTTCTCCGACCGCCAGCTCGCCGAGATGTGGAAGCGCCCCGAGGCCGACGTCAGGCGCCTGCGCCTCGAGCTCGGCATCAGGCCGACCTACTACCTGGTCGACACCTGCGCCGGCGAGTTCGAGGCCTACACGCCCTACTACTACTCCACCTACGAGACCGGCGACGAAATGCCCGTCTCGAACAGGCGCAAGGTCGTCATCCTGGGCGGCGGCCCCAACCGCATAGGCCAGGGCATCGAGTTCGACTACTGCTGCTGCCACGCCTCCTTCGCCCTGCGCGACGAGGGCATCACGGCCATCATGGTCAACTGCAACCCCGAGACCGTCTCCACGGACTACGACACCTCGGACAGGCTCTTCTTCGAGCCGCTCACCTTCGAAGACGTGATGAACATCATCGAGAAGGAGAAGCCCGAGGGCATCATCGTGCAGTTCGGCGGCCAGACCCCGCTCAACCTGGCGGTTCCGCTCATGCGCGCCGGCGTCAAGATCCTCGGCACCTCGCCCGACGCCATCGACCGCGCCGAGGACCGCGAACGCTTCCAGGCGCTCATCGACAAGCTCGGCCTTCTGCAGGCCGAGAACGGCACCGCCATGAGCCTCGACGAGGCCGTGGCCGTGGCGGACAAGATTGGCTACCCCGTCATGGTCCGCCCGAGCTACGTGCTCGGCGGCCGCGCCATGGCTGCCGTCTACGACCGCGACGAGCTCATCGAGTACTTCCACGAGCAGGTGCCCGAGCGCCCCGAGCATCCCATCCTCATCGACAAGTTCCTCCAGCACGCCACCGAAGTGGACGTGGACGTGCTCTCGGACGGCAGCGACGTCTACGTGGCCGGCATCATGGAGCACATCGAGGAGGCGGGCATCCACTCCGGCGACTCCGCCTGCGTCATCCCGCCCTACTCCCTCTCCTACGACCATGTGGCCCAGATCGCCGTGCAGGCCGAAGCGCTGGCCCGCGAGCTCCACGTCGTCGGCCTCATGAACATCCAGTTCGCCCTGCGCGGCGACGACCTCTACATCATCGAGGTCAACCCCCGCGCCTCGCGCACCGTGCCCTTCGTCTCCAAGGCCACGGGCGTGCCCCTGGCCTACCTGGCCACCCAGGTCATGCTCGGCAAGACCCTCGAGGAGCTCGACCCCTGGAGCATGAAGAAGGGCGGCTTCACCTGCGTCAAGGAAGCCGTCATGCCCTTCAACCGCTTCCCCGGCGTGGACATCATCCTTGGCCCCGAAATGCACTCCACCGGCGAGGTCATGGGCATGGGCGCCACCTTCCCCGAAGCCTTCCTCAAGAGCCAGCTCGGCGCCGGCACGAGGCTCCCTGAGCAGGGCAGCGTCTTCCTCTCCGTCAACGACAGGGACAAGGAGGACATCCCCGAAATCGGGCGCCTCTTCCACGAGCTTGGCTTCGAGCTCACCGCCACGCGCGGCACGGCCAAGACCCTCGAGGCGGCGGGCCTTCCCGTGCGCGTCGTCAACAAGGTGCAGGAAGGCCGTCCCAACATCGTGGACCTGCTCATCAACCACGAAATCGCCCTCGTGGTGAACACGGCCTCCGGCTCGGGCACGGCCAACGCCGGCAAGGCCATACGCCGCACCACCCTCGTCTACGGCATCCCCTGCTGCACGACCATCCAGGGCGCCCGCGCCTCGGCCAAGGCCATAGGCGCGGCCAAGGGCAGAAAGGTCCGCGTTGAAAGCCTGCAGGAATACTACAAGAGGGAGGGCAACTAATGAAGGCACTGCTTGCTCTTGAAAACGGCTTCACCCTGGAGGGAACCTCCTTCACGGGCGAATTCGAAACCGGCGGCGAGGTCATCTTCAACACGGGCATGGGCGGCTACCAGGAGCTTCTCACCGATCCCTCCTACTGCGGCCAGCTCGTCTGCCTCACCTACCCCCAGATAGGCAACTACGGCATCGCCCAGGGCGACAACGAGTCCAAGGGCATCCACATGCGCGCCCTCCTGGTCAAGGAGTGCTGCAAGGAGCCCTCCAACTGGCGCTCCATCATGAGCCTGCCCGAGTTCATGAAACAATACGGCGTCCCCGGCATGGAGGGCCTCGACACCCGCGCCCTCGCCATCGAAGTGCGCCGCCACGGCGCCATGCGCGGCATGATCTCGACCCAGGATCTCGACAGGGAGAGCCTTGTCAGGAAGGCCCGGGCCCTGCCCACCATGGAGGGCCAGAACCTCGTGCCCTTCGTCTGCGCCAAGGCGCCCTGGGTGCTCGAGAACGGCGAGCCCAGGGAAGTCGTGGCCGCTCCCGACGGGAAGCTTCCCTTCCCGGGCGAAGGTCCGCGCGTCGTGGTCTACGACTTCGGCATCAAGTGGAACATCGTCCGCCTGCTCATCCGGGAGGGCTTCTCGCCCGTCATGGTGCCCCCGCAGTTCTCCGTCCAGGAAGTGCTGAACAGCGGCGCCCAGGCGGTTTTCCTCTCCAACGGCCCCGGCGACCCCGCCACGCTGACGGACGAGATTGCCACCGTCAGGGAGCTCATGCAGCACCTGCCCGTGGTCGGCATCTGCCTCGGCCACCAGCTCATCGGCCGGGCGCTCGGCTGCACCACCCGCAAGCTCAAGTTCGGCCACCACGGCTGCAACCACCCGGTGCTGGACAAGTTCAACGGCCACGTCGAGATCAGCTCCCAGAACCACGGCTTCTGCGTGGACATCGAAGGCGTGCCGGACGTGGAGGCCACCCACGTGAACCTCAATGACGGCACCCTCGAGGGACTGCGATCCCTCAAGCTGCCCGTCATGAGCGTGCAGTTCCACCCCGAGGCCGCAGCCGGCCCCAACGACACCCGCAACTTCTTCCACCGCTTCCGCAAGCTCCTGGAGCACAAGCTCTAGCGGGCAGGGAAGCAGGCTTTCCCTTCTGATCGCAACGGCCCTGCTCCGGTCTCCGGCGCAGGGCCGTTTTGTCCTGCCATGCCGGTATCGCCTCTCGACAAGCCGATTTGGGGCAGATAGAGTGCTTCCCTGAAGTTCATGCCGCACGCAAACAACGGCACAGGAGGCGACAAACGCGAACATTTGCTCACCATAGACGCCACAATGACTGCCATGCACCACGCATCGTCTGTAATTGAATTACAATATAAGTTATTAAAAATATATTCCCCTAACTTTTCCGATGAGGTACTCTCATGCCTTCTGATGAAAGGATGATGCTCTTGTAATTTATTGAAATCAAATAATTTCCCCTGGCATGACCCTTGCTTCCTTTCTTCTGGATGAGGGTACCGGGTCCCCTCAAAACATTCCAGCTGTGAACCCTATGCCGGTTAATGTCGATTTCTTCGCGTACAGCCACAGGCGATTCTCCGCTCGCAACCGCGGTCGTGCGAAATAACCGACATTATGAGGAGAAGGGTTCACAGGTGGAAAACATTCGTTAGGTACCCTCTAATCCGAGGATGCTCGGCCGGCCAATCAGTCTTGGGCACAACTAAGTTTTTGTTTAAATTCAAGTAGTTATTTCAATACGTCAAGGCTTGCTCCTTTCATGATGAAGTCGACGGAGATGCTGAGGGTACTATTTTCGAAAAGTTTGGAATCTTAAATACAACTATGCGATGTAAAATATAAGAATACAGCAAGCTAGATCAGAGGTATTGCATTATGAAGATTGAATCCATAACAATTAAAAATTTTAAAAATTTTCAGAATGCTGAAGCCACAAGTTTACCTGATTTAGCTGTGTTTATTGGGAAAAATGGTAGCGGAAAGACTTCTTTTTTTGATATTTTTGGTTTTCTTCATGATTGTCTCATTGGAAATGTCAAATCAGCTCTTGCAAAAAGAGGTGGATATCGAGAAGTAATTTCACGGGGACACGATGGAGAAAATATTTGTTTTATTATAAAATTTAGACAATCTCCAAGTGATCCTTTAATCACATATGAATTATCAATTGGACTAAATGAAAATAATGTTGCTGTCGTAAATAATGAAGTTGTACGTTTACGGCGTGGTGAGAAAGGGGCTCCATGGAAAGTATTAGACTTTTCTCGTGGAGTAGGCTTTGCTGCTGCCGGAGAACTCAATCAATATGAAGATGTTAAGCTTGCTCAAAGAGAAGAACAGCAACTTGATGCTCCTGATATTCTTGCCATTAAAGGACTTGGTCAATTTAAAAATTTTGGTGCAATCGCCACTTTTCGAAGAATGGTTGAAGATTGGTATGTTTCTGATTTCCGCATTGATGCCACCAGAGAGAGGCAAGAGGCCGGATACGGAGAACAGTTGACAAGAACAGGCGATAATCTATCTGTAGTGACAAAATTTATTCATGACAATCATCCTGGGCTCTTCAGGGAAATTATTGAAAAAATGAAGCTTCGCGTTCCTGGAGTGGAAAAAGTTGAAGCTCAGGAAACGCAAGATGGATATATAGTCCTTCGCTTTCAAGATGAAAGATTTCAAAATCCATTTTCTGCAAGATTTGTATCTGATGGCACAATCAAGATGTTTATGTATCTTGTTTTGCTTCACGATCCAACTCGACATGCATTGCTTTGCGTTGAAGAGCCTGAAAATCAATTATATCCAGAATTATTAGCTGAATTAGCTGAAGAATTTCAAAGTTATGCATGTGAAAGTCAGGTTTTTGTATCAACACATTCTCAAGAATTTTTAAATTATATCCCACTGAGTTCTATTTATTGTTTAAATAAAAAAGACGGTTTTACTGTGATAAAAAGAGCTATAGACAACCCATTAGCTAAAGCACTATGTGAAGCAGGTGATTTACCTGGAGCTCTCTGGCGTCAAAATATTCTGACAGAGGAATAATAATGAAGCTCATTTTCTTTCTGGAAGAGAGATCCATGAAAGAACTGCTAGATGGTATTCTCCCAAGAATATTGCCAAATGGTATTACATTTAAAACTATTCCTCATGAAGGAAAAAGTGATCTTGAACATTCACTTCCAATAAAATTGCGGGCATGAAACGAACCAGACACATCATTTATTGTCGTCCACGATCAAGATTCCAATAACTGCATTGAACTTAAGAAAAAATTGCATGATCTTTGTGCAGGTTTTGGCAAAAGAGTCCTTATTCGTATCCCATGTCACGAACTTGAAGCATGGTACTGGGGAGATTTAGACGCTGTTAGTATGGCGTTCAATAAAGATCTTCGCTTGTTAAAAAATAAAAGAAAATATAAAAATCCTGATGCTATCAACAATCCAAAACTTGAATTGAAACGATACTTGCCAAATATGGGACAGATTGACGGCGCAAAAAGAATTTCACAATAC
This sequence comes from Desulfovibrio sp., assembly GCA_016284885.1. Taxonomy (GTDB): domain Bacteria; phylum Desulfobacterota; class Desulfovibrionia; order Desulfovibrionales; family Desulfovibrionaceae; genus Desulfovibrio. Next base: position 10,877 of record JAEEPQ010000047.1, read on the forward strand.
ATGGATATAGATAAGAACACATCTTACAGCTTCCGCATCTTTATTCAAGGCGTGCTCGCCTTCTGCAATAACGAAGCATAGTCTCGACGTTCCATTCCTCAGTGTCCGAGCGTCCAGCAATGCAAGCTTGAACCAGCCCCTTTCAAGCCGACTACATGCAGAACTTGGGACGGGACGCCATCACGGCAGAAGCAGAGACAGTAAAGGCAGGTTCAGGCTCAGCACCTGCTTCTGGGGCGGGAAGGTGACCACGTTGATTGCGGACGGACGCCTTGTCCGGGCAATCCCAGCAGATCAAGCAGGTGGCAGCCACCTGCAAAAAGCGCTATACAGCTCGTCTCGCCTGCGGATGCTTCCGCCAAGGCCAGACCTCAGTCCCCAGGCCCAAAAGAAGGAGTCGCCCGTGAACAGCCTCAAGAAAAACCTCCTGCTCTTGCCAGCTGCCCTGCCCGCCCTGTTCGGCCTCCTCCTGTGCCTGCCCAACCTCTTCGGCTTCGAGGCCTTCCCCTGCCGGACCTCGGGCTGCCGCATCTACGGCGAGAACGTCACCACCTGGGCACTGGGCGCCCTCGGCTTTCTTGCCATCGGCACCTCCTTTGCAGTGCCCTTCCTGCGCAACTACGTCCTTCGTCCCCTCTGCGCCCTGGCGCTGCTTGCCGATGCCTGCCTGCTCGCCCTGCTCACCGTCACGGGCCCCTGCCTGCAGTGCATGGCCGTGGGCTTCATGTTCTTCCTCTCCTTCGTCCTGGCCGGCATCGTCGTTCACAATCCCAGCATCCTGCGCAAGGCCATAGGCTTCCTCTGGCTCATCCCCTTCGCGACGACCTGCGGCCTTGCCATCAACGAGACCTTCGGCGCTCCCTGGGCCATCGCCGGCGATCCCCAGTCGGCCGACACCGTCGTCTACTTCTCCCCTTCCAACGCCGAATGCCTCCAGGTCGTCAAGGCGGCCGAGGACGCCCACGGCACGGTCTTCTGCCCCGTCATCGAGAAGCCCGGCGACGCCGAGCGCATCGCCGGCATCCAGCGCGCCCTGCGCGGCGGCACCAAGATCTCCGAAGCCATCGAGAGCCAGACCTCGGCCGAGGCCAGCTCCCTCATGCACCTGCGCCTCATGTGCAACGCGGCCCACGTGGCCCGCTCCGGCTCAAGAACCCTGCCCTACATCGAAAACCGCAACGTGGCCCGCATGCTGAGCTACCAGAAGTCGCTCGAGGAGCTGCGCAAGGAAGTCCTCAAGGACGTCGCCAAGCCCAAGCCGAGGCGCGGCTACATCCCCAACTCCAGGCTCTACTAAGCCTGCCGGAGGCCTGTCCGGCGCCTCCGGCGTCCAGTCTGGACACGGACGGCGGCAGATGGCCAAGTTCTCTGGCCAGATTGTCTGCCCTGAGGCCGAGGCGGCCCTGACGCGTTCGCCCCCTTCCGTCTGGACGCTTGCCTGGCTTGCGCCCTCAGCCTTGCTGCAGGGGAAGCATTCCGCCGGGGGCTTTCGGCGTTCATGGTTACAGTCTAGGGGGCCTGCACCTGCAGCGCTTGTCCCCGATCCGATTGACCTCAATCCGCGTAGCCTCAATCCTTATGGCTCCGCTCTCCCGGCCCTGATCGGGGCTTCCCGCCGGCAGGCAGGGGCTCCAGAAAGACCTCCAGGCAACCGAACCAGGCGTTGCCGGTCCAGGGGTCGAAGCGATCTGCCAGGGTGAGTTCGTTGACGTTGAAGGACCCGTCCAGGGGATAGGCCAGCAGCGAGGGATCCGTCCCCCAGCCGTGCTGGCAGCGCAGCACGCCGGGCTTGAGATCGGGCGTGGGCAGCACCCGGGCGGTCACTGAAGCGCCCCTGACGCCGCGCAGGCGCACCCAGGCGTCCCGAACAAGGCCAAGGCGCCGGGCATCGTGGACGTTGACAAGGAGCCGGAGGCTGCGTGCCGAGCTTTCCTTGGGGTAGCAGTCCTGCGTTGCCGTGTGGGTGTGCAGGGGGCTGCGGCCCGTGACGAGCAGGAAGGAGGCGGTGCCAGCGGCCCCGTCCGGAGCGTCCCTCCCGGAAGCGCCCTCTGCGGGAACGGAAACGCCGGCAGGCTTGGCGTCCTTCTGGCAAGCCGCCAAGCCATGGTTCTGGCCGGCGTCCAGCGCCGCATAGAAGCGGAGCAGCGAGGCCGGCGCCAGGTCGATGCGCCCGTCCGGCGTGCCAAAGCCGTCCCTGTCGTACTTGCGGTAGAGGCAGGGCCACTCGGCAAAGCCGCCGCGGGAGCGGAGCCAGTCGCAGGGCGCCTTGCCCTCGAAGCGATCTCCCTGCCCGCCGAAGGCAGCCAAGGGCGCCAGAAGCGCATTGCACCACTCGTCGTCGCAGCAGGCGCCAAGCGCCCCCGGCAAGGGACTGTGCGGGGCCAGGCCTGGCGCACAGGCCCTGGCAAGCTTCTGCCAGACTTCCAGGGGCCTGAGCACGCCCTGCGGAGGTTCGGCCACGGCCTCCCTGAGGCCGACGGCAGGCGCTGGGGTCTCGTGCAGGCAGACGCCCTGGCGCTCGAGGAAGTGCGCCATGGGGAAGACGAGGTCGGCAAAGCGGGCCGTCTCGTTCAGCACGGTGGCGTGAACCGAGACATGCCGGAGCAGATAGCCGCAGCCGTCGCGGGCCAGCAGCATGCGGCGCCAGGCCCCGCTCTCCGGGGCCGTGAGCAGGGGATTGCCGTGCACGCAGACAAGGCCCCGCAGGGCGTAGCGCCGGCCGGCATAGGGACCGCGCACAAGCTGGACGCCCTCCTCGACGTCTCTGGGGATGCGGGCAACGACGCCGTGGGCCGCCCCGGGATAGGCGCCGTAGAGATCCTTGTGCAGAAAGCGTGCCTCGCCGAGCGCCCGCTCAAGCCTTGCCTTGGGCGAGGCAAGGGGCAGGGAGCCGCGCAGGGCAAGCCCGCCCGGCACGTCGAGGCAGCCGCAGACGGCAATAAGCACGGCAAGGGTCTCGCAGGCCAGAAAGCCGTCCGGGCTGTGGGCGACGCCGTTCATGCCCGCCATGGCGCAGAAGGGGCGGATGGCCTTCACGTCACGCGCCAGAGCCTCCATGGCCTCGAAGGGCAGGTCCGCCTTCTGGCAGGCCCAGGGAAGCGAGCCCACGGCAAGGCCGCTTGCCGGATCCAGGCGCCTTGCCAGCACAAGGTCCCGAAGCTCGGCAAAGCGCAGTCCATGGCGGGCAATGAAGGCCATGTCCATCGCTGCCGGATCCGCCAGCACCTGGGCCAGCAGGCAGAGCAGGATGGCTGCGTCGGAACCGGGCCTTGCGGGAAGCCAGAGATCGGCGGCCCTGGCTGTCCCGGTGCGGCAGGGGTCCACGACCACGAGCTTCATGCCGGCCTTCTGCGCCTGCCTGATGCCCTCCCAGAGCCAGCGGAAGCGCGTGGCCTCGGCAGGGTTCTCGCCGAAGAGCACGAGCAGGCGGCAGTCGTGACGCAGGCGCAGCTCCGCCCCGTTCAGGCCTGCGCTTCCGGCGGCACTGCCGGCAGGGAGCGGCCGGGCCAGATCCGGCAGGGGGCGCTCCTGGCCCCGGCCGTAGACGCCGGCAAAGGCGAGTCTGCGACTGGCGTCGCAGAGGCTGTTGTGGTCCAGAACATTGGGCGTGCCGACGAGGCCGGCAAAGTCGTAGACCATGTCGTGGTCCGGCTTCTCGCCAAAGAGCACGGCCAGCGACTCGGGCCCGAAGTCCCGGGCAAGGTCCTGCAGGGCTTTGCCGCACAGCCCGCACGCCTCGTCCCAGGAGCAGGGCGCAAAGCGGCCCTCCCCCCGCGCGCCGATGCGCTTCAGGGGCGAGGTCAGACGCCTGGGGTGGCGGCGCAGGGCCTCGGCCAGGGCAAGCTTGGGGCAGGTCCTCCCCCGGTTCACGGGATGCCCGGGATCGCCTTGCAGCACAAGGCCGCCGGGCCCTGCCGAGACAAGGAGGCCGCACTCCGAGGAGCACATGTAGCAGATGGTGCGCTGCATGCCTTGTGTATAGGCCATAGCCAGCCTGGGCGGAAGGGCGGAAGGCAGGCGCACGGCGGATCGGCGCCGGCCGCGGCCGCGGCTCAAGCCCGAGGAGGATTTCTGCCAGGCGCTAGCGGGGCGCCATGCCAGCGCTGCGCTCGATGAGGCTCACGACGCGCTGCATCTGGCGTCCGGCCGTGGATTCGCGCCCCATCTCCTGCTCGACGGCGGCTATGCCCTTGAGGACAGTGGAGTGGCGCTTGTTGAGGCGGCCGCCTATCTGCTCCAGGGTGAGGTCCGTGTGCTTGCGGGCCAGATAGAAGAGGGTGTTGCGGGCGTTGACGATCTCCCGGCGCCTGACGCGGGAGCCCAGCTGCTCGGGGCTGAGGCCGAAGCCCTCGGCAACGATGCGCAGGAGATCCTCGAAGCTGGACTGCACCGGCAGGGCCGGCGCAAACTCGTCGAGCACGTCCAGGCACATCTCGGGCGTGAGCGGGGCCTTGAGCACGCGCATCTTCAGCAGCAGGGTGCGCAGGCAGGATTCGAGCTGGCGCACGTCGCCCGTGAGCCTGGAGGCCAGCAGGTGCTCCACCTCCTCGGGCAGAATGACCTGGTGGACCCTGGCCTTGGAGCGGAGCAGCTCCCGCCGCATCTCGTAGGTGGGCAGATCCATGCGCGCGCGTATGCCGGAGAGGAGCATGGAGACGAGCTGGCTGTCCAGCATGGTGAGGTCGCGGGGCTGGAAGGAGCTCGTGAAGACGACCTTGGCGCCCTTGTCCTGCAGATGCTTGACCAGGTTGAGCAGGAATTCCTGGGTCTTGTCCTTGCCCTGCAGGAAGTGCACGTCGTCGAGCATGAAGAAGTCGAGGGCCTTGAGCTGGGCGTCGAACTCGGCAAGGGTGCTGGTGCGCGAGCCCGACACGAAGCGCGAGCAGAAGTCGTCGGCCGTCAGGCAGGCCACCCTGGCCTGGGCGCCTTTGGCCGCGTTCACGCTGGCAGCCACGGACTGGACGATGTGCGTCTTGCCGAGACCTGCGTCCGAATTCAGGAAGAGCGTGTCCACAAAGCCGCCCGAGGCGCAGATGTCCTTCGCCGCCGCGTAGGCCAGGCGGTTGGACTCGCCCACCACGAAGTCGTCGAAGGTGTAGCGCAGAAGCTTCTGGGAGAGCTTCAGGCCAGAGCCTG
>JAEEPQ010000253.1 GCA_016284885.1 Desulfovibrio sp.
TTTGCCGGTGCAAGCGTTGAAAGATGGTGTCGCTGCGTGGGCAGCGAGAACTTCACCGACTCCAGGCGCCTTCTGATCACATGCGACAACGGGGGCAGCAACGGGAGCAACGTGTGGATGTGGAAGCAGCGTCTGCAGGAGCTTGCGAACGCGAGCGGCCTTGAGATTCACGTCTGTCACTTTCCAACCGGCACATCCAAGTGGAACAAGGTGGAGCATCGGCTTTTCTGTTTCATATCGAAGAATTGGCAGGGTCAGCCATTGGTCGACATCGAGACAGTCGTGAATTTAATTTCATCAACTACAACCGCAAAAGGACTTATAGTTAAATGTATGGTTGATAAGAATGAATATGAAATTGGAAAGAAAATTACGGAAATTCAGAAGAACAACTTGAATATTACATATGAGGGGCCAAACGAGAAGTGGAACTATATAATCGCCCCAAATCGATGAGTTATTTCATGCCAGTTCCCTAGCTCCCGGGGACGCTCCAGGCACGTGGAAGCGCCAGTTCACGGAGCAGGGAAAGCCGGAATAGCCGCGCCCTGGCCGTACGGCACGCCCCGTCGACAGGCAGTGCAGGCGGCCCCATGAGAGGGTCAGGTCCTCGGAGCCGTGCGGCTGGCCTGCCGCGTTCAGGCGTGGCAGGATCGCGGCAGGGAACTGCAAGGAGTCTGCATCATGAAGCAGCTGCCGGCTTTTCCCTTTGCCCTTGGCCTGGCTTCCCCGCCCTTGCCGGCCAGCCCGGCGTGCTGGCCGTCGATCCCTACAAGGCCAGCCGGCCGTGCCGCCCCGTTTCCGGGCCCAATGCCGCAGAAAGCCTGGCGCAGACGCACCGGCACCCTGTCTGGCCAGGGCGCCCGGGGGGGGCGCTCCATCCCGAACCTTTCTGCCTCCGTCTTTTCACCATGTACACAGGGCAGCATCCTGCCGGACAGCCGCCAGGCGTTCCTGGCGGCCGGGCCATCAGGGCCTGCGGCGCCACATCAACTTCCTATAAGGAGCTTTTCATGCACGCATCTCACGCACTCCGGAAAAAGGCCATCCCCCTTCTGGCCGGGCTCGCCCTCTGCCTGGCAGCAGTCCAGCCGGCCCAGGCTGGCGGGCTTTCCAAGGCAGACGCCGAAGCCGTGCTCATGGACACCTACACCATACGCACCTACTGCGACCTGTCCGGCGAAAAAGACTATGCGGGCAAGCCCGAAAACGTCCTGAGAGCCGCCCTCTTCGGCGCATACAGCGCCTTCCACGGACGCCTCTACGAGCAGGAGAGCAGGAAGGAGGAGGGCAAGCCTCCTCTGCCCGAGTCTCAGCCCGTCATCTCGGCTGGCGGACTCTCCGCCGGCATGGACCAGTTCGCCAGCAGCTCGGACAATCCCGACTTCTTCAAGGGAAGGCCGGAGCAGTGCACGGCCTTCATCTCGCGCAGGGCGGCCGAGGCGGCGGCCCTGCACTACACTGGCCATGTCCTCGAGAAGCACATGTCCCTGCCCTCCGGCGACGAGGCCTTCGGCGCCGTGCTGGACGACAAGGGCTACTGCATCGACCTCGAAGGCCTGGGCGACTTCTTCGAGACGCTCGCGATCAAGAAGATCGAGCCTGCCGGCGAGGGATACGTGCTGAGCGGCGTGGTTGAACCGGGTCCGGAAGAGGAGTCTAGCGCTCCCGTGAACTTCAAGCTCGTGCTTACCCCCGGCGACAAGCCCGGCACCTGGCGGCGCCAGTACAGCGACGCCTCGGGCAAGTAGCCGCTGACGTCTGCGCCCGGCCTTCCGGGAAGGCCGGGCGCTTCGGCAGACGCGGGCCACCGAAGGTGCGGACGCAGAGCATGACCCGAAAGCCCAAAGGACAAGCCATAGACTTGGGCAGAATTTTTCTGCAAATAGTTTTCATTATTAACTAGATGACAGCCTTGTTCCCTCGGATTTGCGGCCTTCGACAGTCGCTCTAACAGTGGCTGCGTCTGGAAGCGTGGCTAAATCTTGCCGAGTAGCTGGCTTTACGCTATGCAAACACTGCATGAGTTCTGCCGCAATGGCTACTTTTTCGAGAAAAGCTTGCGTGTCCGCACTTGATGACAAGGAGTTTGGCAACATGGCGACTGCTTTACGCTTCCTGTTCTCTTGCATGATGATCCAGCTCCTCTGCGCGGCAGGCGCATGGGCTGGCCCTTCCTACTGGAAGGCATCCACGTCGAATCCTGCCTCCGACGGCTGGCGCGACGGCCCGGCCGTCCACTTCAGCCTCGACGAAGCCCAGTGCAAAAAGAAGTACGGCGAATCTTGGCCCCAGCAGTGCGCGGCCGCTGCGCTCGGCGAGGCGGGCGCGCTGGCAGCCGGCGTCTCCATGACGCCCCAGACCGAAGGCGAATGGCGCTGGCTGAACTCCACGAGCCTGCGCTTCTTTCCCAAGAAGCGACTTGCTCCCGGCACCAGCTACCAGGTGAATCTGGCAGGCCTCTCCCTGTCGCCGCGCATCGTGCTCTCCAGCAGGACCCTCGGCTACGCCACCCAGCCGCAGGCCGTGTCAGCCAGCAGCGAGACCGTCTGGATCGACCCCTCGGCTAGAGGCATGCACGCCGTTTCCCTGCCGCTGCAGTTCATCTGGCCCGTCAAGCCCGAAGACGTCGAGCGCCGCTTCCGCGTTGCGGCCGACAATCCGGCCTCCGGCCTTGCCTTCGGCCAGCCCCGCTTCGTGTGGGACGAGGACTGCGACAGCGTCGTCGTCAACCTCCCCGTGGCAAGCCTGCCCCGCGACGACGCCACGGCCACGGCGACCCTCGGCGGCATGGATGGCTTCTTCCTGAAGAGCGGGCTGCGCAATCTGCAGAAGCAGGACGCCCGCGGCGTGCGCGCATCCTTCAAGGTGCCCGGCGCCAGCTCCATCATGAAAGTGAAGGACATCGGGATCGTCAACGCCAGCGACGAGGCCCTCAACCACCGCTACGTCATGGAGATCACCACGTCCATGCACGTCCGGCCGCAGGATCTGCTCCGGCAT
>JAEEPQ010000004.1 GCA_016284885.1 Desulfovibrio sp.
CCGGCGGCAACCGCGGCGGCGGAGGCGGCGAAGGCTCAGGTCCCGGCGGCGGCGGCCTACACTCGGTCTACATAGGCCAGGTCATGCTCGCCGTGCGCCCCAACTGGGGATATGCCTCGGCCAGCCGGCGCAACCTCCAGTGCACCGTGCACATCACCGTGTCCAAGCAGGGCGAGGTCAAGACCACGCAGGTCGTGCAGTCTTCCGGCAACGCCCAGTACGACGCTTCCTGCATCAACGCCATCATGCGCACCAGCAAGGCGGGAGACTTCCCGCCTCCGCCAACGCCCATGTACGAGGAGCTGGACATCGTCTTCACCTTAAGCGATCTACGGGGCTAACGCGGGATTGGCCACAGGGCGTCCTGCGACCTGATCCAGCCGTATCCACCGGAAACGGCCTCCATCACGGGGGATGCGCCGTCTTCCGTCGCATGGACATTCTCTCCGCTTTCCGGCAGGCTGGGCGCGACTGACGGCGCCGGCATGGCCGAGTCCGCTTCGTCCGTGCTTGCACCCCGCCTTCACGTCCCGCCTTCACGTTTCGAGGGTGCGGGGGGATCCTGCGCCACGGTCGCCTGACGCTCTCGCTTGTCCCGCCACCGAGAGGCCGGGCTTCCTATTCCATCGGGGGATGCCATGTCCACAGGTCTTCATTTTGGTGCGCTTCCTGCGCTTCTGCTTGCCGTCCTGCTCGCGGACGCGCCTTCGCCCGTGCTGGCCGCAGGGGTCGTCACAGGCGGCACAGCCGACGACGGCTATGTTGCCAGCGCATTCGAGAAGCTTGGGCGGCACTGGAGTCCGCCGCCTGGCCTGCACGGCGACTTCAAGGTCCAGGTGGAAGTGCTCGTCGACGGGCACGGCGACATTGCCGGCTGCAAAACGAGACAGTCCTCCGGCATGGACGCCTTTGACGCAGCCGCCTGCGGCGCGGTGGAGCAGGCTGGCAACCTGGGCGTGCCTCCCGGGGGCAAGCCCTTGACGCTGTACTGCACCTTCCAGTCGCAGCGCGAGCGGGAACGCCGTCCCGATCCCGACGAGGAGCTGCAGAAGGACATCCGGGCCCGCATGGAGGCGCAGAACCGCTTCAGCACCCAGCGGGCCGGCTGGGCTGAGGAAGACGCCCGGTACAAGGCCGAAAAGGCTGCCCGAGCACAGGGGCAGACCTTTGAGGGCTATGACTTCGTGCCAGGCCAGAACCTTCCCGGTGCCAGGGAGATACTGGATCGGCCCGTACGCGTGCAGCCAGGCCCCCAGCATCCAGCAGCAGGTGCCGGCAGGAGCGATTCGGCCACAGACGCTACGGCCGCGAGGCCAGCACCCGGCGCGGCCGCAGGTTCGCCAGCCTCCCGCGCTGGAGAGGACTCGTCCCTGCCGGAAGACGAAGCTGATCTTGCGGTTGCGCCCGGCAGGCATCCTTCGCAGGAAAAGCCTGAAGACGCCAAGGAGGTGACGCCACAGGCACAAGGGGCGAAGGCAGCGCCTGCTCCTGTCCGAATGGTGACGCTTGGCGACATCTCTGCCGGCATCGCCGTGCGGCGCAAGGCCTCGACTGGCGCTCCGGTGCAAGCTCCCGCCCGTTCCGCCGTGCCGTCTGGATCTGCCGCCGGCGGGAAGGCTCCAAAGAAGAGCGCTGGGGGGCCGGCAGGAAAGGCCAAGGGGCGCCCTGCGGCTCAGGAGAAGGCACAGGCGTCTGGCGCTCCGTCGGACACGCCGGGTGCCGCGGACACCATGCCCGTCGTGCGCCAAGACGCGTCAGACGGCCCAGCTTCGCCGGAGAGGAAGGAGGCGGAAGCTTTGTCTGCACCGCGTTCGGCACGCCAGCCCCGTGCGGTCCAGAGCCAGCCTGGCAAGGCGTCCTTTCCTTCGCCGGCGCGCCAGCCCTCCAAGGTGGCGCCAGACGGAGACGCTTCGAAGACGCCCTCCGCGCAGGCTTCCTCCCAGCCTGTGCCTGCTGACGCCGCGGCAGGTCCTCTTGGCGGCATGCAGGAAGCCACGAGGCCTGTGCCGGCCACGGCAGGGACAGCGTCAGTTCCGGGCGGCAGGACAGCCACCCCGCAAGAGGCCGGCGTCACGCCAGTCAAGCCTGCCACGCCGTCCAGGCCGTCTGCGGACGGTCCCGCTCCGTCCTCGCCATCGGGCGAGGTGCGGGGGGCTGTGGTGTACCCGCCGGAGTACAGCAGTGAGACGAAGTAGCCCGCGTGCAGGCGCCTGTCCGCTGAGGCCACCTGCCGCTGAGCGGTCCGCCAGCCCGCGCACCGTCCGGGGAGCAGCTCCTGCGGAGGCCACGGCCGTGGCGGGGGAGCGCCGACCCGGGATGCCTCCGTCCATCCCGCCACGCCACGGGGGCCGAGGGCGTCCTTGCGATGCATCTGCTCTGGCAGGCCGGCTAGTGCGCCTTGCATTCCTCTCTGCGTTCAGTTAAAGCTTGACTTTAAGTTGCAACGCCATGCGGCGCCTGCGCCGGCAGGCTCCCCCCGCCCCCCGAAGCTCCGGCCTGGCGGCCCCTCGCCCTTGAGGGCCATTCCGCACCACCTGAAGGATGTCCACATGAACAAGCCCCAGAGCGCGTCCGACGCGAAGACGCCTGAACAGCCCACGGAAACGACGAACTTCACCAAGGCCCGTGCCAAGCTCTCCTTCGACAGGATGATCGAGCACGGCGCCAAGATGGGCATGCCGAACCCCCTCTTCCACTGCGCCGACCGCGCCGCCAAGGCGACCATACACATCGACGGCAAAGACTACATCAATTTCTCCACCTACGACTACCTCGACATCAACGGGCATCCGGAGATAACCGAGGCCGTCACGGCAACGGCCAAGGTCTACGGCACCTCGGCCGGCGCCAGCCGTCTGGTCGGCGGCGAGCGCGTCCCGCACCGCGAGCTCGAGCAGGCCCTGTGCGACTTCCTCGGCACCGAGGACTGCATCGCCTACGTGTCCGGCCACGCCACCAACGTGACCACCCTGGGCTTCCTCTTTGGCCCCCGCGACCTCATCCTGCACGACAACCTCGCCCACAACTCCCTCGCCCAAGGCGCCCGCCTCTCGGGCGCAACCCGCTTCTCCTACCAGCACAACAGCTGCGAAGACCTCGAGCGCCTGCTCAAGACCAAGCGCGCGGAGCACAAGAACTGCGTCATCGTCACCGAAGGCCTCTTCAGCATGGACGGCAACATCCCGGACATCCCCCGTCTCATCGAACTGAAGAAGCAGTACAACTGCATGCTCATGGTGGACGAGGCCCACTCCCTCGGCGTGCTCGGCGAGCACGGCCGCGGCGTTGCCGAATACTTCAACGTCGATCCTAGCGACGTGGATCTCTGGATGAGCACGCTCTCCAAGACCCTCTGCGGCTGCGGCGGCTACATCGCGGGCCGCAGGGACGTGGTCCAGTTCCTCAAGTACGGCGCCCCCGGCTTCGTCTTCAGCGTCGGCATGCCGCCCGTCATCGCAGCTGCCTGCACCACAGCCCTCAAGATCCTGCGCCGCGAGCCCGAGCGCGTGAAGCGGGTGCAGCACATCTCCCGCTACTTCCTCGAGTACGCCCAGAGCAAGGGGCTCAACACAGGCGAGGCCCAGGGCTACGCCATCGTCCCCATCATCACGGGCGAATCCTTCTTCACGGGCTTTCTCTCCGCCCGCCTCTTCCAGCGCGGCATCTACGTCATGCCCATCTCCTTCCCTGCCGTGAAGGAGGGCGAAGGACGCCTGCGCTTCTTCCTCTCTGCCGCCCAGACCGAGGAGAACGTGCGCAAGACCATCGATGCCGTGATCGAAGAGATGCCGGAAGCCCAGAAGATGGTGGACCGCTACCGCGCCGAACACCCCGAGGGATAGTTCGGGACACTTCCCTGCCATGCCCGACACGCCGCACACGGACGCAGCGCCCGTCCCCGAACCCGCCGCTGAACCCAGCAGGGCGCCCTTTCCCGGCACATGCGCCTATGTCCTCCTGTGGTTTCCGCTCTCCTCGGAGACATTCATCTTCCGCGAGGTGCGGGAACTGCAGGCCAGGGGCATGCCCATCGACGTCTTCAGCCTCTACGCTGAAAAACGCGCCGGCCAGTCGCAGGAGATGCGCGGCTATCCCGGCAAGGTCGTCCGCCTTGGCGCCAGGGCCACGTGGACGCTCTTCACAACCTTTCTGCGCCATATCAGAAAGCACCCCCGCCTCGTCTGGCAGCTGACGCGCGAGGTGCTCTTCCGGCGCCTGCGCAATCTCGAGGCCCTGGGCGAGAACTCCTGGGCCTTCTTTGCCGGCTTCTGGATAGGCGACCGCGCAAGCGAAGCCGGCATCACCCTCTTCCACGCCCCCTGGGCCAACGGGCCGGCCACGGCCGCCTGGGTGGCCTCGAGGGTGTCCGGCATCCCCTTCTCCTTTTCGGGACGCGCCGGCGACATCTACCCCCAGGACGGCTTGCTGCCGGAAAAAATCCGCGACGCGAGCTTTGTCCGCACCAACAACCAGGCGGACGTTGCCTGGCTGGAGCACCATGCGCCGGCAGGCTTCGAGGGCAAGGTGCGGCTTGTCTACAACAGCCTCACGCTGAAGACCGAAGCCGACTGCGCCTGCCCCTGCCAGCCGCCCTACAGGGTGCTGGCCGTCGGGCGCCTCTGCCGCACCAAGGGCTTCCCCTATCTGCTCACCGCCATGGCCCGCCTGCGGCGGGAACGCTTTCCCGTGCGCCTGACCCTCGTGGGCGACGGCGTCTGGAAGCGGCGCATCCAGGGCCAGATCAAGCGCCTCAGGCTCGAGGACGCCGTGGATCTGCCGGGCTTCGTGCCGCACGACCGCATTGCCGAGTACATGCGAAGCCACGACATGCTCGTCATGCCGAGCGTGGTCCACAGCAACGGCGACCGCGACGGCATACCCAACGTCATCATGGAAGCCCTTTCCCACGCCATGCCCGTGGCCGCCTCCAACGTCTGCGGCATAGCCGAGGTGGTGCGCGACGGCGAGACGGGCCTGCTCTTCCCCCAGCGCGACGCCAAGGCCATAGCCCACGCCATACGCTGGGTCTGCGGGCACAGAGAGGAAGCGCTGGCCATGGCCAGGCGCGGCATGGAACTCGTCAAGACCATGTTCGATGCCGAGGCCAACTCCGGCAAGCTCTACGAGCTCTACGCTGCCCACGCAGAGCTGCCCCACGGAGCGGACTCAGGTTCCGGCAGGACGGAGGGCTAGGCCGTGGCCAGAAGGGCAGTGCGCGTCGTCTGCTCGCTGGACGTCGAGGAGGAGGGTCTCTTCCGGGGCCGCTATCCCGTTGCCTCCCCCCAGACGGCCAACCTCGAGCACCTGCACAAGCTCAGCGGCATCATGGCCCTTGGCGCCAGGCCCACGCTCTTCTGCGCCTACACGGTCTTCGACAGCGACAGGGCCTGGCAGGCCTGCGAAGCGCTTGCCGGCGCAAGCCGTGCGAGGGCAGGCGACGAAGCAGCCTGCGAGATAGGCTGCCACCTGCACCACTGGAACACCCCGCCCTTTGCCAGCGAAGCCAGCTGCCTTGACTCCGTCCCCTCCTGCGAACTTGCGCCAGAGCTGATGCAAGCCAAGCTCCACACGCTCTTCGAGCGCGCCAGAGACCGCCTTGGGCATCGTCCCACCTCCTTCCGCATGGGTCGCTGGGACGTTCGGCAGCGCCACTGGCCACTGCTCGCCGAGGCCGGCATTCTGGCCGATGCGTCTGTCCGGCCCCTGCACGCCGAAAACGCCGGCCATACGCGGCCAAGCCACTTTCACGCGCCCCTTGGCCCCTACCGCATTGCCGCAGGCGGCAAGACCATCGTCGAATTTCCCCTCACCTGCGCCCCGCTTTTCCCGGGGCTTCCCTGGCTAGCCACGCGGGGTCCCAGAGCGCTCTACCATGCCTTCCACCAGTGGGGCGTGCTGGCGCTCCTGCCGGTCTATCATCCGCTCTGGGCCATGCAGGCGGCCACCCTTGCCCATCTCGCCAGCGGGGATGCCGCCATCTCCCTCACCTGGCATTCCTCAGAGATGATGCCTGGCGGCAATCCCCGGCTGCCCACCGAAGCCGCCGTCCAGGGACTGCTCGCCAAGATCCGGCGCTACCTTTCCTGGCTGACGTCAAAGTACGACGTCGCCTTCCTGACCCTCGGCGAGTTTGCCAGACAGGCAGGCCCAGGGCTTCCTGTCGCGTTCGCGGAAGAGGATGCCGACTGGGCAACGCCCCGAACGGCCCCCAAGCCGTCGTAGGCAAAAGGGTCCGCCCCCCGTTCCGCCCGCATTTCGCCAAGGCCCGCACGCTTCCCCTTTCAAGGTTTCAGCCATGCACGAACAGGAACCCACGCTCGCTTTCGACAGCAGCGCTCCGCTGCCGGAGGGGCTTCCGCACGTCGGATGCATCCTGCTCTGGTACCCCCTCTTCACCCAGCCCTTCATCTTCCGCGACGTGGAGGCCCTGAAGCGCCGTCTGCCCGTGACCGTGTTCTCGCTCTACGGCAGGAACCTCAAGCATTGCTCCGAGGAGATGGCCGAAGCAGCCCCCTCGGTCCGCACCATGGGCATCAAGGCCCTGCCCGCCATGCTGGCCTCCTGGGCCAAGCTCTTTCTGACAAGGCCCCTTGTCGCTGCCCGGGCCTTCCGTACCTGCCTCTTCCACCGCTGGACCTCCTGGGAGACCTTCGGCGAGGACATCTGGTCCCACGTGGCAGCCGTCCATCTGGCGCCCCGCTTCGTCGAGGCCGGCATCGACGTCATCTACGCGCCCTGGCCCCGCGGCACGGCCACGGCAGCCCGCACCATCAGCCTGCTCACCGGCATCCCCTACGCCACCTCGGCGCGCGGGGACAATCTGAACCCGCCGGATCCCGACCTCAAGGACAAGCTCCAGCACGCCCTCTTCATCCGCGCCAACAACGCGGCCGACGCCAGGCGCATCGCCGACCTCGCCGGCCCCGAAGCAGGCGAACGCACCCGCCTCGTTTACAACAGCCTCACCCTCCATGTCGACGAGCTGGCGCCCCTCCCCTTTGCCAACCCCTGCCGCATCCTTGCCGTGGGGCGCTTCGACGTCACCAAGGGCTTCGACGTGCTCATGCAGGCCTGCGGCATCCTGAAGGCGCAGGGGCGCAGCTTCAACGTCACGCTTGCCGGCGGCGGCGGACGCGCCATGGGCCTTGGCGCCATGACGGAAACCATCCTTGGCCTGCGCAAAAGCCTCGGCCTGGAAGACATCGTGGAGCTTCCCGGCATCGTCGGCCACGATCACCTGCCCGACATCATCAAGGCCCACGACATTTTTGCCGCCCCCTGCGTGATCCACGAGTCCGGCCGCCGGGACGGCATCCCCAACACCGTCATCGAGGCCATGAGCTTCGGCCTGCCGGTGGTGGCCACCAGGACCAACGCCCTGCCCGAGGCCGTTCACGACCGCGAGACGGGCCTGCTCGTGGAGCAGAAGGATCCCAAGGCGCTGGCCGACGCCCTGGCCTGGCTCATGGATCATCCCGAGGAAGCGCGCGCCATGGGCAAGGCCGGCGCCAGGCTTGCCAGCGACATGTTTTCGCCCAAGGCCAACGGCGACAGGCTCGCCCAGCTCTTCGTCGACGCACTGCCTGCCGGAGAGGCCACGCGCTCTGTGAGAGGTGACGCATGTGCGGAATAGCCGGCATAGCGGCCCTTGACGCCAAGACGGCGCTTTCGCCTGCAGCGAAAAGGCAGGTCAAGGCCATGACCGACAGCATGGCCTACCGCGGACCCGACGGCGAGGGCGTGGAGCTTATGGGCAGCGTCTGCCTTGGCCACAGGCGGCTTTCCATCATCGATCTCGCCGGCGGCGCCCAGCCCATGCAGGACGCCGCAGGACAGCTTGCCATTGTCTTCAACGGCGAAATCTACAACTTCAAGGACATACGAAAGGAGCTCGAGGCCCGGGGCGCCCGCTTCCAGACCCGCTCCGACACCGAGGTCGTGCTCGAGGCCTACCGCGTCTGGGGCACGGACTGCCTTGCCCGCTTCGACGGCATGTTCGCCTTTGCCCTCTGGGACAGCCAAGCCAGGCGCCTCTTCTGCGCCCGCGACCGCTTCGGCAAGAAGCCCTTCTTCTACACCGTCCAGCAGGGGCGCTTTGTCTTCGCCTCGGAGCTTGGCTGCCTCAGGCAGATCCCGGATCTCGCCTTCACGCTCGATCCCCAGTCCCTCTCGCGCTACCTCGCCTACCAGTACGTGCCCTGCCCTGCCACCATGTTCCGGGAGGCCAGCCAGCTTCCGCCGGCCCACGCCCTGGTGCTTGAGCAAGGAAGCCTCACGGTCTTCCGCTGGTGGGACATGCCCCCGGCTGCAGACAAGGGGCCGGACGAGCATGAGGCCATGCAGACCCTGCGCAGCCTCATGCAGAAGGCCGTAGCCAGGCGCATGGTGAGCGACGTGCCGCTCGGCGTCTTCCTCTCCGGCGGCATCGACTCCTCCATCGTGGCCGGCCTCATGGCGACCCAGTCGGCCAAGCCCATCGAGACCTTCTCCATAGGCTTCACGGAGGCGAGCTACGACGAAAGCGCCTACGCCCGCTGCGTGGCCGAGGCCTTCAAGACCCGCCACCACGAGCGCATCCTCTCGGCCGAGGCCTGCGCCGACATCCTGCCCGAGGTGGCCGGCGCCATGGACGTCCCCATGGCCGACGCCTCCTGCGCTCCGACGTGGCTGCTCTCCAAAACCACGCGGGAACACGTCACCGTCGCCCTTGGCGGCGACGGCGCCGACGAGCTCTGGGCCGGCTACGAGCACTACATCGGCTTCGACATCGCCGAGCGCTACAACGCCCTGCCGGGCTTTTTGCGCGCCAAGTTCCTCGAGCCCCTATGCCACAGGCTTCCCGCCTCCTCCGGCTACATCAACCCGCGCCTGGCCGTCGAAACCTTTCTGCGGGCAGCCGCCCGTCCCGCCTGGCAGCGCATCCAGTCCATGCTGACCGCCTTCACGCCGGACATGCAGGCCGAAATCCTCGCCTCGCCAGACAGCGCGTTCCTCAAGGACGAGGTCCTCTTTGCGCCCACGCATGCCAACTACAGCCACTGGCCCGACGCCAGCCCGCTGAAGCGCGCCTTCCATGTCTACGCGCGCGAGTTCCTCCTGGACGACATCCTCGTCAAGGTGGACCGCTGCTCCATGCTCAACTCGCTCGAGGTGCGCGCCCCCTTCCTGGACCGCGACGTCGTGGACTTCGTCTGCCGGCTGCCGGTGCGCTGCAAGCTGAAAGGCCTCAAGCGCAAGCACCTGCTCAAGAAAGCCTTCGCCAGCCTGCTGCCGGAGATGATCCTCAAGCGCAACAAGCGCGGCTTCCAGATCCCCGTGGCCCAGTGGCTGAGGGGCCGCTTGCGCCCGCTCATGGAAGACCTGCTGGGCCGCGACGCCCTGCTCGCCGACGGCTTCTTCAATCCTTCCGCCGTGCGCCGGCTCATGGACGACCACGTCTCGGGCAGGAAGGACCTGCGCGTGCCCCTCTGGACGCTCATGGTCTTCCAGCTCTGGCGGCGCGCCAAGGGCGGAAGCGTCTCCTGCTAAGCAGGCCTCCAAGCTGGCAGCCATAAGCCGCTTCCCTCTTGCGGGAAGGGCTCTTATATTGACGCCATAGGCGCCCCGCGATCCCCGCGTCCTGCCTCAAGCCCTTCACGGCACATAAGGAGCCCCCATGAACGGCCATACCAAGACTCTTCTCCTCCTGGCCTCCCTCACCGGCCTCATCCTCCTCATAGGCGCCATGCTCGGCGGCCGCGGAGGCGTCATGATGGCCTTCCTCTTCGCCCTCGCCATGAACGTGGGCAGCTACTGGTTCTCCGACAAGATCGTGCTGCGCATGTACCGCGCCCAGGACCTCTCTCCTGCCGAAGCGCCGCTCATCTACCAGATCGTGGGCGAGCTCGCCCAGAACGCCAATCTCCCCATGCCGCGCATCGTCCTCGTGCCTGAGCAGGCGCCCAACGCCTTTGCCACGGGCCGCGACCCCGAGCACGCGGTGGTGGCCGTGACCGAAGGCCTGCTCAACATCCTCAATCCCGAGGAAGTCAAGGGCGTGCTTGGCCACGAAATGGCCCACGTGGCCCACAGGGACATCCTCATCCAGACCATAGCCGGCGTCATGGCGACCACCATCACCTACCTTGCCTACTCCCTCCAGTTCGGCGCCATGTTCGGCGGCCGCGGCGGCGACGGCGAGCGCAGCAACCCCCTCGCCCTCATCGCCATGGCCGTGCTTGCGCCCATCGCGGCCTCCATCATCCAGATGACCATCTCGCGCCAGCGCGAATATCTCGCCGACGAGTGGGGCGCCCAGTTCGCCCGCTCCCCGCAGTCTCTGGCCAACGCCCTGAAGAAGCTCGGCACCTACTCAGGCCAGATTCCCATGCAGACCGGCACCCAGTCCACGGCCAACATGTTCATCGTCCAGCCCCTCTACCCCGGCAGATCCATGGCCTCCCTCATGAGCACCCATCCCCCGCTGGAAGAGCGCATCGCCCGCCTCGAACACATGCAGATGACCGGCCAGTACCCCACCGAGGGTACCATTTAGCAGGCCGGAAGCGGAAGCGTAGCCATGCGAAAACTCCTTCTTGCAGGCTTCATGGCCTTCGGCCTCTGCGCCTGCGCACCATCGAACCAGCCCCAGCTCATTGATCCGGCCCAGCCCGAGCAGACCTTCCCTGGCCCCGAGGAGCCCTGCGACAAGGTCTACACCTTCGCGCCCGGCAGCTTCATCGTGGAGCTGGCGCCCGACTCCGAAAACGAGGTCGTGCTCGAGCCCTCGCTTGCCGAGTTCCGGCTCTTCTGCACGCCTGAGGCTGCCCGCGCCCACGTAGACAAGGGCATGGCCGACGGCACCATCCAGAAGGGCGACTGGAAGATCTACCAGCTGCAGGGCTCCTACAGCGAGATAGGCAAAGCCAAGGCGCCTGGCGAGTACATCCTTGCCAGGCAGACCGTCATGGTGGACTGGGTGCGCGAGGCGCCCCAGCCCAAGGCCAAACCCAAGAACAAGACGGGCAGATAGCGCTACTGGGGCGAACTGCACATGCCAGGCACCCCCAGCAGCCTGTGCCTCCATTGGCCCATCAACGGCCTTGCTGCTGGCCATGCCTGCATGGACGGCATCTCGCTGCCGTCCAGCCCAATGTACAGGGGACACCCTTTCGCCATGCGCAATTGGGCAATGCCTGAACGAGTCCGATGCGACTCCAGCGAAACCGGCCTTGCCTCCCCTTTGCCTGCCGATGGACTTGGCACAGGGCCTTCGCGCATGTCAGCATCAACGGGGAGACAGACTGCACGTGGGTGAATCGAGCAGTCGCAAGGCCTCTTCCGCCCCTCTGTGCACATAGTGCTGCATCCGCTCAACGGCTTTTTCCGAAACGGGAATTTCTGGATGCCGCTTAAATTCCAAATGCAACGCCGTTTCGAGCATGCGCTCGTGCCGTGGACGAACAAAAATCTCGAGTTGCCTGTCTCGACTAAAACTGCGGCAACACTCGTCTTCAGCAAAAGAAAGTCCGTGATCGAACAAGGGTGCAGGCCTAAGAACTTCTCCCGTATTATTATCAAACAGCATGCCGAAATTGCCTAGATGCCTGTCAGAATTGCCTATCAAGGCATCAAAAACCATCATATCCTCGTAAAATTCCACACCCATTGCTTGTGCAAAGGCAACATGTGTTTCTGTCATGCTCAGGGCGTCTACCAGTCCGTTCCAAGCGCCTTGGGACACAAGGAAAACCCCTGCAGGCATGAATCCTGTCGTTATATCCGTGAAGGCTCTGCATTCGCAGACAGGAGAAAGAATGTCCCCATGCAGGGGACGCAGAACATAGGTCACAGCTTCCAGCCTCATGGCCTCGGCAGCCTGCCAGGCAAACCATTCCTTGACTGTTTGACAGAGACCATCCTGATCAGGTGCATCTTTCTTAGCTAAAAATATTTCATTCCCGCGTTTGAACCAATGTTTTGCCATGTCTCCTCCAGTGGAGAATTCTGGAGATCTCGACACTTCAGAGAGCATAGGCATTGGCTCTTCAAAGAAAGCTACCTTTGCAACATTTGGATCAAGCTTGTTTTCATAAAAATTGACATCTCGCCAATTATGAGAGCCATCGTTAATCCACCAAACATCATTGAGAGAAAGCCCTAGTGTCACACCAAGAATGCCTAGTGGACCTTCGTTCCTTTTCTGCACTCTGTTCAATATTCTTCTGCCAAGAGGTGAAACTCGCGAGTTCAGCCACATGGCCAGATGCATCGGCTCTGCTTGCAGCTTGAGAAGAGGAGGGAAGAGTCTGCTGTTTTCGTCATAGACACGTACGATCTTCATGCTGTCTGGGTAAAATTCCAGAAGTTTTTTTTCAGCTGACATGAGGTAGTAGGTCTTAGGCATGACGTGCTCCTCTTTTTGATGCAAGATTCTAGTTTAAATCTCCTGTTCTAGACATCGAGCAACGAATACTGATGCGCCATGAATCCAGAATCCGTCTTCCCGCAGATGGTGTGCGGACTCGCTGCGACCTCGGCCCCTCACTGGAGCAGCCGCCCTTGCCCGCTTTCCTGTCCGTGGCAAGGCCCTGGATTTCCCTTGTCAAAAATCCTTGCGAGAGAGGGCCTTGCCACGCGACGTCGCATTACGAGCGGTAGTCGGAGTTGAGCTTCACGTAGCCTATGCTGAGATCAGAGGCCTCCAGGGTATAGGAGCCTGGCCCCTTGCCGATGCAGATGTCCACGGGGATGTCGATCTCCTTGAGCGGAGCCTCCAGCTGGGCGTCGAAGTCGCCCTGCAGGGGCTGGCCCTCGCGGAAGAGCTCGATGCCGCAGAGGGAGACGGAGACGGCCTCGGGCTTCATGTGGACGCCGGCACGGCCGACGGCGGCCACGATGCGGCCCCAGTTGGCGTCCATGCCGAACATGGCGGTCTTGACGAGCTGGGAATGGCCGACGGTGCGGGCCACCTGCTCGGCATCCTTGTCGGAGTCCGCGCCGGTGACGGTGATGTGCATGACCTTGGTGGCGCCCTCGCCGTCCTTGACGAGCATGTGGGCGGTGACGCGCAGGATCCCGGTGAGTTCGCGCTCGAGCACCTGCATGTCTTCAGCCGAGAGGGCAACGCCCGAGGCGCCGTTGGCAAGGCCGAGGATGGTGTCGTTGGTGGAGGTGTCGCCGTCGACGGAGACGCGGTTGAAGGTCTTGTTCACGCCGCGCACGAACATGGCCTGCCAGGTGTCTTTGTCGACCACGGCGTCGGTGAGCACCACGCAGAGCATGGTCGCCATGTTGGGGCAGATCATGCCGGCGCCCTTGGCCATGGTGGTAAGGCGCACCTTCCCGCCCTTGAACTCGAGCTCCTTGAAGGCAAACTTGGGGAAGGCGTCGGTGGTCATGAAGGCGCGGGTGAAGCCCTCGGCGTCGCGGGTGCCGAGGCTTGCGACGAGCTGGGGCACGGTCTTTTCCCACTTGTCCATCTTGAGCTGGTCGCCGATGACGCCCGTGGAGAGGGGCATGACGGCCTCGGGTGCGATGCCCAGAGGACCGGCCACCATGGCCTGGGTGGCATGGCAGTTGGCTATGCCTTCGTCGCCGGTGCAGGCATTGGCCTGGCCGGAGTTGGCGACAACGGCCCGGCAGGAGCCGAAGCGCTTGAGGATGTCCTGGCAGACGAGCACGGGAGCGGCCTTGAAGACGTTGGTGGTGAAGACGCCGGCAAGGACGCAGTCCCTGTCGGAGACGATGAGGCCGAGGTCGTCGCGGCCCTGGGCCTTGAAGCCCGCGCCGGCGGCGCCGGCCCTGAAGCCGAGAGGCAGGTCGTTTTTCATGGTGGTGTCCTTTCTTGCCGCAAGGCTGAGCCCTCCCTGAACGGCGGGAGCAGAGCCTTGCGACGAAAAATGGCGGAAGCCCGCAGGTTGCAGACTTCCGCCACGTTCAGTTCACAGGGTGAGCGGGGATGCTACTTGGTCTTGTCGGCCTTGATGGCGTCGGCAATGGCCTGCGGCACGCGCTCGTAGTGGTCGGGCTGCATGGTGAAGGAGGCGCGGCCCTGGGTCTTGGAGCGCAGGTCCGTGGCGTAGCCGAACATGCTGGCCAGCGGAACCTGGCAACGGACGGACTGGGCGCCGCCGGCGCGGGCTTCCATGTTGACCACGCGGCCGCGGCGGCCGTTGAGGTCGCCCATGACGTCGCCGAGGTATTCCTCGGGGGTCACGACCTCGACGTCCATGATGGGCTCGAGGAGCACGGGGTCGGCCTTGGCCATGGCGTCCTTGATGGCCATGGAGCCGGTGACGTAGAAGGCCTGCTCGGAGGAGTCGACTTCATGGTAGGAGCCGAAGACGAGGTTGACCTTGAGATCCACGCAGGGGAAGCCGGCCACGACGCCGCTCTTCATGGCGTCCTGGATGCCCTTGTCGATGGAGGGGATGTATTCCTTGGGAATCACGCCGCCGGTGATGGAGTTGACGAACTCGTAGCCCTTGCCCGGGTTCGGCTCGACCTCGATGACCGCATGGCCGTACTGGCCTCGGCCGCCGGACTGCTTGACGTGCTTGGTGTCGGACTTGGCGGGCTTGGAGATGGTCTCGCGGTAGGCAACCTGGGGCTTGCCCACGTTGGCGTTGACGTTGAACTCGCGCACGAGGCGGTCGACGATGATCTCCAGGTGCAGCTCGCCCATGCCGGCGATGAGGGTCTGGCCGGTTTCCTCGTCGCCCTTCACGCGGAAGGACGGGTCTTCCTTGGCCAGCTTGTTGAGGGCCGCGGAGAGCGCGTCGCGGTCGCCCTTGGTCTTGGGCTCGATGGCGACCTCGATAACCGGATCCGGAATGTGGAGGTTCTCGAGGATGACCTGGCGCTTCTCGTCGCAGAGGGTGTCGCCGGTGGAGGCGTTCTTGAGGCCGACCAGGGCCACGATGTCGCCGGCGCCGGCCCACTTGATGTCTTCGCGCTTGTTGGCGTGCATCTTGAGGATGCGGCCGATGCGCTCGCGCTTGCCGTTGTTGGCGTTGAGCACGGTGGTGCCGGACTCAAGGCAGCCGGAGTAGATGCGGAAGAAGGAAAGGTGGCCGATGAAGGGGTCGGAGAAGAGCTTGAAAACCATGCCGCAGAGGGGCTCGGAGTCCGTGCAGTGGCAGGGGACGGTCTTCTCCATGTCGTTGGGCAGGTGGCCGTCGACCGGCGGGATGTCCACAGGCGAGGGCAGGAAGTCGACGATGGCGTCGAGCAGAGGCTGCACGCCCTTGTTGCGGAAGGCGGAGCCGCAGAGCACGGGCACGATGGAGCGGGAGATGGTGGCCTTGCGGATGCAGGTGACGATCTCCTCCTCGCTGAGCTCCTCGCCGCCGAGGTACTTCTCGAGCAGGGCCTCGTCCTCTTCGGCCACTTCCTCGAGCAGGGTGTGGCGGCGCTGCTCGTACTCGTCCATCAATTCGGCGGGCACGGGGCCGACCGTGAATTCGGTGCCCTTGCTGGCCTTGTCGAAGATGATGGCCTTGCCGCGGATGAGGTCGACAACG
Organism: Desulfovibrio sp.; assembly: GCA_016284885.1. Taxonomy (GTDB): domain Bacteria; phylum Desulfobacterota; class Desulfovibrionia; order Desulfovibrionales; family Desulfovibrionaceae; genus Desulfovibrio. The sequence continues at coordinate 15,504 of JAEEPQ010000004.1, forward strand.
CCTTCGAACTTGTCTTCGGAGCCGATGGGCAGCTGCAGCGGAACCGGCGTGGCGCCCAGGCGGTCGTGGATCATGTCCACGCAGCGGAAGAAGTTGGCGCCGATGCGGTCCATCTTGTTGACGAAGCAGATGCGCGGAACGTTGTAGGTGTCGGCCTGGCGCCACACGGTCTCGGACTGGGGCTCGACGCCGGCGACGGCGTCGAAGACGCAGACCGCGCCGTCGAGCACGCGCAGGGAGCGCTCGACTTCGATGGTGAAGTCCACGTGTCCGGGGGTGTCGATGATGTTGATGCGGCAGTCCTTCCAGAAGCAGGTGGTGGCGGCGGAGGTGATGGTGATGCCGCGCTCCTGCTCCTGCTCCATCCAGTCCATGGTGGACTCGCCGTCATGGGTTTCGCCGATCTTGTGGTTTACGCCGGTGTAGAAAAGTATGCGCTCGGTCGTGGTCGTCTTGCCGGCGTCGATGTGGGCCATGATGCCGATGTTGCGCTCTTTGTCCAGGGAATAGGTTCTGGCCACGGATGTTCCTCCAAAATGTGTCGTTGCCTTTGGACGCAGGCGCCCGGGGCAGAACCCCGGGCGCCCGATTCGCCGAAAAGCTGCCGGCTACCAGCGGTAGTGGGCGAACGCCTTGTTGGCGTCGGCCATTCTGTGCGTGTCTTCGCGCTTCTTCACTGCGCCGCCGCGGCCGTTGAAGGCATCGAGAAGCTCGGCAGACAGCTTGGCGGTCATGCCCTTCTCGCCGCGGGAGCGGGCGTAGTTGATGAGCCAGCGTATGGACAGGGACACCTGGCGCTCGGGACGGACTTCCATGGGAACCTGGTAGGTGGCGCCGCCGACGCGGCGGGCCTTGACTTCGAGGCGGGGCTTGACGTTCTCAAGCGCCTTCTCGAAAGCGTGCATGGGCTCTTCGCCGGTCTTCTCGCTCAGGGTCTGGATGGAGCTGTAGAAGATGCGCTCGGCCGCGCCCTTCTTGCCGCTGTACATGAGGCGGTTCACGAATTTGGTGACGAGCTTGCTGCCGTAGATCGGATCAGGCAGAACTTCGCGCTTGGAAACAGGACCTTTACGGGGCATGGTTTCTCTCCTTGAGGGACGGGCAAATCGGCGCCATCAGCCCCGCAGCGCCCGGCGCCTCAAAAGGCTGCCTGGTGCGTTGCATGACGAGCGCCTGCTGCAGAAAAAAAAGGCTTGGGACCAAAGCGCCTACTTGGGACGCTTGGCGCCGTACTTGGAGCGGCTCTTGCGGCGGTCGGTGACGCCGGAGGTGTCGAGGGTGCCGCGGATGATGTGGTAGCGCACGCCGGGAAGGTCCTTGACGCGGCCGCCGCGGATGAGGACGACGGAGTGCTCCTGCAGGTTGTGGCCTTCGCCGGGGATGTAGGCCGTCACTTCGAAGCCGTTGGTGAGGCGCACGCGGGCGACCTTGCGCAGGGCCGAGTTGGGCTTTTTGGGGGTGGTGGTGTACACGCGGGTGCACACGCCGCGGCGCTGGGGGCTGGCCTGCAGAGCCGGGGTCTTTTTGTGCTTCAGCACGTCTCTCCGCTCGATGCGGATGAGCTGGTTAATCGTAGGCATGAATACCTCCAATGAGTGTTGGGCCCGCTCCATGCAGCAAGGGCGTGCAGGAAGGGGGCCAGGGGCGCCTGAAGGGAGCTCTCCCTTCTAAGGGCTGGTTTTTCTATGCAATCAGGCCCGCTTTGTCAAGGCGAGATTGCAGTGTCTTTCAGAGTTCCTTCAGGATTTCAGAGCCGGCTTCAAGGCCGTGCCGGGACAGCGGCGCGGCAGGGCCGCCCCGGGGAAGCTCCCCAAGGCGGCCCTGCGGGAATCGGCATGCAGACCAGCCCTACTCGTCTTCGGCGAGGTAGGCGGTCACCTCGTGGTGCAGGTGGCCGATGAGGTGCTCCAGATAGTCGGAGCAGTCGTCGCCGAAGGTGTGCTTGAGCAGCCCCAGGACGAACTCGATGCGCTTGGCCGCGCGCAGGGCGCTGGCGCCGGGAGCGTCTTCCGGGGGCAGGGCGTCGAGGACCTGCCTGAAGTCCTCCACCTGCTCTTCGGTCAGGTACTTGATGGGCTGGGGAGTGTCGTTGATGAAGACAAGGCCGCCCCTGACCTCCAGGATCTGGGGCTCCCCGTGGAGAAAGCCAATGTTGACTGCCATGGCGCGTGCAATCCTCCTTGTCGCCGGAAGCCGCCGCAGGCCTGCACGTCCGGCCTAGCGGCCGGCGGCTGCGATGCGGCTCCGCTCATCCTGGCAGATCTTCACCACGCGCTGCAGGTTCTTGAGCGGAGGCCTGTAGCCGTTGGCGGAGACCAGCCTGAATAGTTCCTTGAGCCTGGCGTCGCGCTCCTTCTGGTGCTTCGCATCGCCGACGAGCCCCTCCCTGGAGAGGGCCATGAGCACGTCGCGCATTTCGCCGCCTCGGCTCATGTTCACCTGCCAGGCATCGAGTTCGCCGGTTTCGGCCGCGGCCAAGATCATGACGGAGGCGAGGTAGAAGCGCTCTATCTGGTCGCCGTAGAAGTAGGCGCCAAGGAAGCGCAGGCTCTTCTCGCTCTTGCCCGCCCGCTTCAGCAGCTCGTCCCAGAGGGTCATGGTGCGCTCGGCAAGCAGGGCCCTCCCCCGCTTGGTGTCCAGCTTCTGCTGCAGGGCTTCCTGGTCCTTGGGGGCCAGCAGCCTGGCCGGCAGCTCGGGCACAAGCTCGCGCAGGGTCTCGGTCTCGCGCTTCACGTCGGCATAGGTGCCGAAGAGGAAGGCGGCCGTGCGGTCGGCGGCCACCATGCCGCTGAGAACGGCCCTCGAGTCCCAGTCGTCCTGAATGGGGCAGGTGCCGGCGCGGGGCACGGTGAGGCCGGGCTGGTAGATGAAGCCCGCATCCTTGAGCCAGCGCACCTCCTCGAGGCCCTTTTCAAAGGATTCCTTGTCGAAGGCCTCGCGGACGAGGGCCATGATCTGGTCGTTGGTCATGGTGCGGGCGGCAGAAGCCGGATCCGCCAGGCCCGGCACCAGAGCAAGGGCAAGGGCAAGGGCCAGAACGGCGCGGGAGAACAGCCGGCCAAGGCTATGGGTCAAGAACGCCCCGGCCATTAGTCTTCTCCTCCCTGCAGGGCTTCTTCAAAGCGGGCCTTGAGCTTTTCGAGCTTGGCCAGGGAGTCGGCAAGCTCGGCGCCCCTGGCGCGCTCGCTGGCCACGAACTCCGGCTTGGCGCGGGCAACGAAGTTCTCGTTCGAGAGCTTCTTCTCCACCATCTCGAGGCCCTTCTGGATCTTGCCCATCTCCTTGTCGAGGCGGGCCACTTCGGTGGCCAGATCCACGTTGCCCTTGAGGGGCACGATGATCTGGCAGCCCTGCACCACGTCCGAGGCCGAGGCCTTGGGCGCGTGCACGCCTGCCCCTGCCTCGATGTCCTCGAGGCGGGCGAGGGTCATGATCACGGTCCTGTTGGCCTCGATGAGGGCCTGCTGGGCAGCGTCTGCCGGGTGGAGCTTCAGGGCCACCTTGCGGCCCGGCGCAATGCCGAGCTCCGCCTTGATGGTGCGCACCGAGACGATGACGCCCTGGATGAACTCCATCTTCGCGGCCTCGTCGGGACGCAGGCAGCCGGGACGGGACTCAGGGTAGGGCATGACCGCGATGTCCTCGCCGGCATGGCCGGGCAGGGCCTGCCAGATCTCCGCCGTGACGAAGGGCATGACAGGGTGCAGGAGCAGGAGGATTTCCTTGAGCGCGGTGTAGAGCACGTACTGGGATTCGGGCTTGCGGGCCGGATCCTGCATGTCGGGCTTCACGAGCTCCAGGTACCAGTCGCAGAACTCGCCCCAGAGGAACTTGTAGCCGCCCTGGGCCACGTCGTTGAAGCGGTACTCGTCGAAGGCCTTGTCCATCTCGGCCTTGAGCACCTCGAGGCGGTGGAGGATCCACTGGCTGGCCAGGCCCTGGACGGACTCGAGCGCCACAGGCGCCGGCGGCTCCTTGTCCAGATTCATGAGCGTGAACCTAGCGGAGTTCCAAAGCTTGTTCACGAAGTGGCGGTAGCCCTCGATGCGGTCCTCGGAGAGGCGGATGTCGCGGCCCATGGCCGCAAAGGCTGTCAGGGTGAAGCGCAGGGAGTCGCAGCCGTACTGCTCGATCATCTTGACCGGATCGATGACGTTGCCCGTGGACTTGGACATCTTGCGACCCTGGGCGTCGCGCACCAGCGCGTGGAGGTAGACGTCCCTGAAGGGCACCTCGTCCATGAAGTGCTGGCCCATCATCATCATGCGGGCGACCCAGAAGAAGAGGATGTCGAAGCCCGTCACGAGCACGCTCGTGGGATACCACTTGGCGAGCTCCTTCGTCCTGTCGGGCCAGCCCATGGTCGAGAAGGGCCACAGCGCCGAGGAGAACCAGGTGTCGAGCACGTCCTCTTCCTGGTGCAGGTCCGTCGAACCGCACTTGCAGCAGGCCTTCGGCGCCTCCTCCTGCACCATGAGCTCGCCGCAGGCCTGGCAGGTCCAGGCCGGGATGCGGTGGCCCCACCAGATCTGGCGGCTGATGCACCAGTCGCGGATGGTGTCCATCCAGTGGTAGTAGGTCTTGAGCCAGGCTTCGGGAAGCAGGCGCGTATACTTGGGCATGGCCTCCCTGGCCCTGGGGGCCAGCTTGGTCATGGCCACGAACCACTGGTCCGAGACATGGGGCTCCACCACGGTGTGGCAGCGGTAGCAGTGGCCCACGGAGTGGGCGAGCTTCTCGACGCCGACCAGATCGCCCATGGCCTCGATGTCGGCCACGATGGCCTTGCGGCACTCTTCCTTGGAGAGCCCGTCGTACTTGCCGGACTCGGGCTTCATGCGGCCGTCCTCGTCGATGACCTGGATGAACTCGAGGTCGTGGTTCTTGCCGAGGGCCCAGTCGTTGTGGTCGTGGCAGGGGGTCACCTTGAGGGCGCCCGTGCCGAACTCGCGGTCCACGTAGCGGTCGGCGATGATCGGCACCTCGCGCCCGCAGACGGGCACGATGCAGGTCTTGCCGATGAGGTGCTGGTAGCGCTCGTCGTCGGGGTGCACGCAGACGGCGGTGTCGCCGGGTATGGTTTCGGGGCGGGTGGTGGCCACGACCAGGCTCTCGTCGGAGTCCTTGACGTGGTACTTGATCTGCCACAGATGCCCCTGCTCGTCCTCGTGTTCGACCTCGTCGTCGGCAAGGGCGGTGTGGCAGCGCGAACACCAGTTGATGATGTACTTGCCCCTGTATATCAGGCCTTCCTTGTAAAGCTGCACGAAGACCTTGCGCACGGCGCGGGAGAGGCCCTCGTCCATGGTGAAGCGCAGGCGCTCCCAGTCCACGGAGCAGCCCATGGCGTCGATCTGGTTCAGGATGCGGCTGCCGTACTCCTCGCGCCACTGCCAGACGCGGTCGATGAACTTCTCGCGGCCCAGATCCTGGCGGCGCTTGCCCTCCTTGGCGAGGGCGCGCTCGACCACGTTCTGGGTGGCGATGCCGGCGTGGTCGGTGCCGGGCACCCAGAGGACGTTGCGGCCCTTCTGGCGGTAGTGGCGGCAGAGCGTGTCGATGAGAGTGAGGTTGAGCGCATGCCCTATGTGCAGGGCGCCGGTCACGTTCGGCGGCGGGATGACGATGGAGTAGGGTTCGCCCGGCGCGTCCGGGTCAGGAGTGAAGGTCTTCTTGTCCCGCCAGTGGGTGCGCCATTTCTCTTCGACGCCATGCGGGTCGTAGCCCTTGGGTAGTTCGTCGGACATCTTGAAATCTCCATGAAAGTCGAGGATAGTACCGGCACTATGCACCAGTCGCCGCCCATTGCCGTCCTTTGGGACTACTCGCACATCTGGGGCCTGATGGCGTGGAGAGCCCTCAGAGCCCTCGGGTTCCCTGTACGGCTCCTTAAAGGAAGCGACATAGCCCAAGGGGCGCTTTTTCGCAAGCAAGGCACCGCTTCCGAGCCCGCCTTCCCCCTGCTCGTCGTGCCGGGCGGATCGGCCAGGCTCAAGGCCGGCTCGCTCGGGGAAGAGGGCAAGCAGGCCATTCAGGACTACGCGGCCCGCGGCGGACGCTACCTCGGCTTCTGCGGAGGCGCCGGCCTTGCCCTCTCCCACGGCAAGGGCCTCGAGCTCTGCCCCTGGGCCAGGGCCAGCTATCCCGAGCGCATCCTGCACCTCATCTCCGGCCACGTGCAGGCAGCTCCCTGCGCCGGGGACTTCACGCCCGACTGGCAGGGAAGACACCCCTCGCTGCCGGTCTGGTGGCCTGGGCGCTTTCACAACGCCGGCGGCAACGTGGAGGTCCTTGCCCGCTACCAGGCGCCAGACAGCGACTTCTGGATAGCCGACATCGAGCTCTCGAAGGTGCCGAGGCACGTCTTTGCCGAATGGCGCGAGCACTACGGCATCAACTTCACCGCGGACTTTCTGAAAGGATCCGAGCTCATCGTCCGCGGCTCCTTCGGCGAGGGCGGCTACGTGCTCAGCTACTCGCACCTCGAAACGCCCGAGAGCCCCGATGCCAACCGCTGGCTCTGCCATCTGCTCTCCAGGCTCACGGGAGCGGAACTGCCGGCGACGACGATCCCCCGCTGGGACCTCTTCGCCGATCCCTGGGAAGGCCGGTCCGAAGCGAACCCGCCGGAAGCCCTGCTCTACTGGCTTGGCCACATGCGCGAGCTTATGGAACTGGGGGCAAGCCACAGGCTCTTCTTCAGGCGCACAAGCTGGCTCATGGGCTGGCAGCCGGGACTGCCGGGCATCATGTGCGACAATTTGCTGGCAGCCATGCACACGGCCTGCTGCCTTGCCCCGACGCCGCAGGCGGCTAGCTACTGGCAGGGCGTCCAGCGGGACTTCGAGGAGCTTGCCGAGCAGTTCTTTGCCTGCACCGAAGGCTACCTGCTCGCCGTCCGGCTCGCCAACACCCTGCTCCCCACCATGCCAGGCGCCGTGGACCGCGAAGGGCTTGCCAAGGAGCGCGACAGGCTCTTCGGCCATCCCATGAGCGGAGGCGGCGTGCTCGGCGCCATGCAGGGCATGGTGGACGAGTACATCTTCCGCTGTCAGGAGGGCTAAATAGCCCCTCCCATCATCTCTGCGACAGAGAGGCCGTCGCACCATGCCCCCCGCGTCTTCGCGACATCGTCGACTTTTAAAGATGCCCAGGAGAGAGCGAAGCCACGACCACGGCAAAGGAGATGCCACGCGGGCGCTGGAAGAAAGCCAGTGCGACTTGTCAAATCAGCTGCGAATGAGTTCGCCTCAGAGCTAGAGCTCCCCTGCGACAGCCGCGGCGCACGCCTCTGACGGCGTATGATTCTGAAAAAGCCTCTGCAGCCTTTGTCCGGGAAAACTGGCTAGCCCGCTTCTCTGGATCAAGATCAGTCAGGGATAGACGGAACACGGTGGACAGGGGAGAATACCGAAAATCAGTCAACGGCAAACAGCATGATAGTCAATTTCCTCTGCAAGCACACCCAAGCTTTGTTCGAGGGGGAAGATCCAGCACGATTCCGCGGCTTCCCAACGGTTGCCCTGCGCAAACGGGCCATGCTGGATGCGTCCGTCCGGCTTGAGGTCTTCGGGTGCCTCCTGCCAATCATCTAGAGGCGCTCAAGGACGACAGGAAGGGACAGCACAGCATCCGCATCAATGACCAGTGGCGCGTCTGCTTTGTCTGGATCGACGGGGCGGCCTGGAACGTGGAGATTGTGGACTATCATAAGCGAGGCACATATATGCGCATCCGCACCCACCCCGGCGAAACACTCCTTGAAGAATTCCTCAAGCCACTCGGCCTAACAGCGCACGGACTTGCGTTCGCCATCGGCGTACCGTGCACGCGCATCGCAGACATCGTACGCCAGCGACGCGGCGTCAGCGCGGACACCGCCATCCGGCTTGCCCGCTACTTCGGCACCACCGCAGAATTCTGGTGCAGCCTGCAAAGCGCACATGAGCTTTCCGTGGTGGTGGAGGCCAAACGGCAGGAGCTTGCGCGCATAATCCCGCACGGGCAACAAACGGTGCCAGCCCCGGCAGCGCTTTCGTGAACCGACGTAGAGATCGTCATTCTCTGCGGCGACTGCAGGGGAAAGAGCGGCGGACATGCCCATTCCGCAGGGACATGGCACCGGCTCTCAGCCAGCTTTCGCTTCCAGCCAAGGCCAGGGCGCGTTCAGGAGCCCTCTCCAATTCCGCGCAGGCTGCAGGTCTCGTACAGAAATAGAATCCCTTTCATGTCCACGGCGCTGAAGGCCCAGCCTCCCCCTAGGCGGGGAAAGCTGGGCCTTGATCGTATAGAGATTTGCCTCTTGCGGCAGGGCGTTCAGCCTAGAGCTTGCGCACCTCGGCGTACCAGGCGGCGGCCTGCTCGAGCAGCTTGGCGGAGCGGGCGGCCACTTCCTGCGGATCCTTCATGTAGCCGTCCATGAGCTGGGCCTCGTCGAAGAGGGCCTGCACCATGGACTCCAGCGTCTTGTCGGCGGCGTCGGCCTTGAAGATGCGCAGGAGCGAACGCAGCAGCGGATGGTCCTTGTTGACCTCGAGGGTCTTCACCGGCACGGTGTCGTCCTTGGTCATGACGCGCATGAACTTGTCCATGGCGGAGGTGACGCCCTCCTCGTTGGCAAGGCAGGCCGCCGTGCCGGAGAGGCGCGTGGAGACGACGACGTCCTTGACCTTGGCGCCCAGGATGTCCTTCATCTTCTTGAGCAGGTCGTCGAAGGTCTTGGTTTCCTCTTCGGAAAGCGGGGCAGCCTTCTTCTCCTCGGCGCCCTCCTTGTCGGCAAAGGCTTCCAGATCCTTGTCGGTGGCGGTTTCGACAGACTTGAAGTCCCATTCCTTGTACTTGCCGATGCCGCTCATGACGAACTCGTCCACGGCCTCGTAGAGGTAGAAGACCTCGATGCCCTTCCTGAGGAAGCGGTCGATGTGCGGGTTGAGGCGGGCGGCCTCGCGGTTGGGGGCGGAGACGTACCAGATGGTCTTCTGGTCCTTCAGGCCGCGGGCGATGTATTCGTCGAGGCTCGAGAGGTCGTCGTCCTTGTCCAGGGCGGAGGTGTTGAAGCGCATGAGGGCCGCAATGCGCTCGCGGTTCGCGAAGTCCTGGTAGCCGAACTTGAAGATGGAGCCGTGCATGTTCCAGAACTTCTTGTACTTCTCGGGATCGTCCTTGGCCATCTTCTCGAGGTGTCCCAGCACCTGCTTGACGATGGTCTGGTTGATCTTCATGAGCACGCGGTTTTCCTGCAGCGTTTCGCGCGAAATGTTGAGAGGCAGGTCCTCGGTGTCCACCACGCCCTTGAGGAAGGCCATGTAGTTGGGCATGAGATCCCTGTTCTCGTGCTGGATGAGCACGCGGCGGGAGTAGAGGTCGAGACCCCAGGCCTCGCGGTCGGCCACGAAGACGTCCTGCTTGCTGTCCGGGATGTAGAGCAGGGCATTGAACTGCACGGGCATGTCGACGTTGATGTGCAGGTGGTCCTGGGGATCCTTGGAATCGTAGGTGAAGGACTTGTAGAACTCGTTGTACTGCTCGGCCGTCACCTGGCTCTTGGGCTCGCGCCACAGGGCGGGCTGGGTGTTGACGCGCTCGTCGTCCACGAAGACGGGGAAGGGCACGTAGGCAGAGTGCTTCTTGATCACCGAGTCGACGCGGTACTTTTCGGCGTACTCGGAGGCGTCGTCCTTGAGGTAGACGACGATCTTGGTGCCGCGCACGGGCTCGGCGTCGGCGCAGGGAGACACTGTGTAGGAGCCGAGGCCGTCGCTCTCCCACTTGGAGGCCGAGCCGTCGCCGCCGAAGGCGGGCCGGGAGATGACCTCGACCTTCTCCGCCACCATGAAGACGGAGTAGAAGCCCACGCCGAAGCGGCCGATGATCTGGGAGGCGTCGGCCGCCTTGGCCTCGCCCTCCTCGGTGGAGCCCTTGGACTCCTCGGCCAGCTGGGAGAGGAATTCCTCGGAGCCGGAGCGGGCGATGATGCCGAGGTTGTCGGCAAGCTCCTGGGCGTTCATGCCAAGGCCTGTATCGGAGATCGTCAGGACCTTCTTGTCCTTGTCGAGCTTGATGCGGATCTCGAGGGGCAGGTCGGCGCTGGCCGGGGTGTCGCCCTTCATCTGGCGGAAGCGCACCTTGTCCAGGGCGTCCGAGGCGTTGCTCACGAGCTCGCGCAGAAAGATCTCTTTATTGGTGTAGAGGGAGTTGGTCAGGATCTGCAGGACCTTGCGGACCTCAGCCTTGAATTCGCACGTTTTGGCTTCGCTCATGGTTTCTCCATATGTCTGCCGCCAAGGCCTGGCCTCGGGGCGGCTTGATGCTTGGGGTTCGGGTGCCGGCGTGCCGGAAGCAGGCCTTCCCGGCGCCGGACGGCTGTTTGGAAGAGAACATAAGCACGGCCGCGCAAAGGGCAAGGCTTCGCGGCGCAAAAAACCGCCAGGAAGCGCGCATGCATCGGCCGGCTTCTTTCCGCGAACGGGCCTTGAACGGGCAGGGCATTCCTGATAGCTCTTGAGCGAGGCGCGCCTGAAGCCGGGAAGGCTTTCCCAGCGGGGCGCGGCGCCTGTCCGAGGGCACGTGGCCCTGGCAGGCATCGGCATTTTCCACACGGGAGGACCCAATGGATGCAGCAATGCTTTCCAGACTGCAGTTCGCCGTGGCCGTCTTCTTCCACTTCATCTTCGTCCCCCTCACCCTCGGCCTGTCGCTCATGGTCGCCTGGATGGAGACGAGGTACGTGAAGACCGGCGACGAAGTCTGGCTGAAACACACCAAGTTCTGGGGCAAGCTCTTTCTCATCAACTTCGCGCTCGGCGTCGTGACCGGCATCTCGCTCGAATTCCAGTTCGGCACCAACTGGTCGCGCTACTCCGAGTTCGTCGGCGACATCTTCGGCTCGCTCCTCGCCATTGAAGCCACGGTGGCCTTCTTCCTCGAGTCCACCTTCATCGCCGTCTGGCACTTCGGCTGGAAGAAGATAGGCAAGAAGCTGCACTGCCTCTGCGCCTGGCTCGTCTTCTTTGCCGGCAACATCTCCGCCCTGTGGATCATCATCGCCAACGGCTTCATGCAGCATCCTGCAGGCTACGTTCTGCGCAACGGCAGGGCCGAGCTCGAGAGCTTCAGGGACGTGGTTGCCAACCCCTACGCCCTCGGCATCTTCAGCCACGTCATCATCACGGCCTGGATGCTCGCCGGCTTCTTCGTGCTCGGCATCTCCGCCTGGCACATGCTGAAGGAGACCCACCGCGAGTTCTTCCGCCGCACCTTCAGGATGGCCGCCCCCTTCACCCTCGTCGCGGCCCTGCTCGTCGCCCTCACCGGCGACATCCACGGCAAGAACGTCAGCGCCTACCAGCCGGCCAAGCTGGCGGCCATGGAAGGCCACTGGGAAACGGCCAAGCCCGCTCCCTTCTACCTGCTCGTGGTGCCCAACGAGGCCAAGGAAGAGAACAGCATCGAGGCTATCGGCATCCCCGGGCTCCTCAGCTTCCTCTCCTTCGGCGACTTCTCCGCCGAGGTGAAGGGCCTCAAGGACTTCCCCAAGCAGGACCGCCCGCCGGTGGCGCCCGTCTTCTGGAGCTTCCGCGCCATGGTGGCCTTCGGCATGCTTTTCATCTTCATGGCCTTCTGGGCCACCTGGCAGAGGAAGCAGGAGGTTCCGGACCAGCGCCTCATGAAGCTGCTCCCCTGGATGATACCCCTGCCCTACCTTTCCATCGCCCTCGGCTGGGCCGTGGCTGAAATCGGCCGCCAGCCCTGGATCGTGTACAAGCTCATGCGCACCTCGGACGCCGTCTCGCCGGTGCCGGCGGAGCACGTGGCCATCACGCTCACGGGCTTTGTCTGCGTCTACGCGCTCCTCGGCCTGCTCGACATCCTTCTGCTGATCAAATACGCCCGCAAGGGTCCCGAGGAGGCATAGTCATGTTGGCAACCATCTGGTTCGTGCTCTGGTGCCTGCTCTGGGCAGTCTACTTCGTCCTCGACGGCTTCGACCTCGGCATGGGCGCCCTGCTTCCCTTCCTCGCAAGAGGCGAGGGCGAGCGCCGGGTCATGTACAACGCAGCCGGTCCTTTCTGGGACGGCAACGAGGTGTGGCTCATCGCAGCCGGCGGCGTCACCTTCGCGGCCTTCCCCAAGACCTACGCCGTCATGTTCTCGGCCCTCTACCTGCCCCTGCTGCTCCTGCTCTTCATGCTCATCTTCCGCGCGGTCTCCTTCGAATTCCGCAACAAGATAGACAACAGCCTCTGGCGCAGGTTCTGGGACCTCGTCCACTTCCTGTCCAACTTCGTTGCCGCCGTGCTCCTCGGCGTGGCCTTCGCCAACCTCTTCAAGGGCATCCCCATCGACCAGGCCGGCGTCTTCAAGGGCACCTTCTTCACCTTCCTCTCGCCCTACGCCCTGGCCGGCGGCGTCTTCTTCCTCTTCGTCTTCATGCTGCACGGCGCCCTGTGGCTCTGCTTCAAGAGCCAGGACCAGCTCCAGGAAAGGGCCCTGGCCGCCGTCTGCCTGCTCTGGCCCGTGGTGCTCGTGCTGCTCGGCGCCTTCCTCGTGCTGACCTCCTTCTACACCGGCACCTTCGGCGTCTACCTCGAGCGGCCCGTGCTCTTCGCCATCCCGCTCGTCGCCGTTGCCGGCTTCGTCGGCGTCAAGGCCATGTTCACGCGCCGCAAGTTCCTCATGGCCTGGCTCTGCAGCGCCGTCTTCATCATCGGCGTGACCTTCTTCGGCGTGGTCGGCATGTTCCCGAACATGCTCATCTCCTCGCTTGATCCCGCCTTCTCCGTGACGGTCTTCAACGGCTGCTCCAGCGAGCTGACCCTGAAGATCATGCTCGGCGTCGCCCTCGTCATGGTGCCCATTGTCCTGCTCTACCAGTTCTGGGCCTACCGGCTCTTCTCCCACAAGCTCGACGCGGACGAGATCGCCAGCGACAAGCACGCCTACTAAACGCCCATCCTGACAGAAAGCAGCAAGGCGGCGGGGTTCCCCCTGCCGCCTTTTGCATTGTCCTCCTGCCTTGCCCTGCGCGCCCTCCCGAAGGCCGGCTCCTTCCCCTTCGCGTGCCGGCCAGAATCCATCCGCCATCTTTTTTGGCCCCGCAGGGGTCCAGTGCCTTGAGATGCATCGCGCTTTGGGCCAAAGTCGTTTCTCAAGCAAAGCCAAGCGCTTCGCGCTTCCCCCTCCTAGGCCACATTCGAATCAAAGGAGTTTTGCATGTCGCAAGATCCAAGCTACCAGAACGACAAGGGACAGGAACTGAAGGACGATGCCGGCAAGTTCGCCGGCTCCGCCCAGCAGGCCCCCCAGGCTCCCCTCGGGCAGGTCCAGTACGGACAGCAGGCTCCCTACGGACAGCCCCAGCCGCAGTATAGCCAGCCGCAGTACGGGCAACCCCAGTACGGACAGCCCCAGTACGCCCAGCAGCCTGAAGCCCAGTACGGACAGACTGCTCCCGAGCAGGCCCAGCCCGACGCCCAGACGCAGCCAGAAGCCCAGCATGGACAGCCCGCTCCGCAGTACGGTCAGCCGGCCTCTGAGCAGGCTCAGCCCGAAGGGCAGCCGGAACAGCCTCAGGCTCCCTACGGACAGCCCGCGCCCGAGCAGGCCCATCAGCCGGAACAGGCTCCCTACGGACAGCCTGGACAGCCGGCTCCCTACGGACAGCAGCCCCCCTTCCCGCAGCAGGGACAGCCTGGCCAGTTTGCCCAGCCCTACGGACAGCCCTATCCCGGCATGCCTGCCCAGCCCGGACAGCCCCCGTACGGACAGCCCGGAGCTTTCGGACAGCAGCCGTTTGGACAGCCCGGCCAGCAGCCTCCCTTTGGACAGCGTCCGCCGTACGGACAGCCCGGACAGCCTGGCCCCTTCCCGGGGCAGCCCGGCCAGATGCCAGGCCAGGCGCCCGCCCAGCGCATGCTCGCCTTCCCTGAAGCCGTCGAGATCTGCCTGCGCAAGTATTTCGACGTGAAGGGGCGCGCCAGCCGCTCCGAATTCTGGTGGTTCGCCCTGGCAACCGGCGTCATTTCGCTGATTCTCGGCCTGGCCGGCAATGCCATCAGCCCCACGGCCGGCCAGTACGCCCAGATCATCTTCAGCCTCGCCGTTGCGCCTGCCAGCATCTGCGCCTGCGCCCGCCGGCTCCACGACACCGGCAAGTCCGGCTGGTGGCAGCTCCTTAACCTCACCGGCGTCGGCAGCATCGTCATCCTCGTCTTCTGCTGCCTGCGCTCCAGCCCCATGCCCAACAAGTACGGCGACTTCCCGAACCGTCCGGGAGAGCCATCCGAGCTTGAGCGCCTGCGCGGCCAGCGCGCCCAGGGCGGTCCCAGGCCTCCCTTCGGCGGACAGCCTGGCCCCTTCCCCGGTCAACCCAGCCAGCCCCAGCAGCCACCTTTCGGCCAGCAGCCTCCCTACGGCCAGCCCCAGCAGTTCGGGCAAGCCGCGCCGCAGGCTCCATACGGCCAGCCTGGACAGCAACAAGCCTACGGACAGCAGCCCCAGGCGCCCTACGGACAGCCTTTCCCGCAGCAGGGCCAGCCGGCTCAGCCCGGCCAGCCGCAGAACTACGGCCAGCAGTAGCCGGCAAACGCATTTGACCGTCTCAATGCCACGGCCCGCTCTTGATGAAGAGCGGGCCGTCTGCTTTTCGGAAACCGGCGCCTACAGGACAGCCTGGCGCAGCTGGCCGTCGGCGACGACGACGAAGGCCGACACCGCCCTCCCCTCGCCGCCATAGGGCTTGGCATAGTCCCGGCTCCGAATCTGAGCTATGCCTTCCTGCCGCTTGGCGTTCACCTCGGCGCTTGTCGGGGCAAACTTGAATTCGATGACAACAACCTGCTGCTCGAACTGGATTACGATATCGCTCCGGCCTTTGAAGGTATGCACTTCGGCATAGGCGATGATGCCGACGCAGCGCAGCAGCATCAAAAAAAGGGCGCGGAAGAAGTACTCGTTGATCTGGTCTTCGAGACCATCGTAGGGTAGTTCACTCAAGGCAACATTGAAGAAATCAACAATGCGCTGCATCTCGCCCTTTTTGAGCGCATCCCAGATATTATTTCCAATCTCAACGCAATCTTTAATGCTATAGATATCGCTCAAATACAGTGTTGAAATCGATTCTAAAACCTCTTTGTTAGGAAAATCAAGAGTCAACATGCTTCCATCAATTTTCTCTATTGTTAGATATCCGCTTTGATATAAAAAACTTGACAATTCAGCTATTTCTATATCATGCGAAGATATAAAGTTTGCATTCACTTCTATATGCCTGAGACTTTCTGGATTTT
The DNA here is from genome assembly GCA_016284885.1 of Desulfovibrio sp. GTDB lineage: Bacteria > Desulfobacterota > Desulfovibrionia > Desulfovibrionales > Desulfovibrionaceae > Desulfovibrio. Next base: position 30,794 of record JAEEPQ010000004.1, read on the forward strand.
TTACGCCATGAGTTTTCATCCAATCAATAATAAATGATGGAGATCCAGAATCATACCAATAATTTGCATATCTCTTTAATCGAAAATAGCACAGTATAGAGAATGGATTATATAACCTTGTTTTTCCATCAAAGGAAAATCCGTCATAATATTTTTTTAATCCTGACAATATTTCTGATGGTTTCTCGTTTAAACTGCTTGCTGTATCATCAATCCAGTCGGCAAAGTATTCTTCAAGCTCTTTTTGCGTATACCCAACAATGTCACTGTATTCGTTTGCAAACGAAATATCCAGCAAGTTGTTCATCGCAGAAAAGACACCCGTCTTGCTAAATTTCGATATTCCCGTGATAAATAAAAAATATATATATTTGTCGCAATTTTTGATAATATTATAAATCGAATGCAACTTATCGCGCATTGCTTTTGCATTCTCAGTACTTGTGATATTATCCAAAATTGGCTTGTCGTATTCATCTATTAAAACAACAACCTTGCCATATTTCTTGTATAAATTTAATATTATGCTACGTAGAAAATCTCCTGCACTATTCTTTATTTCTACATCTATATCGTTTATATATATGTAATCTTTTAAATAAGAAATGAATGATTCTTCAAATTCTCTGTCATTTTTATAGTCTGAAATACCACTCATATCGAGATGCAAGACTGGCAAAGGATTGCTACTCTGACTTTTTACCCATTCCTCTGCATAGAGCCCCTTGAAAAGTTCAGCTTTCCCCTGAAACATCGCCTGCATTGTCGAAAGCGTCAGCGATTTTCCGAAACGACGCGGACGGGAAAGAAAATATCGAGTGCCGTTTTCGACAAGATCAACTATCTTTTGCGTCTTGTCGACATAGAGGAAGCCCTTTTCCCGAATGCTTTCGAAGTCCTGCATTCCTACTGGCAGCTTTTGCATCGCGTCTCCTTGCCTTGCCGTCCTGCTCGCCGGGGCGGCAAGCCCTTCTTCCTGTCTGTCCCGGCACCGCAATGCCCGCCGTTTGGCGCCCCATCCTGAAGCTGTTGTTAGGGGAAAGCACGGCGATTGTCCAACCCCAGCCGCCGGCCAAGCCCCAGACGCACGCGGCCGGCCCCCTCTTCAGGAAGGAGCCGGCCGCAGGAAATGCTGTGGGGAGAAGCGGCTACTTCTTCTTTTCGTCCTTGGCCTTGGGGGCATCCTTCTTGGCTTCGTCCTTCTTGGCCTCCGCTGGCTTGGCCGCTTCGGGAGCCTTGGCCTCGTCCTTGCCGGCGCCTTCCTTCCCAGCGTCCGCAGCCTTGGCGTCTTCGGCCTTGGGCTGGTCGGAGGTCACGGCCTTGAACTCGATGTTCTTCTTGTTGAGCTCGTCCAGGATCATGTCGGTGATGTCCAGAGCCTTGTCGTAGTCGAGGACGGCTTCGGAACGCACGATGGCGCCGAGCCCCTGCTTTGCGCGATACTCCTTGACAGTGCGCAGAATGTGGTCGAGCAGCACGTTGTTCACGTTCTGCTCTTCAGCCTGCATGCGCTGCTGGAGGCCAAGATAGAGGGACTGGAATTCCGCCCTGACCTTCTCGTCGTCGGCGTTGGCCTGCAGCTTGTTCTGCAGGGCAAGGATCCTGTCGTTGAAGGACTTCTGGGTCTTCTCCAGGAAGGCGTTGGCGGCCTTGCCAGGCTCGCTGTCGCGCACGAGGCGGGAGAGGTCGACGATGCCCACCGTGGGGCCGCCCTTGGAGGAGCCCTCCTCGCAGGCGCCGAGACAGAGGGAAAGGGCCAGAAGCAGGGAGAGAATGAAGCGCTTGTGCATGGTGCGTGATTCCTTGGGTGTCGGATTGGGGGGATGCGGCAGGCGGCCGCTTGCGTGCGTTGAGGTGAATCCGAACTTCTACGTTGTTTTGCCGGCGGATTCAAGGTCTTTGCCGGCCGTCGCCCGCAGCTGCCGCTTGTCGCCTATGCGCACGGTGACCCTGGTCTGGTCGAGGTGCTCGAGGAGCGGGATGAGGTACTTGCGCGAGAGGCCCGTGACCTCCTTCATGCCGGGCACGGTCAGGTCGTCGTGGGAGGCGAACCACTGGACCACGCGGGCGGTTATCTCGTCCATGGCCTCCTTCGAATAGTAGAGGCTGTCGCTCACCTTGACGAGGGTGCCCTCGCGCAGAAGCACGCCGAGCACCCTGGCGCCCTCCTTCTCCGAAGCGCCTGCCGATGCCAGGATGTCCTTCAGGTTGGGCGGAGCAAGATGGCCCTCGCGACAGGCCTTGAGCAGCGCGCCTTTCAGCTTTTCCTGCGACTTGCCCAGCACGACCTCGTGGCCGGCAAGGCAGAGCACGTCGCCGCCGGAGACGAGCTTTTCCTCGCCAAGCAGGGTGTCGAAGACCTTCTGCACAAGCTTCGGCGCCAGGCCCTGGCTCCAGCCGGCCTCGAGGGCTGCCCGGGCAAAGCCGGCCTTGAGGGGATCGAGCCTGTGCAGCTCGGCCGCTCTGGCAAGGCATGCCTGGCAGAGCTCGCCGAAGCCGTCCCTGCCTATCCAGCCCTGGGAGGCCCTGTCCCAGGCCACGGCAAGCCGGCTCTGGGCAACGCCCTGCACCGCCCGCTCGAGGCGCTTTTTCGAGAGCCCTGTCAGCACCCGCAGAAGCGCCCCGTCGGCGCCGGCGCGACCCTGCAGGGCAAGGACCGCAGCCAGCGCCTCCTGGTCGCTTTGCGCCGTTCCCGCGGCCGCCTTGCCGTAGAGGCCTGCCAGCAGATCCAGCTTCTGCCTGAAGGCAGGATCCTGCTGGCGCAGCTCCGGCGGAAGCGGCGAGAGGAGCATGCCGCCCGCGCAGGCGCGCAGGGGGGAGCCGGAGCGGATGACGCAGCGGTCGCCGAAGATGCCGACCATGTCCTCCTCGAAGCGGACTTCGGCCAGATCCGTCTCGCCGGGCGCCAGCTGGTCGCGGCCAAAGAAGTGAAGCCTCGCCGGCACCTCGAGGGTGCCGTGGTGGAAGTGCACCTCGTTGTGGTGCTTCAGGGGATGGGGGGCGTCGGCCAGCGCCTCGAGGCGCACCACCCACTTGCGCGAGGGAAAGAGGCTTCCCGGATCAGCCAGGGTGGCGCCCCGCTCGATGTCCGCCACCTCGACGTTCTGCAGGTTGCAGGCCAGGCGCTCGCCGGGCTCGGCCTCGTCGGCGTCCCTGCCGTGACGCTGGAGGGAACGGATGCGCACAGGCAGGCCTTTGGGGTAGAGGCAGGCGTCCGAGTCGCGCTTAACGCGGCCCGAAATGACGGAGCCGGTCACGACGGTGCCGTGGCCCTTGAGGGTGAACACCCTGTCGACGGGCAGGCGGAAGACGTCCGGTCGCCTCGGCGGCTCGAGCTTGAGGGCCTTCTGGACAATGAAGTCCTTCAGCTCCTGGACGCCCTGGCCCGTGGCGGCCGAGACCTCCAGGATGGGCGCGCCCTCGAGGAAGGTGCCCTCCATAAAGGAGCCAAGCTCCTCCTTCACCATGGCAAGCCAGTCCGGCTCCACCATGTCGGTCTTGGTGAGCGCCACGAAGCCGTCGCGCAGCCCGAGCAGGGAGCAGATCTCGAGGTGCTCGCGGGTCTGGGGCATGACGCCCTCGTCGGCCGCCACCACGAGCATGACGAAGTCGATGCCGGCTGCCCCGGCCACCATGTTCTTGACGAAGCGCTCGTGGCCCGGCACGTCGACGATGCCGAGGCGCTCGCCGCCCGGCAGATCGAGCCAGGCGAAGCCGAGCTCGATGGTGATGCCGCGCTTCTTCTCCTCGCCGAGCCTGTCGCAGTCTATGCCGGTGAGGGCTCTGACGAGCGTGGTCTTGCCGTGGTCGATGTGTCCGGCTGTTCCCAGAATGAATGGCATGGGCTCCCTCCGCTTCCTTCGCCTGCCTTCCGGCTAGGCCATGTTCCGCAGGCGCTCTTCGGCCGCGTCGATGAGCGCCTTGGGCGTGGACGCGCCGGCGGTGAGGCCGACGGTTGCGACGCCCCTGAAGTCCTCAGCCTTCAGCTCTTCCGCCGTCTCCACGTGGTAGGTGGCAACGCCGGCCTCGCTGGCAAGGGCGGCCAGCCTGCGCGTGTTGCCGCTCTGGCGGCCGCCGACGATGACCATGGCGTCCACGTGGCCGGCCAGGGATCGGGCCTCGGCCTGGCGCTCGCCCGTGGCGTCGCAGATGGTGGAGAGCACCTGAAGGTTCGGGAGCATGGCTGCGAGCCAGGCGCGGATCTCCTCGAAGATGGTGGCGTCCTGCGTGGTCTGCGAGGCGAGCACCCAGGACTTTTCCGGATCGAGGTCCATGGCCTGCAGGGCCTCGAGGGAGGCGAAGACGCGGCTTGGACCGTGGGAATAGGAGATGAGCCCCCTGACCTCGGGATGATCTGCGTCGCCGAAGAGGAGCAGCGAGGAGCCGCCGGCCGTGGCCCGCTCTATGGCGGTCTGGGCGTTCTTCACCCGGGGGCAGGTGGCGTCCATGAGCGTGGCGCCGCAGGCCTTGAGCCTCGCCTCCTCGCCGCGCGGTACGCCGTGGGCGCGGATGATGACCGAGTCGCCGGACCTCGCTTCGCCGGGATCGTTGAGGCAGGCGACGCCCTTTTCCTCGTAGTCCCGCAAGACCTGCGGATTGTGAATGATGGGCCCGAAGGTGCAGATGCGGCTGGCGGGCCTGCCGTCCTGGCCGTTCTTGCGCAGGGCGGTGTCGAGCTTGTGCAGGGCAAGGCTTACGCCCATGCAGAAGCCGGCCGTGGATGCTCTTTTGACTTCCATGATGTGCTGCTCCTTAGTCCATGGGGGCGTCTGGCCCGCAGGAGGTCTCAGGGGGATCAAACTTGTCGAGCCGAACGGCCCCGCCGGACATGCCGGATGGTCCGGATGGGCCGGAGAGGCCGGGGCTGCCTGCCAGAAAGCTGTCGAGTATGCCGTCCAGCTCGTCGAGGCTCCGGCAGGCGCAGAGCTTCTGGCGGAGCAGACGGACGCCGGGCAGGGAGCGCACGTAGCGGGGAACAATGCTGCGCAGGCGGTACAAGGCATTATCCTCAGAGCCGAAGCTGCCGATAAGCTCCATATGGCGTCTGATCAGGCGCCTGAGCTCTCCGGCGGGGATCTCCCCTGCAGGCTCCCCGCCAAGGAGGGCTTGATGCTCCCTGAAAACCGACGGCCTCGTGAGCGCGCCCCGGGCGTACATGACGCCGTCGGCGCCGGTCTCCTTCAGGCACCTCACCCCGTCTTCGGCGGTGAAGAGGTCGCCCGAGGCGAGGACCGGAATGCCGAGCCTGCGCTTGGCTTCGGCTATGGCCTCCCAGTGCGCCCGTCCACCAAAGCCCTCCTGGGCCGTGCGCGGATGGAGCGTCACGAGGCCTGCGCCGGCGTCCTCGAGGCGCAGGGCAAGGTCGAGCCAGTTGACGGCATCGCGGCTGACCCCGAGCCTGAGCTTGAAGCTCACGTGCCCGGGCAAGGCCGCGGCTATCATGGCTCTGGCGCAGGCCAGGGCGTTGTCCGGATCGCGCAGCATGGCCGAGCCCGCGCCCTGCCGTGCTACCTTGGGCACCGAGCAGCCCATGTTGAGGTCGAACCAGGCAAAGCCCTTTTCCCGCAGGCGCCTGACGGCCCAGCCAAGGCAGTCTGCCTCGGCGCCGAAGAGCTGGACGACCAGGGGCGTGTCCCAGGGCACGGTCTCAAGCACCTTCCAGGTGTTGAGCCCGTCGTACCAGAGCCCCTTGGCGCTCACCATCTCCGTGACGCAGCACGCCGCTCCCTCCTCGCGGCAGAGCGTGCGGAAGGGGAGATCGCTGTAGCCTGCCAGCGGCGCAAGCCAGGGCTTGTCCCAGCCAATCGGCAGCCTTTCCGGCTGCTGGGGCGCAGGCTCCACCCGCGGCCACGACGACTTCATACCGACCCTTGCCTCCTTCATGCTTTCTTCCGGCGCAGGCCTTCAGTCCCGTTCCCGGATCGACCTGCGCCCCGCACTGTAGCCGTAAAACTTGCCAGTGCCTAGACCCGCTGGCGCAAGCAAAAGGCCCCTTTCCCGTGCAGCCGACCCGATTCCGACACCGCACCCGCAAACGGCCAGCCCGGCAGCTGGACACGCTCCGGCTCCTCCGGCACGCCAGCTGCGTCCGGCCCTGCGCCAGAACATGGAGCAGGCTCTGCCGGCAATTCTGGCGCAAAAAAACCGCCAGCTGCGCAAGCCCCGGCGGCTCCCTCCCCTGCAGCTCCGGCCCGTGCAGCCAGCGCCCCGGCAGGCCAAAACTCGCCAGACGCCTGCAGGGCGCAGGGACGGCGGCCTTCCTTGCCTCCTGCATGGCGGCAGGGCCCGCCTGCCCGCTCGACGCGAAAGCCGTCGCCCTGGCCGAGGCCGCGCCATCCCCCCAGCAGGCGCAGGGCTCGGCCGTCCGCGGCTCTGTCACCGGCTGGTTCCTCTTCCCTCTGGACGAGGAGCCGCCGAGCATCGAGCGCAGGCGCGTGGACGAGCGCGTCCTCGCCGTGCGCGAACGGGTGCTCGACGTGACGGAAAAGGAGGAGCGCTCTGCAGCCGGCGCCACAAGGCCTGTGCCGCTCATCCCGGGCGCCAGGGGCCGGCAGGGGCTCGAGCTCGACGGCTGGCAGTCGGAGCTTGCCGGCGAGGTGCTGGACATGGATGGCCTTCCCCTGCGCTGGGGCCGCGAGCGCAGCATGCGCAGGCGCGTCGAGGCCGCCCGGCGCCTGCTGGAGGCGACGGCCATGCTGGACGCTCCGCGCTGGGTGCCTGCCAGAGGCCAGGCCGCGCAGGCGCTCGGCTTCAGCAAGATAGTCAAGCGCTACGCGGCCGACTACGGGCTGAAGACCCACCTGCTCCTGGCCATCATCCAGGTGGAGAGCCTCGGCGACGTGCGCTGCGTGAGCAACAAGTGCGCCACGGGCCTCATGCAGATCCAGCCCCACACCGCAGGCCAGGAGGTGGCCACCTTCCTCAAGGACCGTCCGGCATCCAGCGGTCAGAAGCAGCAGGACCTCTTCTCGCCCGAGCAGAACATACGCTACGGAGCTGCCTACCTGCACATCCTCGCCACCCGCTACTTCGGCCAGGTGACCGATCCCCTCTCGCGCGAATTCTGCGTCATCACGGCCTACAACTCAGGCCCAGGGCGCTTTTACGGCTACTTCGGCAAATCCCGGCGGGAGGCCTTCGCCCGCATCAACGCCCTCTCTCCCGAAGAGCTCTTCCGCGACATCTCGACCCGCATCCCGGTCAAAGAGACGCGGACCTACCTGGGCAAGGTCTACGCGCTCATGAACTACTACCAGTCTCTGGGCTACTGACGAAGCCCCGCTCCTTCCTCGGGGCTCTCGCGAAGCCCCTGCCCGAGACCCGGGCAATCCCTCGCCGGGACTGTCCCGGGCCTCGGGTCCGGGCAGGGCTGGCGGCCCTTGCCAGGTCCCCTTCCAGCAGGGGGATCTCCCCTGTTTTTTGCCGTGCAAGCACCCGTTATCGCTTGTGAAATTTTTTGCGCGAAAAAACTGTTCAAGCGCTCAATTTTATGCTAGGAACAGATAGTTTCATCATGGAAGGGCATGTCGCTTTTCCCCTTTTTTCCGGAGCCGCCGGCAGACGGCCCTCCAAGCATGCTCTCACTCTCTCTGCACCTTTCAGGAGGTAAACATGGCCAAGATGAAAACCATGGACGGCAACAACGCAACCGCATGGATTGCCTACGCGCTGTCCGACACCGCAGCTATCTACCCCATCACGCCTTCCTCGGTCATGGGCGAAGTCGTCGATGAAATGGCTGCCAAGGGCGTCAAAAACCTCATGGGCCAGACTGTCGCCGTTCGCGAGATGCAGTCCGAGGCCGGCGCCGCTGGCGCTGTCCACGGCATGCTCGCCTCCGGCTCCCTGACCAGCACCTACACGGCCTCCCAGGGCCTGCTGCTCATGATCCCGAACATGTACAAGATCGCCGGCGAGCTCCTGCCCGGCGTCTTCCATGTTTCCGCCCGCGCCCTGGCCACCGAGGCCCTCTCCATCTTCGGCGACCACCAGGACGTCATGGCCTGCCGCCAGACCGGCTTCACCATGCTGTGCTCCTGTTCCGTGCAGGAATGCATGGATCTGGCCCTCGTCTCCCATCTGGCCGCCATCGAGTCCAGCGTGCCGGTCCTGCACTTCTTCGACGGCTTCCGTACCTCCCACGAAATCCAGAAAATCGAAGTCATCGACTACGAAGACATCCGCAAGCTGGTTCCCTGGGACAAGGTCGCCGAATTCCGCGAACGCGGCATGAACTCCGACCATCCGCACCTGCGCGGCACCGCCCAGAACCCCGACGTCTACTTCCAGAGCGTCGAGGCCGCCAACCAGTTCCATGACGACGTGCCCGAAATCGTCGAGTCCTACATGAAGAAAGTGGCCGCCGTCACCGGCCGTCCCCACCACATCTTCGAGTACGTGGGCGATCCCGAGGCCGACCGCGTCATCATCAGCATGGGCTCCTCCTGCGAAGTCATCGAAGAGACCATCCAGCACCTCAACGAAGAGGGCGAGCGCCTCGGCCTCGTGAAGGTGCACCTGTACCGTCCCTTCTCCGCCAAGCACCTGCTGCGCGCCATCCCGGCCACCTGCACCTCCATCGCCGTTCTCGACCGCACCAAAGAGCCCGGCTCCCTCGGCGAGCCCCTCTACCTCGACGTCTGCGCGGCCTTCCAGGAGAAGGGCGGCCCCGCTCCCGTCATCGTCGGCGGCCGCTACGGCCTCGGCTCCAAGGACTTCACCCCCGGCATGGTCAAGGCTGTCTACGACAACCTCCTCGGCCTCGCGCCCAAGAACCACTTCACCGTGGGCATCGAGGACGACGTGACCAACACCTCCCTCGACGTTGAAGTCGAGCTCAACACCGTGCCCGAAGGCACCGTGCAGTGCAAGTTCTTCGGCCTCGGCGCCGACGGCACCGTGGGCGCCAACAAGCAGGCCATCAAGATCATCGGCGACAACTCCGACATGTACGCCCAGGCCTACTTCGCCTACGACTCCAAAAAGTCCGGCGGCTTCACGGTCTCCCACCTGCGCTTCGGCAAGCAGCCCATCCAGTCCAGCTACCTCATCTCCCACGCCGACTACGTGGCCTGCCACAAGGCCGCCTACGTCACCCAGTACGATCTGCTCGACGGCATCAAGGACGGCGGCACCTTCGTGCTGAACTCCAACTGGACCCTCGAGGACATGGAGAAGGAGCTTCCTGCCTCCCTGAAGCGCGGCATCGCCGGCAAGCACCTGAAGTTCTACAACATCGACGCCGTTAAAGTCGCGCAGGCCGTGGGCCTCGGCGGCCGCATCAACATGATCATGCAGACGGCCTTCTTCAAGCTCGCCGAGGTCATTCCCTTCGAGCAGGCCGTCGAGCTCCTGAAGCAGTCCATCAAGAAGACCTACGGCTCCAAGGGCGACAAGATCGTCAACATGAACATCGCCGCGGTCGACCAGGGCATGGACGCCCTCCAGGAAGTGAAATACCCCGAGTCCTGGGCCACGGCCACCGAAGGCGCCGTCACCGGCCACACGGATGCCGATCCCTACATCGCCGAGTACGTGCGTCCCATCCTGGCCCAGCAGGGCCATCTCCTGCCCGTGTCCAAGATGTTCTCGCCCGAATCCGGCTACCCGGACGGCACCGTGCCGCTCGGCACCGCCGCCTGCGAGAAGCGCGGCGTCGCCATCCTGGTTCCCGAGTGGAAGCCCGAGAACTGCATCCAGTGCTGCCAGTGCACCTTCGTGTGCCCCCATGCCACCATCCGTCCCGTGGTTGCCACCAAGGACGAGCTTGAAGGCGCTCCCGAGAGCTTCGCGACCCTCGACGCCAAGGGCAAGGAGCTGGCCGGCATGCAGTTCCGCATCCAGGTCTACGCCGAGGACTGCCTCGGCTGCGGCTCCTGCGCCAACGTCTGCCCCGCCAAGGAGAAGGCCCTGGTCATGGTGCCCCTGGAAACCCAGCTTGCCGAGCAGAAGGCCAACCTCGCCTTCGCCGAGGCCAACGTGACCCTGAAGGACAACCTGATGGATCGCTACAGCCTCAAGGGCTCCCAGCTCCAGCAGCCTCTGCAGGAGTTCTCCGGCGCCTGCGCCGGCTGCGGCGAGACCCCCTACGTCAAGGTTCTCACCCAGCTCTTCGGCGAACGCATGGTGATCGCCAACGCCACCGGCTGCTCCTCCATCTGGGGCGGCTCCTCCCCGACGACCCCCTACACCACGCACGAGCGCTCCGGCTGCGGTCCTGCCTGGGGCAACTCCCTCTTTGAGGACGCGGCCGAATTCGGACTCGGCATCGCCTCCGGCATCAAGCAGCGCCGCATGAAGCTGGCTGATCTGGTCAAGCAGGCCCTGGCCATCGAAGGCATCTCCGACGACCTCAAGGGCGCCCTCCAGGGCTGGCTCGACGTCAAGGACGAAGGCGACGCCTCCCGCGACGCCGGCGAGAAGGTCCTCGCCATGCTCGAAGAGCTCCACAGCTTCGACTGCGGGCTCACCCACGAGATCGAGTCCATGGCCGACATGTTCACCAAGAAGAGCTGCTGGGTCTTCGGCGGCGACGGCTGGGCCTACGACATCGGCTACGGCGGCGTGGACCACGTCCTTGCCTCCGGCGAAGACATCAACATCTTCGTGGTCGACACCGAAGTGTACTCCAACACCGGCGGCCAGGCCTCCAAGGCCACCCCGCTGGGCGCCATCGCCCAGTTCGCGGCCTCCGGCAAGCGCACCGGCAAGAAGGACCTCGGACGCATGGCCATGACCTACGGCTACGTGTACGTTGCCTCCATCTGCATGGGCGCCAACAAGCAGCAGGTCCTCAAGGCCTTCAAGGAAGCTGAAGCCTACAAGGGCCCCTCGCTCATCATCGCCTACGCTCCCTGCATCAACCAGGGCATCCGCAAGGGCATGGGCAAGTCCATGGAAGAGGGCGACCTCGCCGTCAAGTGCGGCTACTGGAAGCTGTACCGCTACAATCCGGAACTGGCCGCCGAAGGCAAGAACCCCTTCCAGCTTGACTCCAAGGCCCCCACTGGCGACATCGAGGAGTTCCTCAGCGGCGAAAACCGCTACGCCCAGCTGGCCAAGAAGGATCCCGAAACCTCCAAGAAGCTGCGTGCCGACCTCGCGGACCTCTACGCGAAGCGCACCGTGCTCTACGAGCAGATGGCCGGCCTGCCCGGCATCGGCTCCGCTGAAGAGAGCAAGTAGCATCTAGACCGAACGGTGCGGGGCGTGAGTCTTCACGCCCCGCACTTTTTCCTCAGCAAGGCCTTCACCCCCGCCCCTCCTGCGGGCGCACCCCCAGGAAACGAAGCCGGAGATTATTCCATGACCAAATCCCTCTACATCACCGCCACCGGGCCGCAGTCGGGCAAGAGCGCCGTTGCGCTCGGCGTCATGCAGCTGCTGGGCTCCCACAAAAGCAAGGTCGCGATCTTCCGCCCCATCATCGCCGACCCCGACCTTGACGGCAAAGATCCGGATCTGCGCCTGCTCATCGAGTACTTCAAGCTCGAGGAGGACTACGCGGCCGCCTTTGCCTACACCGAGAGCGAGGCTTTCGAAGTTATCGAGCGCGAGTCCCGCAACGCACTCGAAGAGAACATCCTGAAGAAATTCAAAGCCCTGGAAGCCCAGTACGACTTCGTGCTCTGCCTTGGCACCGACTTCCGCACCAAGGATCCGGTCTTCGAATTCGGTCTCAACGCCGAAATCGCCGGCAACCTCGGCTGCCCTGTCCTGCTCGTCGCGGGCGGCAAGGAAAAGAGCCTGCCCGAACTGCGCCAGGCCATCCACACCAGCCTCGAGACCATGTCCGCCAACTGCGACGTGGCCGCCATCGTCATCAACCGCGCGAGCTTGAGCAAAGCCGAGCTCGAAGGCCTGCGCGCCGGCTACGGCCCCAAGAGCAAGATGCTCATCTACGCCATCCCGGACGACAAGACCCTCGGCTGCCCCACCCTCGGCGACGTGGCCCGCGCTCTGGACGCCGAGTTCCTCTGGGGCGGCGACCAGCCCGAAGCCCCGGTGTCCGGCTCCGTCGTCGCGGCCATGCAGGTGGAGCACTTCCTCTCCTACCTTGAGGAAGGCGTGCTCGTGATCACCCCCGGCGACCGCTCCGACATCCTGCTCGCCACCATGGCGGCCAAGCTCTCCAGCAACAAGCCCAGCGTTTCCGGCATCCTGCTCACCGGCGGCCTGAAGCCCGCCGACGCCACCCTCGACATCATCAAGGGCATCACCGCCTCCCCGCTGCCCGTGCTCCTCACCCAGCACCACACCTTCCGCGCCACCCAGTTCGTGCAGAAGGTGACCGGCGTCATCGAGCCCACGGACGCCAGGAAGGTCAACACCGCCCTTGGCCTCTTCGAGCACTACGTCGACGGCAAGGCCATTGCCGCCCTGCTCGCCGGCGGCGACGCGCCCCAGCGCACCACGCCCCTCATGTTCGAGTACAGCCTGCTCGAGCGCGCCCGCGCCAGCCGCCAGCGCATCGTGCTGTGCGAAGGCGAGGAGCCCCGCATCCTCAAGGCCGCCGACATCCTGCTGCGCCGCGAGGCCGCGGATATCGTCCTGCTCGGCGACGTCGAGAAAATCGAGGCCAAGGCCCGCGATCTCGGCGCCGACATCAGCAAGGCCACGGTCATCGACCCGGTCAAGTCCCCCGACTTCGAGGACTACGCCAACACCTACTACGAAGCCCGCAAGCACAAGGGCATGACGCCTGAGCGCGCCCGCGACGCCATGGCCGACGCCACCTACTACGGCACCATGATGGTCAAGAAGGGCGCAGCCGACGGCATGGTCTCCGGCGCCGTCAACACCACGGCCCACACCATCCGCCCGGCCTTCGAGTTCATCAAGACCCGTCCCGGCTACTCCGTCGTGTCCTCGGTCTTCCTGATGTGCCTCAAGGACCGCGTCCTCGCCTTCGGCGACTGCGCCGTCAACCCCAACCCCACCGCCGAGCAGCTGGCCGAAATCGCCATCACCTCGGCCGCGACGGCCAAGGTCTTCGGCATCGAGCCCCGCGTGGCCATGCTCTCCTACTCCACCGGCAAGTCCGGCAAGGGTCCGGACGTCGACGTGGTCAAGGAGGCCGTGCGCATCGCCCAGGAGAAGGCCCCCGAGCTCGCGCTGGAAGGCCCGCTCCAGTACGACGCAGCCATCGATCCCACGGTCGCCCAGACCAAGCTGCCTGACAGCAAGGTCGCCGGTCGCGCCACGGTCTTCATCTTCCCCGACCTCAATACCGGCAACAACACCTACAAGGCCGTCCAGCGCGCTGCCGGCGCCATCGCCATCGGTCCTGTCCTCCAGGGCCTGCGCAAGCCCGTCAACGACCTCTCCCGCGGCTGCCTCGTTCCCGACATCGTGAACACGGTCATCATCACCGCCATCCAAGCCGCTGCCGAGAAGGAAGCCGAAGCCGCCAAGTAGTCCCCCAGGAGCAGCTCCACTGAGCAGCTTCACTGACCACAAGGAACAAACTGCATGAAAGTACTGGTTGTGAACGCAGGATCCTCCTCCTGCAAATATCAGCTCATCGAAATGGACAGCAACAAGGTCCTCTGCTCCGGCCTCGCCGAGCGCATTGGCCTTGAAATGGGCAAGCTCACCCACAAGATCGATCCCGACGGCCCCAAGGAAGAAAAGATCGTCAAGGAGCAGCCCTTCCCGACCCACAAGGAAGCCATCGAGCTCGTCATCGCCCTGCTCACCGACCCCGAAAAGGGCGTCATCAAGAGCAAGAGCGAGATCTACGCCATCGGCCACCGCGTGCTCCACGGCGGCGAGGCCATGACCGAGCCCGTGCTCGTCGACGAGAACGTGAAGAAGGTCATCGAGGACTGCTTCCCGCTCGGCCCGCTCCACAATCCGCCGAACCTCACCGGCATCAAGACCTGCGAAGCCCTCTTCGAAGGCATCCCGAACGTGGCCGTCTTCGACACCGAGTTCGGCATGGGCATGCCCGAAGAGTCCTACATGTACGCCCTGCCTTACGAGTACTACGAGCGCCTGAAGATCCGCCGCTACGGCTTCCACGGCACCTCCCACAAGTACATTGCCAAGGCGACGGCCAAATACCTCGGCAAGCCCCTCAAAGAGCTCAACTCCATCACCATGCACCTCGGCAACGGCTCCTCCATCAGCTGCGTGAAGAACGGCAAGTGCCTTGACACCAGCATGGGCCTGACCCCGCTGGAGGGCCTGGTCATGGGCACCCGCTGCGGGTCGATCGATCCCGCCATCGTGCCCTTCATCATGGAGAAGGACGGCCTCACCCCCGCTGAGATGGACACCTTGATGAACAAGAAGTCCGGCCTCGCCGGCGTGTGCGGCTTCACCGACATGCGCGACGTGCACGCGGCCAGGGAGAAGGGCGACAAGCGGGCTGAGCTGGCCTTCCGCCTCCTCGTCCACTCCATCAAGAAGATCCTCGGCGCCTACTTCTTCGAGCTGGGCGGCAAGGTCGATGCCATCACCTTCACGGCCGGTATCGGCGAGAACGACAACCTCTGCCGCGCCGCCGTCGTGGAAGGTCTCGAGGCCATCGGCTTCAAGCTCGACGAGAAGGAGAACAACACCCGCAAGCCTGGCGCCCGCACCATCTCTGCGGCCGACAGCCGCTTCCCCATCCTCGTCATTCCCACCAACGAGGAGCTCCAGATTGCCGAGACCGCCGTCGAAGTGGTCAGCGCCAAGAAATAGCTCCAAGGCATAGCTCAACGGCTAGAGCCTGAAAAAACCTGAACTTCAGGGGAGGCAGTCTGCACGGACTGCCTCCCCTTTTTCTGTGCCGCTTCCCTGCCGCATCGCGCGAGTTCGACAAAACTTCGCCACGGACTCTCGCCATGGCGGACCTGTTCGTGTAGGATGCCACCACCGTTCCGGCCCAGAGCCGCGAACGAGGCCCTCCCCGCCAGCCCCCCCTGACGGCAAGGAATCGATGCATGAAGGTACTGGTTGTGAATGCAGGCTCCTCGTCCTGCAAATATCAGCTCATCGAATTGGCCGGAAGCTCCGTCAAAGTCCTCTGCGCAGGCCTTGCTGAGCGCATCGGCCTTGACAGGGGCCGGCTCACCCACAGGATCGATCCCGACGGCCCCACGGCCGAGAAGATCGTCAGGGAGCGGCCCTTCCCGACCCACAAGGAAGCCATCGAGCTCGTCGTCTCCCTGCTCACCGACCCCGAAAAGGGCGTCATCCGGAGCAGGGACGAGCTCTACGCCATCGGGCACCGCGCCGTCCACGGCGGCGAGGCCATGACCGAGCCCGTGCTGGTCGACGATCGCGTCAAGCAGGTCATCGAGGACTGCACCCCCCTCGGCCCCCTGCACAACCCGCCAAACCTCGCCGGCATCAGGGTATGCGAGGATCTCTTCCCAGGCATTCCCAACGTCGCGGTCTTCGACACCGAATTTGGCACGGGCATGCCCGAAGAATCCTACATGTACGCCCTGCCCTACGAATACTACGAGCGACTGGGCGTGCGCCGCTACGGCTTCCACGGCACCTCCCACAAGTACATCGCCAAGGCGGCAGCCAAATACCTCGGCAAGCCCCTCAGGGAACTCAACGCCATCACCCTGCACCTCGGCAACGGCTCCTCCATCAGCTGCGTGAAGAACGGCAAGTGCCTTGACACCAGCATGGGCCTCAGCCCGCTCGAGGGCCTGGTCATGGGCACCCGCTGCGGATCGATCGATCCCGCCATCGTGCCCTTCATCATGCAGCAGGACAAGCTCAGTCCCGCCGAGATGGACGCCGTGATGAACAGGAAGTCCGGCTTCGGCGGCGCGTGCGGCCTCACCGACATGCGCGACGTGCATGCAGCCAGAACAAAGGGCGACAAGAAGGCGGATCTCGCCTTCCGCCTCTTTATTCACGCCATCAAGAAGACCCTCGGCTCTTTCTTCTTCGAACTCGGAGGCCAGGTCGACGCCGTCACCTTCACGGCCGGCATAGGCGAGAACGACAGCATCACCCGCCAGGCCGTCATGGAAGGCCTCGAGGCCATCGGCTTCAGGCTTGACGAGCAGGAAAACAGCCTGCACAAGCAAGGCCCCCGCACCATCTCCGCGCCCGACAGCCTCTTCCCCATCCTCGTCATTCCCACCAACGAGGAACTCCAGATCGCCGAGAGCGCCGTCGACGTGGTCAGCGCCCAAAGGACGCTGGGCATTGGCACAAAGCAGCTCCTCAAGCTGCAGTGACGGCAGCCTCTGCTGTTCCCGGGCTGCCGGGGTGAAGCGTATGCCCGGCAGGCCGCGACGCTCAGAAAACAGCCTGTCCCAGAGCCTTGGCCTCTTCTGCAAACCTCGCCACCTGCGATGCATCAAACCCGCCCTCCCTGGGAAGGGCCATGTCATGCCGCTTGCCACCTTCAGCATTGGTGGCGAATCTTTCAGCGAACAACGGTGTCAACGGAAAAACAAGACGTGCTATGCCAGCAAGACCGGCATTTTTGAAGAGTTGTTCAAGCGCGACGTCTCGGAGATGCCGCACATCGCCCGTCTGCGTCGTTTTGCCCCCTTCCCCCGGCCCCAGAAGCAGACAGGCTGGACGCCCCCCTGCGCGAAGCGCTGGGGCAGATCGAAGCCGTCCGCTGCACAGCTGGACTGCCCTCCGGCATAGCTATGGTCCCTGCCTGCGGCATTGCCTTCTGCAAGAAGGCCTGCCTTGCCAGGCGCGTTGAAGCATAGCGGACGTCCCGCCCTTCCCCTCGGCGCCAGCCGGCGACACGGCATTTCCCCTTGCGCGAGGCCCCGTCCCGGCCTACAACCGCAGTCCCGGCTGGCCGGCATCCCGACTGGCCAGAGCGCCATGCCAGACAGCCTCTGGCGTCTCCTCCCGCACCCCCTCTCTGCCTTGTACAAGGACGCTTCCCCCGTGCCCAGCTTTCCTTCCCTCCGCTTCCTGGCCTTGCCAGGCATAGCCCTGCTCCTCTCGTTTTTGCTCTGCACCGCATCCCCGGCACCTTCCCTAGGCGCCCCCGTGGTCGACGTGAACGATCCAGTCCAGGTCCAGTCCACCATGGTGATGGACCTGAAGCGGGACAAACTGCTCTTCGAGCAGAACTCGCGCGACAGGATCCCCCCCGCATCCCTCACCAAAATCCTCTCCCTTTACGTGGCGCTCGATGCCGTGAAGGCGGGAAAGGCCAGCCTGGAGAGCATGGTTCCCGTCTCCAGGCGGGCTGCCACGACAGGCGGAGCCCGCATGGGACTGATTGAGGGCGAGATCGTCCCCCTGAAGGAGCTCTTCCTCGGCATGGCGGTAGCCTCGGGCAACGACGCCTCCACCGCCGTGGCGGAGTTCATCGGCGGATCGGAGGAGGAGTTCGTCAAGCTCATGAACGCCAAGGCCAAGCGCCTCGGCATGGCGGACAGCGTCTTCGCCAATCCCCATGGCCTGCCCGCCAAGGAGCAGTGGACCTCGGCGAGGGACATGATGCTGCTCTCCCGCGCCTATCTGCTCGAGCATCCGGAAATGCTCGAGTACCACAACACCCATTTCATGCGCCACGGACAGCGCATTGCCTACAACCGCAATCCCGTGCTCGGCAACTATCCGGGCGGCGACGGCCTCAAGACGGGTTGGATACGCAAGTCCGGCTACAATATCGTCTCCACGGCCTCGCGCGGCGGCGAGCGCATTCTGGCCGTCATCCTCGGCGGCCCCGATCCCGAGACCCGCGCCTGCGAGGCCTGTCGCCTGCTGGAGGCGGGCTTTGCCAGCACCTCAAGCGGACAGCCCTTCGAAAAGGCCCTCGAAGCGATTCCCGCCTGCACCTTCCAGCCCGATATGCGCCTCACCAGCAGGGAGGCGCTGGCCCACTGGAACATCCAGCCTCGGACACGGCGACTGGCACGGCCGACCGGAAGCACCGCACGAAGCAAGGCTGACAGGCGCAAGAACGCCAAAGCTGAAGCCCGCGGCAAGGGAGCCAGATCCGCCAGAAACGCCAAATCTGCCAAGGCAGCGAAGCATGCCAAGGTGGCCAAGCAGGGCAAGCCCGCCAGGCAGGCCAAGGCAGGACGGCGCCGGGGCGGCGCCCGCAGATAGGGAACCAGATCGCAGGCCGCAGAGCCCTGGCTGCCGGCAAATGCATTGTGGCATGCAGGCCTTCCAGCTTTGCTGCAAGGACGTTCCGCTTGACGAACTTAGGCTGGATGCAGGGTCGCAGGATAGAGGCTTGCCGCCTCCGTGAGCGCTCGCCCGCCTTTTTCCCCACGCCATGCAGGACCAAGAGCCCATGGAGGTCCTTGCCGGCTGGCGCCCTCGCCGCATTTAGCCTTCCGCCCGCCGGCCGCTGGCTGAAGGCACGTTCCAAGCGTGCGGCATGCCGCAGGACTTCCCCCCGTTCCTGGCGGCAGCCTGCACCCTCTTCCTCGCCGTCGCCTTCCGGGTGCACGACGGCTCGAAGTCCTGGGCCAGGGAGAAGCTCTTCGAGAACGGCTTGAGCGAGGAAGCCTCCAGCCCCGCCATCTCCCGCGGCCTGCCCCCGCAGAGAGCCGGGCACCTAAATGCGACCGGCGCCGGAACGGGAGTCCCCGCGCCGGCGCCGCTTTGACGCAGATTGAGATGCAGAACTGACGAAACCTACTTGATGAGGCCGCCGATGCGGTTCCAGCGCACGGCTGTGTCGCCGCCCCAGGACCAGTAGATGCGCCAGGCCTTGGCCACGATGGCATCACGGTCCACAAAGCCCCAGAAACGGGAGTCGAGGGAGTTGTCCCTGTTGTCTCCCATCATGAAGTACTTGCCGGCAGGAACCGTGACCGGCCCCCAGTTGTCGCGCCGGGGCTGGAGGTTGCTGGGCTCGTCGATGCGGATGTAGTCCTCCTTGACGGGCTGGCCGTTGCGGAAGAACTGCTTGCCGCGCATCTCGAGCACGTCGCCGGGCACGCCTACGATGCGCTTGATGAAGTCGACGCTGGGATCTTCGGGATATTCGAAGATGACGATGTCCCCGCGCTGGGGATCGTCGCCCTTGTAAAGGGATATGTCGGTGAAGGGAATTTTCAGGCCATAGTCGAACTTGGTGCCGAGCAGGTGGTCGCCCACGAGAAGGGTGTCGAGCATGGATTCGGAGGGAATCTTGAATGCCTGGAAGGCGAAGGTGCGGATGACGAGCGCAAGGCCGAGGGCCACCAGCAGCGCTTCGCCGTACTCCCGCCAGAGGGGCTTTTCCTTCTTCTGGCCCAGGGTAGTCGTGTCGTCTTTCATCTGTATGAACATCTCCTTTGCGCGCCGGGGCGCAAGGCCGAAGGGGGTGCGGAGAACGGAGTTTCGGGAGAAGGGGCGACGTCAGCGCCCTGAGCCCACGGACATGCCGGTGACAATCTGGCCCTTGGGCTTCACCTCGATGCCGGCGCAGGAGGAAAGGCAGATCGCTGCCAGGCACAGCAGGACTCCAAGGCAGAGGCTGAAGCGGGGAAGGCTCTCATGGCGCGGGGAAGGCATGGCGGTCCATCCTAAGCCAAGCGGTCCCGCAGGACGAAGGCGCCCGCGGCTTGACCGGATGGCCCGCCTCCTATAGCACAGGCCCTCTGCAAGCGCAAAACCGGAGCGCAGGGCCTTCCCGCAGGCGCCATCCTCCATTGCCCAGCCGGAGAGAAACTGGCATGAATTCTTGAATCTGCACGGCGATTTCTGTAGGATTCCTCTCTCAGGGCTTTGCTGTATCAGCCCGCTTTTCCTCAGGTTTTCTGCATGTTTTCCTCCTCTTTACCGCAGGCGCCCGGAGTGCCTGCGGACCAACGCAAGGCGCTCCCATGGCCGACGAACTGGTTGCCGAAATATGCCGCCCCCTTTCCGCTGAAAGCCCGGCAGGCGAAGACGCGCGCTACGAGCCTGAATACGCCGAACTGACGGACATGATCGAGAAGCTCAGCTCCGTCACCCAGGACGGCTTCGACTGGCACGTGGTCAGGGATCGGGCCGTGGACGTGCTCAAGGCCAAGTCCAAGGACTTCCAGGCCGCCACCTACCTAGCCATAGCCCTGCTGCACACGGACGGCCTCCAGGGCGCCGTCGACGGCGTGCGCATCCTCAACGGCCTGGTCGCCGGCTTCTGGGAGACGGGCTTCCCAGTTCTGAAGCGCCTACGCGGCCGCATCAACGCCTTCAACTGGTGGAAGGAGCGCCTGCTCGTCTACCTCGAGGAATATCCGGCAGACCAGCCGGCAAGCTTTGCCCTCTACACGGGCCTTGGCGAGGCCCTTTCCGAGCTCGACAGCGCCTTGGGGACAGCTCTCCCCGACTTTCCGCCCCTGCGCG
Source organism: Desulfovibrio sp. (assembly GCA_016284885.1). Classification (GTDB taxonomy): domain Bacteria; phylum Desulfobacterota; class Desulfovibrionia; order Desulfovibrionales; family Desulfovibrionaceae; genus Desulfovibrio. Next base: position 51,056 of record JAEEPQ010000004.1, read on the forward strand.
AGATCATCGAGGCCGCCGGGCGCCTGCCCAGCGAAGCGGAGCCCGAGCCTGAGCCTGAACCTGCTCCCGAACCGAAGCCTGAACCGCTTTCCGAAGAGGCGCAAGCCTCCGCGCCGAGCGCGCCGGATCCCAAGCCGGAACCGGCTTTCCAGCCTGTCCAGCCTGCGCCCGAACCCGAGCCTGTCCAGCCTGCGGCAAAGCCTGCAGCCAGCGCGCCCGCACCTGCGCCGGAGGCGCCTTCCGAAGACGCGCAGGCCACCCGCAGAACGCTTCTGCGAAGCCTCGCCGACTTCGCCGACTGGGGAAGAACCCAGGCGCCCGCAGACCCGCTTTTCTGGCAGGCCGGCTGCCTTGCCTGCTGGGGCGGCATCGGCCAGCTTCCGCCGAACGAGACAGGCGTCACCATGGTGCCGGAGCCCGATCCCTATCCGACGGAAGCCGTGCTGGCGCTCGTGCATGCCAACGACATTGCTGGCGCCGCACGTCTTGCCATGGAATCTCTGGCCGCGGCTCCCCTGGCCCTCGATCTCGCGCATCTGGCGCACATGGCCCTTAAGGAGCTTGGCGCCCAGTACGCCCCCTGCGCCTTGGCCGTTGAGGCATGCTGCATGTCCCTGCTCCACCGCCTGCCGGGCCTGGAGCGGCTCCAGTTCAGCTCAGGCCGCCCCCTAGCCGGCGCCAAGACCCAGGCTTGGCTTGCCTCGCTGGTCCAAGGTTCCGGCCAGGGCAAAGCCGAATCCCGGCCGTCCCGCGATCCGGCCATTGTCGAAGCCGAAAGCCTGGCCGCCGAGGGAAGCCTGGCCCGCGCCCTCGACCTTTTGGACGAGGCCATGGCCAAGGCGCCCGGCATGGAGGTCAAGTGCTCCCTGCGCATCGCCCAGGCCCGCCTGCTGGCTCAGGCAGAGCAGTGGAACGCGGCCAGCGCCCTTGCCGAAGAATTCTGCCAGACCTTTGCCGAAGGCTCGCCCCTGGCAGCCTGGCATCCCCAGCTTGCCTGCGACGCCCTGAAGGCAGCGGCCCGCATCTGGGAGGGCGCCGGCGGCGAAAGGGGCATGACGCGGACCTCGGAAACCTTGCGGCGCCTGGCAGCCATCCGGCCCTCGCAGGCTCTGCGCGGCCTGACATAAGCAGAACGATTTTTCCTCAGATCCTGATCTCGCAACCAACATCCTGCAGCAATGGAGAAGACATATGGCTAAAGAAGGTTCCGTCGCCCCCAAGGAAAGGGTGAACATCGTCTACCGCCCGGCCACGGGCGACGCCAAGGAGGAGGTCGAGCTTCCGCTGAAGCTCGTCGTGCTCGGCGACTTCACCCTGCGCCCCGACGACCGCATGGTCGAGGACCGCGCGCCTGTCAGCATCGACAAGGACAACTTCAACGACGTCATGAAGGGCCAGGGCTTGGGCCTGCAGTTCAGCGTGCCCAACAAGCTCGCCGACGATCCCGAGGCCCAGATGCCCGTGGATCTCAAGTTCGAATCCCTGAAGGACTTCGAGCCCGATGCCATCGTGCAGAAGGTGCCCGAACTCGCCAAGATGATGGAGCTGCGCGACGTGCTCAAGGCCCTCAAGGGCCCGCTGGCCAACGTGCCCGAGTTCCGCAAGAAGCTGCAGGAGCTCGTGGGCGACGAGGAAGCCCGCAAAAAAGTCTTGAAGGACCTCGGCATCGCCGAGGGCGGGGAGGGCTAAGACATGAGCCAGGAAATGGAAGCGCAGGGAGCGCAGGCTGAAGCCCAGACCCAGCAGATGGACCTGCTCGACGAAATCGTGCAGGCCACCAAGCTGCGCCCCGAGGACGAAGGCTACACCAGCACCAAGGCCGGCATCGAGGCCTTCCTCAAGAACCTCGTGGGCACGAGCGGCGAGCAGAAGATCTCGGGCAACCTCGTCGACGAGATGATAGCCGAGCTCGACGCCAAGCTCTCGGCCCAGGTCAACGAGATCCTGCATTCCGAACAGTTCTCGAAGATGGAGAGCGCCTGGCGCTCCCTGAAGTTCCTAGTGGACCGCACGGACTTCCGCCAGAACATCCGGATCGAGTTCGTCAACGTATCCAAGGAGGACCTGCTCGCGGACTTCGAGGACGCCCCCGAAGTGGTGAAGTCCGGCCTCTACAAGAGCATCTACACGGCGGAGTACGGCCAGTTCGGCGGCAAGCCCGTGGGCGCCATGATCGCCAACTACGACTTCGGCCCCAAGCCGCAGGACATCCAGCTGCTCCAGTACGTGTCCAGCGTGGCGGCCATGGCCCATTCGCCCTTCATCGCCGCGGCCGACAAGAGCTTCTTCGGCATCGACTCCTGGGAGGCCCTGCCCAACCTCAAGGACCTGCACTCCATCTTCGAGATGCCCCAGTACGCCAAGTGGCGCTCCTTCCGCGAGTCCGAGGACGCGCGCTACGTGGGCCTCACCCTGCCGAAGTTCCTCCTGCGCCTGCCCTACGGCCAGGACACCGTGCCCTGCAAGAGCTTCGACTTCACGGAGAAGGCCACCAGCAACAGCGAGTTCTGCTGGGGCAACACGGCCTTCGCCTTTGCCTCCAGGCTCACGGAGAGCTTCGCCAAGTACCGCTGGTGCGTGAACATCATCGGCCCCCAGGGAGGCGGCTCCGTGGAGAACCTGCCCCTCTACCAGTTCGAGCAGGACGGCCAGATCCAGACCAAGATCCCGACCCAGGTGCTCATCTCGGAACGCCGCGAGTACGAGCTGGCCGAGGAAGGCTTCATCGCTCTCACCATGCGCAAGGGGTCGGACAACGCGGCCTTCTTCTCCGCCAACTCCTGCCTCAGGAACAAGGTCTTCGCCAACACTCCCGAAGGCAAGGCCGCGGAGACCAACTACAAGCTTTCCACCCAGCTCCCCTACATGATGATCATGAACCGGCTGGCCCACTACGTGAAGGTCATCCAGCGCGAAAGCCTCGGCACGGCCAAGGAGCGCGTCGACCTCGAGCAGGAGCTCAACACCTGGATCAGCCAGTACGTCACGGAGATGGACAACCCCGATCCCGTCACCCGCGCCAAGCGCCCCCTGCGCATGGCATCGGTGGAGGTCAACGACGTCGAAGGCGATCCAGGCTGGTACACGGTCGCCATCAAGGCCCGCCCCCACTTCAAGTACATGGGCGCCAGCTTCACGCTCTCGCTGGTCGGCAAGCTCGACAAGGACTAATCTTCCCCCCTTCCAACCACAGGTTCCGGGGCCAACCTCCCGGCGCAAACTATAAAAACCACCTAAGGAGGTGGCATTATGGCACTCACCGCATATCTCAAGATCAAGGGCAAGACCCAGGGCGACATCAAGGGCGGCTGCACCCAGGGCGGCGACAAGAAGGACGCCGTGCTGGTCTACGCTGTCGAGCACACCGTCGAAATCCCCAAGGACACCCACACCGGCCTTCCTACCGGTCAGCGCATCCACCATCCGCTGAAGATCACCAAGGCCGTGGACGTTGCCTCGCCCAAGCTCTACAGCGCCTGCTGCAAGGGCGAACAGTGCGAAGTGACCCTCGACTACTACCGCATCAAGCCCGACGGCATGGAAGAGAAGTACTTCACCGTGAAGCTCGAGGACGCCATCATCGTGTCCATGGAGCGCAACACGCCCCTGACCTTCCTGCCTGAGAACAAGCCCTACCACGACATGGAGTCCGTCTCCTTCACCTACTCCAAGATCACCTGGACCTACAACGACGGCAACGTCGAGTTCGTCGACGACTGGAAGGCGTAGTCATCTAGTCGTCTAGCCAACGCGGCATGCCTAGAGGGCCCGCCCTTCCGGCATGCCGCCGACGAGAGGAGAGGAGGGCTCCATGGTAGGAGTGGACATCAAATCGCTAGTGGGACGGTGCGGAAGGGACTGCACCGAAGTGCTCTACGCGGCCGCTGGCCAGGCCGTGAACCGCCAGCACTATGAAGTGGCCGTGGAGCACTTCCTGCTTGCCGCCCTGGAACGTCCGGGAACGGACATCCCCCTGGCTCTGGCGAAGGCAGGCATCGACGAGGCCAGGGTGCGCAAGGCGCTCTCGGGCGCCCTTGAGCAGTTCCGCTCAGGCTCCGCTGGCCGGCCCGTCTTCTCCCCTCTCCTTCTGGATCTGCTGGAAGCGGCCTGGCTTGTCTCCTCGCTGGATCTCGGCCTTGGCGCCATCCGCACCGGCGCCGTGCTCATGGCCTTCCTTGACAAGCCCGCCGTCTACGCCCAGGGCTCCTACCTGGAGGCCTTCGGCACGGTCAACCGCCAGGATCTGCGCAGAAGCTTCCGCCAGCTCGCCGAGGAATCCAAGGAAGACGTGCCGGCACTGGGCCATGAACCGGCGCCGTCAGCATCCGGCTCGCCGGCGGCGGCCCAGCAGGGCGAAGCCTTCTGCGCCAAGTTCTGCCAGGATTTCACCGAAAGGGCCAAGGCCGGCAAAATCGATCCCGTCTTCGGCCGCGACCAGGAGATCCGCCAGATCGTTGACATTCTGGCCCGCCGACGCAAGAACAATCCCATCCTCGTGGGCGAGCCCGGCGTCGGCAAGACCGCCGCCGTCGAGGGCCTTGCCCTGCGCATCGCCGAGGGCGACGTTCCCGAAACCCTGCAGGGCGTAACCCTGCTCGGACTCGATCTCGGCCTGCTCGAGGCCGGCGCCGGCATGAAAGGCGAATTCGAGCGCCGGCTCAAGGGCGTGCTCGACGAGATCAAGGCGAGCCCCAAGCCCATCGTGCTTTTCATCGACGAGGCCCACATGCTTGTGGGCGCAGGCGGGGCCGCCGGCGGCTCGGACGCCGCCAACCTCATGAAGCCCGCCCTGGCCCGTGGCGAAATCCGCACCCTGGCGGCCACGACCTGGAAGGAATACAAGAAGTATTTCGAAAAGGATCCGGCTCTCGCCCGCCGCTTCCAGCCCGTCAAGCTGGACGAACCCTCGGTGGAGAGCACCAAGCTCATCCTCCACGGCATCAAGGGCGCCTACGAGAAGTCCCACGGCGTCTTCGTGCGCAGCGATGCCGTGGCCGCGGCTGCCGAGCTCTCGGACCGCTACATCACGGGCCGATTCCTGCCCGACAAGGCCATCGACCTGCTCGACACGGCCTGCGCCCGCGTCAAGGTGAGCCAGAGCGCAAAGCCTGCCCCTCTGGAAGACAAGGAGCGCGCCGTCCAGGCGCTCGATCGCGAAATCCGGAGCCTGCGCGCGGATCTGGCAAGCGATCTCGCCGAAGCTGGCCCTGAGCTTGCCGAGATGGAGGAGCGAAGGAATGCCCTCGAGGCCGAGTGCGAGGCGCTTCGCGCCGAATGGCAGGCCCAGCGCGAGGCGGCCCAGGCCTTTGTCCTGGCACGGGATCAGCTGCTTGCCTTCGACAAGCCGGAATTGACTTCTGAAGGCGCCCCCGCAGGAGCCCTCGAAGGCGAAGGCCGCCCCCGGACGCGGGAGGAGGCGCTCAAGGCCTTCACCGAAGCCAGGGAGGCCTACGCCAGCCTCTGCACGGGCGACAGGACCATGGTCCAGACCGAGGTCGGCACCGAGGCCATAGCCCGCGTCGTTTCCGACTGGACGGGCGTGCCCGTAGGCAAGCTAGCCCGCGAGCAGGCCGGCACGGCAGCCAATCTGGCAGAGCTGCTGGGCCGGCGCATCAAGGGCCAGGATCCTGCCCTGGCCGCCATTTCCAAGGGCATCCAGGCCTCGTTTGCGGGCCTGCGCTCGCCGAGCCAGCCACTCGGCGTCTTCCTGCTCGCCGGCCCTTCGGGCGTCGGCAAGACCGAGACAGGCCTGGCGCTTGCCGACATCCTCTTCGGCGACGAGAAGAGCGTGGTCTCCGTCAACATGAGCGAGTTCCAGGAGAAGCACACCGTCTCCCGCCTGGTCGGCTCCCCGCCAGGCTACGTGGGCTACGGCGAGGGCGGCATGCTGACCGAAGCCGTGCGCCGGCGCCCCTACTCGGTCGTGCTGCTCGACGAGGTGGAGAAGGCCCACCTCGACGTCATGAACCTCTTCTACCAGGTCTTCGACAAGGGCGTGCTCACCGACGGCGAAGGCAAGGAAGTCAGCTTCCGCAACACCGTCAT
>JAEEPQ010000254.1 GCA_016284885.1 Desulfovibrio sp.
CCGGTATCTGGCCAGGCACGGCTGGAAGCCGGGCATAGCCCGCGCCCAGCAGCACAAGTGCCTCATGGCCTACAACCACGCGGACATCTACGCCAACACCATTCTGGCGCTCCGCGACATGGCGAAGGCGCAGCCCCAGCCGGCTTCAGCCAAGCAGGCGGCGCCCAAGCAGAGCTCGCCCAAGCAGGTTGCACCGAAGCAGGCCGCGCCCAAGCCCGCGAAGGCCGGCAAGGCGAAGCTCATCTAGTCCGCCATGCCAGCGCTCTTCCAGCATCCAGCCCTGGCCGGCATACTGCCAGCCGAATCCGGCGGCATCATACTTCCGCTTGACGAGGCAAGGCTGGCGCAGGCCCAGGCCCGCCTCGACGGCCTTGCCAAGCCTCGGGGCAGCCTCGGACGCCTCGAGGAAATCGCCCTGCGCCTTGCCTGCCTGCGCCACCCTTGCGAAGTCGCGCCTGCCGTGATCTTCACCTGCGCAGCCGACCACGGCGTGGCCGAAGAGCTTGTCTCCCCCTTCCCGCAGAGCGTCACCCGGGCCATGGTGGAAAACTTCCTTCAGGGCGGGGCAGCCATCAACGCCCTGACCGGGGCGGCAGGCATGGATCTTGCCGTCGTCGATGCCGGATGCCGGGGCGGCGCCTTTGCCGATCCGAGCGTCATCAACCTGCGCCTTGGGGACGGCACGGCCAATCTGGCCAAGGGGCCTGCCATGGACGTCGAGACATGCCTCAAGGGCCTCGCCTCAGGATGCCGGCTCGCTGGCGACTGGATAGCGCGGGGCTGGCGCTGCCTTGGCATAGGCGAGATGGGCATTGCCAACACCACGCCCGCGACGGCCCTCTACTGCCAGCTGCTGGGCCTTGCCCCCAAGGAGGCTGCCGGTCCCGGCACAGGGGCCGATCCTGCCATGGTGGCCCGCAAGGCCGAGGTCGTGGCCCGCGCCCTTCATGTCAACCGGGACAGGCTCGCGGCACAAACGAAGCAGGGCCTGCCTGATCCCGTAGCCGCCCTTGCCTGCCTCGGCGGCTTCGAGATAGCCCTCATGGCAGGCATAGTCCTCGGCTCTGCCAGCCTCCAGGTGCCTGTCCTCGTCGACGGCTTCATTGCCTCAGCCGCCTACGCCTGCGCCGTGCTGGCAGCGCCTGCCTGCGCCGACTACGCCTTCGTGGCCCACGCCTCGGCAGAGCCTGGCCACCAGCCAGCCCTGGAGCGTCTGGCAAGGCTGACCCCGCACCCGGCCTGGGGACGTCCACTGCTCCACCTTGGCATGCGCCTTGGCGAAGGCACGGGCGCAGCCATGGCCTATCCCCTGCTGAAGGGGGCCTGCGCTCTGTACGCGAACATGGCCTCGCTTGCCGACATCGGCGCAGCCGGTCCTTCTGCCTAAGCTGCCAAGCTGCCTAAGGAGAGAAATGCCTCCCATGTCTTCGGACAACGCCCCGAACAAGCCCCCGAACGCGCCCTCGAATGCAGACGGAGCAGGCCCCGCCGCTCACCCCGTGCTCGAGCTCGAGCAGGTCTGCAAGACCTTCCGCGTCCGGGGGGCTGGCCACGGCGAAACAGTCGAGCTCAAGGCCGTCTCGGACATCAGCTTTGCCGTGTCGAGAGGCGAGTGTCTCGGCCTTGTCGGCGAGTCCGGCTGCGGCAAGTCCACCCTGGGGCGGCTGTGCTGCGGACTCCTCCAGCCGACAGCGGGCAGCGTGCGCTTCGACGGCCAAATCCTTCCGCCGGCAGGTCCGGACTCGCCCGTGGCAGGGCGCCTGCAGATGGTCTTTCAGGATCCCTGGTCCTCCCTCAACCCCCGCGTGCGGGCCGGCGACTCCGTGGCCGAGGGTCTGGAGGCCGCCTGCTGGCAGAAGCGCTTTCCCGGCGCCTTAGCTGCAAAGAGCATAGCCAGCCGCGTGGCGGAAATGTTCGAGACCGTGGGCCTTGCCGGCATGGAGCGGCGCTATCCCCACGAGTTCTCCGGCGGCCAGCGCCAGCGCATCGCCCTGGCAAGGGCGCTTGTCACCTCGCCGGATCTCATAGTCTGCGACGAGCCGGTCTCGGCGCTCGACGCCTCGGTGCAGGCCCAGGTGCTCAACGCCATGCGCGATCTGCAGGAGCGCTTTGGCCAGACCCTGCTCTTCATCTCGCACAATCTGGCCGTCGTCGGCTTCATGTGCCCGCGCATCCTTGTCATGTACCTTGGCGAGATAGTCGAGGAGCTGGGCCGGGAACGGCTGGAGCAGGGCGCCCACCCCTATACGCGGGCGCTGGCCCAGGCCATGCCCGACAGGTCGGGCATAGGGAAGAAGCCCCTGCCCGTCCTGGGGGAGATACCCTCGCCCCTGAATCCGCCCTCAGGCTGCCGCTTCCATCCCCGTTGCCCCAGAGCGACGGAGATCTGCGCAGCTGAGGCGCCAGCTTGGACGGAGATCGAAGCCGGCTGGCGCGTGCGCTGCCACCATCCTGGATAGCCGGCGAGGCAGAAACCCACTCAAGGCGTCGGCGCCTCCGGCGATGCAGCCCTTGTCCGGCGACATGGCGCTCCCGCAGGCCCGGCACCATTCTAACCAGCACCATTCGAGCCAGGCACCCCTCGAGCCAGAACGGCGTCCTGCGCAGGGCCTGCTCCGCAAGCAGCCCGTCCAGCCCCTCGCCGGCATCCTCTTCGTCCTGCTCCTTGCAATCCGGCCAGAGGGAGCGACCAGGACACGAATCCGCCCCAAGGCCTTCTGGCAGGCAGTGCGTCGCAGGCGGCACAAGCGCAACATCCGCCCCGAAGCCGAAACCCAAGGGCGGATGCAGCATGCTGGTGCCTGCCGGCGCTAGCTTTCGAAATAGGTATAGCCCCTGAGGCCGTCCTCGAAGGTCTGCAGGAAGGAGAAGCGCTGGCTGGGGGTGATGCGCCCCTCGCGCACGGCGCGCTCGGCCATGCTGCGCAGGTCTTCCATGATGCG
>JAEEPQ010000048.1 GCA_016284885.1 Desulfovibrio sp.
TCGCTGGGAGAGAGGTCTTTGAACATGGGGGACCTCCAGGCAAGGGTGCGGCGGAAGGCCGCCGTTGCGCAAGCGCCTTGAAAAAGGTATCTGCAGGCAGGGAGGGCCTGGCCCGCCCCCTTTGCGCCAACCTTGCAACAAAGCGAAGCCATGATGGATATTGAATCCTGCATCCGTAAAATTCCGGACTATCCTAAGAAGGGCATCCTCTTCTACGACATCACGCCCCTGCTCGGCAACGGCGAAGCCTTCCAGCAGGTGATCGACGCCATGTACGAGCAGACGAAGGATCTGCGGCCCACGAAAATCGTGTCTGCGGAGGCTAGGGGCTTCATCTTCGGCGCCCCGCTCGCCCTGCGCTTCGGCATCGGCTTCGTGCCGATCCGCAAGCCTGGCAAGCTCCCCTCCAAGACCGTCTCCGCGTCCTACGATCTGGAATACGGCTCGAACACCCTGTGCATGCACGAGGACGCGCTGACGGCAGACGACCGCGCGCTCATCGTCGACGACGTGCTCGCCACCGGCGGCACGGCACAGGCCATGGCCAAGCTAGTCGAGCAGCAGGGCGCGGCCGTAGCCGGCTTTGCCCTGCTCTTGGAGCTCGATGCGCTCAAGGGCAGGGAGAAGCTGGGCGGCGTGCCCGTGCACTCGCTCCTGCACGTCTAGCCGAGGACGCCTCTCCGGGACGCTTTCAGGGCGCGGCCGACAGCGGTCGCGCCTTTTGCCTGCGCCGCCTGCGTTCCCGGCGCGCAGCGCCCGCGCAGCTTCAGGGGCTTGCGACTTCTCCTGCCGGGGAGTTCCGCAAGCCTCCTGCTCTCCGGCACCATGTTCCCGTCCCACGAATCTTCCCGTCCGGCACGGCCCCCGATGCCCAGCAGCGCCCCCGGACCGGGGACGCCGCGGTCCGCAGGAACAGGGCTGTGCCCGGCACCTGATCCGCGCCCGCGGGCCGTTCGCTCCTGACCGTCCAGCTCACCGGGTAGCGCCTGCCTCCTCTGTGGCTGGGGCGCATGCACAAGGGCTCCTGCAGGCAGCCAGCGGCCCGCTCCGCGCGACGTTCGCAGGCTCGCCGCTTCTGGACGCGGACTTCAGCAAAGAGGGCGCAACATCCTTCGCCTTGCCGGCGGGACAATTCGACTGCGCCAGCGGCGAGGCGGGCAAGGCCTGGTCACCTGGTCAGGAAGATCTGGATCCAGTAGACATTGCCCTGCCCGTCGTGCCACGAGGCCAGGCCCACCTCCCTGAACCGGGGCTCCAGCATGTTCTCCCTGTGGCCCTGCGACCTCGACCAGCTGCCGATGGCGCGCGCAGGCGTCATGCGGGTGCCGTAGGCGATGTTCTCGCCCCAGCGGCTGAAGGCTATGCCGAAATCGTCCAGCACGCTTCCGCACGAGCGTCCGTCTGGCCTCGTGTGGCTGAAGGAGCGCGCGATTTCCCTGGCGCGCACCCGGGCGGCCTCCTGCAGCTGGGAGGAGGGATTCCAGTGCAGGGGGGCGAGGCCCTGGCGCTCGCGCAGGTCATTCAGGAGCAGGACGGCCTCCTCCTGCTCCTCCCAGGAGCCTTCGCCGGCCAGGGCGGACGCCGGCAGGAGGGCAAGGCAGAGCGCCGTCGAGATCAGCAGGAAGCAAAGCGTCTTTGGCAGCAGGTGCGTCATGGGCGAGTCCTCCGGCAACAGCCCCCAAGCGACTCGCTTGGCAAGGCGGGAAGGGAAGCAGTTCTAGCGGGGGAGCAGGCGCCTGCAGACCGCCTCCAGCTACAGGCGCTCGGCCTTGGGCAGGCAGCGTATGGCCTCAAGCCCCAAGCGCCTGCGCAGGCTGACGATGGAGGACAGGCAGAGGCTGCATTCGCTGAAGCGGCGGCCGAGCTGCTTGGCCAGCGTGCAGATGGTGTCGCCCGGATCGTGCGAGGCGCCGTTGGCCTCAAGCGCGGCCAGCACCCTGTAGGTCTGGACGGCGGTCTCAAGCTCCTGCGTCTTCCAGGGCCTCCTGCCGGCGGGGGCAAACTTGAAGTCATCGAAGCCGGCCAGGAAGGACTCCAGCAGGGTGGCCGTCTTCTCGCCGATAACGGGCGCAGAGGGGAGGCTGGGCACTGTGGGTACGCCCCGCTTCTCAAGCAGCCACGAAATCTGGCACAGCTTCTCCTTCACCGAGGCATAGGTGCGGGGGAAGGAGATGGCGAGTTCCGCATTCCTGTCCTTTGCGCTGAAGGGCCGGCCGGCGACGCTGTCTTCAAGCATGCGCCGGTAGCAGCCGACGGCGGCCTGCGTTTCCTTCACGGTCCACGGCTTCAGCCACAGCCGGCGGCGGAGGCCCATCTCGCGGATCAGGATGTTCTCCAGCCTCATGACAGCGTCCTCGCTGGCGTCGCACTGCGGGGGGAAGGCCTTGCACAGCCGCGCGCCCTGCACCGACAGCAGCCAGGACAGCGCATTCATGACCTTCCTCGCCCCAGCCTCGTCGTGCCCGGTCCGCTCGGCAAGGACGGCACAGACAGTCTCGGGGGTCAGGTTCCCCTTGCCGCTCTGGCTTTCCAGCAGCCGCAGGTAGTAGCTGACGGCTCTGCGGAGATGGTTGCTGGTCCACATGCTGTCCATGTCCTGAACATGCCATACGTCCCGCACGCCGACAAGACGGAGAACCAGCGCCTTCGGCCTGCCTGGACGGACCCTGGCCAGCGCAGGCCGATCCCTCCCGTCGCCGTCGTGGAGGGCTTCCTGCCAAGCCCCTCCTCGCTACAGTGCGCTGGACGAGATCAAGGCGGCCTTCAGGCGCAGGAAAGAAGTCCCGGCCGCCGGGCCGGCACGCCTGCAGAGCCCGAGGCACGGCCGTCAGCGTGCAAACCGCGACCATGCCGCGCTTCATGCAGGGGGTGAAAGCCGAGGTTGCGTGAAATGGCCGGCTGGTCGCCAGGTTTGCAAAGAACGCTTCCGACAGCTACGATGACCTCCTCACGGACAAGGCATGCCTGCGATAGATGGAATGGTAGCCGCGCGGACACGGTCCGGCACCGGCTGGCACGGTTCCGGAGCCTCCATGGAAAGAGCCTCCCAGGCATGCGGGGAGTCTTCGAGACCCGGAGCGCCCCCTGAACCTGTCCACATCCACCTTCAACCCGACAGGAGCCCCCATGCCCCAGAAGACAGTGCTCGCCGTCAACGGCAGTCCCCGCCGCAAAGGCAACACCGCGGAACTGCTGCAGCGCATTCTCGAGGGAGCGCAGGCTGCAGGCGCGTCCACCGAGATGGTTCACCTCTACGGCCTCGACTTCAAAGGATGCCTCAGCTGCTTTTCCTGCAAGCGCAAGGACAGACGGCACGGCGTCTGCGCCATGAAGGACGAGCTCTCCCCCGTGCTCGAACGCATCAAGGATGCCGATGCCGTCGCCTTCGGCAGCCCCGTCTACTTCATGAACGTCTCCTCGGGATTCTTCGCCTTCGCCGAGCGGCTCTTCTTCTCCAACTACCTCTACAGCGCCGAAATACCAACAGTTTTCCCCAAGAAGATGCCCTCAGCCCTCGTCTACACCATGAACATGACCAAGGCGCAGTACGAGCAGTTCAGCATGGACACGCGGCTCGGCATCATGGACATGTCCATAGGCCAGCACTTCCGCGTGCCCCCGCGAAAGCTTTTCGCCTTCGACACCTACCAGTTCAGCGACTATGCAAAGTACGAGTCCTCCATCTTCTCGGAACCGCACAAGGCTAGCTGGCGCAGGGAACACTGGCCCGTCCTCCTTGACCAGGCCTTCGCTCTGGGAAAGGAGCTCGTCCAATGGCAGGACTCGCTGGAAAGCTGACGGCCAGCCTTTCCCGGCCTCTCCAGCCTCCCCAAGACGATGCCGGCATATCCCTTTGGCATCCCGCAGATGTCCCTTCCGCTGGCAGGGACTGCTGGATCGCCGGTCTGCCATGAAGCTGGCCTGTGGCGGGGCATCGCGTACCGCAGATTAGGAGAGAACATCGCTTCCGGCACCAGGATGGATACAGTCTAAGCCGGCGCCACCCGCGGGTGGGAGCACTCGCCGGGACACCGCGGCAACATGCTGAGCCACGACTTCAAGGAAGTCGGGATCGCCCTATGGCGCGAGGGGAGGAAGGCCTACTGGGTCCAGCTCTTTCTGACGCAGCGCTAGCCGCACCCCCCGCAGGGGGCCTTGCTGCTGGATGCCACCCTTGGGATGCTGGCCTCCAGTTCGCCTTGGCTTGATCGGGGCAAGAGCTTTTTCCTCTCGCTGGCAGACAACGGCTGGGACGGCTCCAGACCTTTCTGGCACAGGCCGTCCAGCAGCGAAACAGGAGGGCGCTCTGTCCTGCACCGCTTCCTTTGCCACCCGTGCGGGCTCCGTGCTGGCTCTCTCCATCGGCTTCCAGCCGAACGCCCTGTCCTCTCCCCACGCTCCCATGCCCCTTCCCGCAGGCTGAGCTGGCGAACCTGGCAGCTCCGTATCGCCTCCGCCAGGCTATGCCTCGCGAACCCCGGCCACATGGCACCTACGCCCATCTGCAAAAAGGAGGTGGAGAAAAACCAGAGCCTCATGGAACAGGCTCATATTGAAGCCATCGCCGCTCTCCGCTCGCGACGGGAAGCGTTCTCTCTGGCTTCTTTGGACAGCGCTCCGTCCATTTCAGAGCAAATCTCTCCGTCTCTTTCCGGTCAGAAGATTCCGTCCTTAACAACAACGGCGAAACGAGACGTCGCGCCATGCTTTATGTCAATGCCAACGAGTTCCTCAGCTCGATAGGCCGGGACCCCGAATCCGCGCTGTTCCCGCAGGAATCGGCAAAATGGAGACCGGAATGCTCCCTTGAACCCTGGATGGCGTCGCTTCCACCTGGCCGGACAGGGCTGCCCGGCAACCATTCAAATTAGCATTTACACTTGGTGCGACCACCAAGAGTTGTGCTTTGCCAAGCGGAAGGCCACATAGAAGAAGTTAAGGACTGCGACTGCTACCCAGGCTCCCATGAAGCACACGGCTCATCCCTTGCAATCAAGCAAGGCCACGCAGGCGCGAAGCCTTGCCTTGAGAGGGTCCCCGCGCCCCACGGCATCATTGCCGGGGGCGGAAGCCATCGCTTCCATGGCGAGTTTCGCGACATGCGCGACGCCTCCTCGTTCCCTAGGGGAGACAGGAGTTGCAGGCGGGGCTAGATGCGACGCTGCTCCACATTGCCCTCAATCTGGATGGCGGCCACGGGACGGGCCGGACAAAAGTACTCGCACGCCCCGCAACCGATGCATTTTTCCGCGTCCACGGCCGGCCGCTTCAGCTCGCCCCCGCCGACAAGGCTTATAGCGCCCGGCGGGCAGGAGCGCTGGCAGGCCGTGCAGGGGACCTTGTCCGTTTCCACCACGCAGGCTTCGTAATGGACAACGGCGCGTCCCACCTGGACGGAGGACTTTTCTTCGGGCTTCAGCGACGTGATGGCCCCTGTGGGGCAGACGGAGCCACAGGACACGCAGGCAAGGTGGCAGAAGCCGTATTCAAAGGTCATTTCGGGCTGGAGCAGACCCGTTCCGCGGTCATAGGAACTCAGCACGTCATGCGGGCAGGCGGCCACGCAGAGTTGGCATCCCGTGCAGCGGGAGGAGAAGTGGCGGATGCCCAGCGCTCCCGGCGGCAGGACAGGCACCGGATGGCTCCGCCGCGCCTTGCGCCGCAGGGCAGGAATGTCCTTTTCTTCCTTGGCGCCGTCGGCGAAGGCGGCCTGCACGGGACTGGCCAAGAGGCCCGCCAGGCCCGCCAGCGCGGCGCGCCGCCCCTTCCCGCCTCCGGCGTCAGGAGCCGCGCTTCCCGGCAGGAAGTGCAGGGCGTTCTGCGCGCAGGCACCGGCGCAGTTCCAGCAGGCGACGCAGCGCGAGGCATCGACGGAGGCGCCTGCCGCGTCGATGCAGCCTGCCTTGCAGACGGAGGCGCACCTGCCGCAGTGCAAGCAGCGGCCAGCATCGATGCGGGGCCGCACGAGGGCATGGCGCGAGAGCAGCCCCAGGAAGGCGCCCACGGGACAGAGGGTGTTGCACCAGGTCCGGCCGCCGCGCAGGGCAAGAACCCCGATGGCGCCCAGCGTCACCAGAGCGGCAAGCAGAGCCGCCCAGCCATGGCTTGCCAGCGGCTGCGGAGCCAAGGACAGGCTGCCGAACTGCCGCGCCAGCCATTCCGCGCCGTTGTGCGCCAGAACGCTGACGGGCTCTCCCAGGGATGCCGCCATGCGGCCAAAGGCGCTGTAGGGTTCCAGTAGGCCATAGATGCCAGGAATGCCCCAGACGGCCCCCCCAGCGAAGACGGCAAGGCATGCCAGCCTGAGCAGGGGACGGCCGGGGCGGTAGGCGTAGCTCCGCTTCCGCCGCAGGCTGGCAATGACGTCCTGCAGAATGCCCAAGGGACAGACGATGGAGCAGTAGACGCGACCCAGCAGCAGGGTTGCAGCGAGCAGGGCGGCCACGCAGGCGAGGCTGCCAGCCAGAAGTGCGGGCACGATCTGCACGTCCGCAAGCCAGGAGAGGCTCAGGGCAAGCCGGCGCCCCTCGCTCCGGTCGCAGAAGAGCAGAAGGCAGCCGGCGAAAACGGCGACGGCAAGAACCATCCGCAGATGTTTCCACATTGCCTAGACCTCCCGCCGCTGATCGTCGAGTATTCTGGCGAGCTTGGCCATTTCCCCGGGGATGTCGATGAACTGCGGACAGAGCTTCACGCATTTGCCGCAACCGATGCAGTGGCTGGCGGTGCGCAGTTCCGGCACGCGCCTTGCCAGCCGCACGAGATAGGCATGCCGGGCTTCCGCATAGTCCGCGCTGCGACTGTCTTTCGGCGCCATGTCGTCGTCGAGGCAGTCGTTGTGGTGGCGGAAGACCACGGGAATGTCCACGCCGTAGGGGCATGGCATGCAGTAGCCGCATGTGGTGCAACGGATGTTGTCGGCCACGACAAAAGCGTCCAGCGCCTTGTGCAGCACCTCTGTTTCGTGTCCGGAAAGCGACTGGAACGGCGCAAAGGAGCGCAGGTTGTCCTGCAGATGCTCCATGTAGGTCATGCCGGAGAGCACGGTGAGAATGTTCGGCAGTCCGCCGACAAACCGAAAAGCCCACGATGCCGCGGTAGACTGCGGATGCTCTGCCTGCAGAATATTCAGGGATTTCTTGTTCAACCGGGCAAGCCGGCCGCCAAGCAACGGTTCCATGACAATGAGGGGCAGGCCGCTTGCAACCATCTTCTCGAACATCCACTTGGCCGGCGCAGGCGACGGGAGCTTGAAATTTGGTCTTGGAATGTATTTATAGAGCAAATCGTGATAATTGATTTGAATCATCGCGAAATCCCAAGGGACATCTCGCGAAAGCACGTATTCGAGCATGGACTTGTCGCCGTGGAACGACCAGCCAAGGTTGCGGATGCGCCCCTGCCGTTTTTGTTCCAGCAGAAAGTCAAGCACCTTTTCGTTTTCGTAGGTCTTCTGATACGCAGGCACAGTGGAGAGCGTATGCAGCAGGTAGTAGTCGAAATACTCCACCTGGCATTTCTTCAGCTGGGTGAAGAAGATGTCCTTGGCCTGCGCCAGCGTGGGATTGAGATAGCTGGGCATCTTGGTGGCGAGGTAGAAGCTCTCGCGGGGATGCCTCTTCAGGGCGCGGCCCGTGAATGATTCGGACGCGCCGCCATGATATCCCCAGGCCGTGTCAAAGTAGTTCACGCCGTGGGCCAGTGCGTAGTCCACCAGGCCGAAGGCGGCGCTCTCGTCGATGTTCGGGCTGCGGGGCGACGTCTCGCCGGGCATGACCGGATAGCGCATGGTTCCGTAGCCCAGGAGGGAGACCCTGTCTCCGCTCCTGGGATTTGTGCGGTAGGTCATCCTGCCGGCGGGAGGCTCAGGCAGTCCGGGGGGGATGCCTACGGGATCCAGGCGCGACCCGTCGTCGTTCATGGAGGAGGCAAAGCCAAGCCCCGCCATCCCGCCAACCGCCGCCGCCATGCCCGCCAGAATGCGCCGCCGGGAAAAGAAATGTCTGCTGCTCATTGCGTCCTCCACAAGCTGCCACGAAAAGCTCCCTGGCATGCTGCAATGGCTGCCCCTGCCAGGGGCGTGGGATGCTCCGCCCCCTCCCCTGTCATGGCCGGGGGCGAAAGCCGGCGCATCCATGGCGGGTTCGCTTCAAGCGGGAATGCGGGAAGAGGATTTCCAGCCTTGACGATGCGACATCCCTCTCCCCTTGAATGTCCTTGCCCCGCAGGCTGCTGGTTACAGCATACGTTTCCAATGTTCGGGACACTATGCATAATTCAAGCATTTGTTTGCCCATTCTGCTCACTGCTCCGCTCATCCTTTTCCCCAGTGCGAGAGGGCATGGAGCCTCCTCGCCACGCCGGAATTGCCGCCGGCAGGTGCGGGGAAGGTCAAGGGCCTGCAACAGGATCAGGGGCTTGGAGGGCCAGATCCGGCAATCAGGAATGCATGGGCATCCGAATGCTGAGGTGCAGTTTAGCCGTCAGCGCGACCAGTTGCGTGAAAAAACCGCAACGCGGGGCCTGCAGCGCGATCGAGATTTTGAGAACCCGATCCAGCAGTCCAGAATGCAGAGGTGTCCGTAGTTATGGGTACAGTTTAGATTTCTTTACGGCTACACCCATGTCTCGCAGTCAAGCCCTTCCACCCGCGCGAATTCCCTTAGGTTATGCGTCACCAGCGTGCATTTTCTCGCCAAAGCCGACGCTGCGATGAGCAGGTCCATGCTCCCGATGGGCTGGCCACGGCGCTCCAAACTGGCCCGGATGGTGCCGTAAGCCTGTGCCGCTGCCATGTCGAAAGGAACTATTTCCAGTGGCAGCAGAAATGCCTCCAGCACGCGACCATTGTGCTCAGGGGCGGAGCTTTTCCTAACGCCATAGGCAAGCTCAGCGACAGTGACGCTGGAAACGCCAATTTCCCCGGCGCTGTAGGCCTCAAAGCGCTGGCGAACGCCGGGGGGATTGTTTTTGATGAGGTAAATGCAGATGTTCGTGTCGAGCATGACGGCAATCATAGCGCCTCGCGCTCCTGCAGAGACGGCTGACTCCGCTCGTCCATGAAATCAGGGGTGCACTGGCCGAGGGCGTCCAGCAACGTCTCCCAAGGCTCGTCGTGGGGGAACAGCACCACGGCCTTCCCTACGCGCTTGATGCACACCCGGTTGCCGGAAAAGCGGTATCCCATGGGGAGTCTCACCGCCTGGCTTCTTCCATTCATGAAAAGACTCGCAGTATCCATAGGCCCTCCTTGATATATGTTGAAAATATATACCAACGCCGAAAGCGTCAAGCGAATAAAGCGGAAGCAAAACAAAGACATGTCGTGCGCACCGAGAAGAACGTCTCACCTGACCTGCACAAACGCCAAGAGGCTACAGGACGGAGACGGAGACAGGAGCAGAACAGGACGATGACGACTCCAAAGCTGTGCCTTCGGCTCTGGACCTGGCAGCCCTTCGCCCGAGTCGCATCGAAAACCTGCCAAGCAAGAGGCATGGCCCGCCCCAGATCTCTTCCGCCAGGCTCTGGGCCAAAGGCGCCGGGAGCATGGGGCTTCTTCCGGCGAAACACTGGGCGATGCCGTCCAAGTAGCCGTCCGGGACGGCGCTCCGTTCCGCGTCAGAAGCTGACCATGGAGACGCTGATTCTGCCCCTGCCCGCATTGCCCGAAACTGGGTGGGGTCAACTGCCCCAAAAACCTACTAACCGTCGAGTGGTCTAGTTTTCAATTTCCCAGCTGGCCTACTTTTCGTTTAACTCGTTACTTGCACACGGTGGGTAAATCGGTGGCCCGGAAAGATTCCTATTGATTTTATTGAAGTTTTTGACCACTGCTTCTTGCCGAGGGCGAAAGCAAACATTGCCGATGCTTGTTTTTGGCCCTACGGCATGTTTAACATACTGATTTTAAATAGCTCATCGCCCACCGTGTGCAGGTACGAATTTTTTCGTTTTCCGTGGCAGTCGCAGACCCTGTCCGTGACGCTGGCAACGTTCTGCCTTGCTTCGGCGTAGGCGGTCCTTCTGGAGGGCGTCCTCCTTTGACTGCGCAAATGCAAAGACAGGTACAAGTCTGCCTAGCGTCAAAAGGGGACGGAAGACGAAAGTCGCTTCCGAATGGAGGCTGGGCGGTGCCGATCTGGCCAGCGCATTCCTCGGGAAACGCTGACAAAAGGCATCTTTCAGCAACAAGACCGATCTAACCATTTGAATTATCGAATGATTGCTACGCCGGCACTGAATTAGTCAGCGCATCCCTAGCTTTCCGGGTCTGCCGTCCGACGTGGCCCGCGCTCCAGCAGCGCCCCTAGTGTCTGCATCATCTGCGACAGATCGTAGGGCTTGGCCAGATGGCCATCCATTCCAGCCTCCATGACCGTCTTCCTGTCCTCGACGAAGGCGTTGGCCGTCACCGCGACGATGGGCACGCCCGCCTTCCCGGGATCTGACAGGCCCCGGATGCGCCTTGTGGCCTCGCAGCCGTCCATGCGGGGCATCTGGATGTCCATCAGGACGGCATCGTAGTAGCCGGCCGGGGCGCCCTCCACCTTCTCCACGGCCTCCACGCCGTCGCAGGCCTCGTCGACCTCGAAGCCGGCGTCTCCGAGAAGCTCCAAAGCTATCGTCCGGTTGAGCTCGTTGTCCTCGGCCAGCAGGAGGCGCCTGCCGGCAAAGCTGGGCGAGTCCTGTGCCGCGCCGCCGGCATCCTGCGCCTCCGCTCCGCGCTCCGCCATCGCCCTGGCAAGTCCGCTGGCCGTGAGGGGCTTGCGACAGAAGGCATCCGCGCCGGCGTCCCTGGCCTCCCTGCCGGCCGCATTCCAGCCGCTGACCACGAGAGGGACGGCTTCGCCGGCAAGGGCCTTGCGCACCGCGCGGACCGCCTCCGCACCGTCCATGCCGGGCGCGTCCCAGTCCACGACGACGAGGGCGAAGGGATTTCCTTTGGCCAGCGCCTCCGCAACGAGCTTTCCAGCCCCGCCGGCGCTGGACGCTTCTTCCGGCTGCAGGCCGAGACGGCGCAGCGAGGCGCAGGCGGACAGGAGGAAGTCCTCTCCGCCGGCGGCAAGCGCAAGCCTCCCCTCCATGCCGGAAAGAGGCTCGGGCGCGGAGCAGGCCGTCTCCAGCGGCAGGACGACCAGGAACTCAGTGCCTTCTCCCTCCCGGCTCTCCACAGAGATC
Organism: Desulfovibrio sp.; assembly: GCA_016284885.1. Lineage (GTDB taxonomy): Bacteria > Desulfobacterota > Desulfovibrionia > Desulfovibrionales > Desulfovibrionaceae > Desulfovibrio. Next base: position 11,182 of record JAEEPQ010000048.1, read on the forward strand.
GTCCCGCCCATCAAGGCGACAAGGCGCTTCGAGATGGCCATGCCGAGCCCCGTGCCCTGGATGCCACTGACGGTGGACGTGCGCTCGCGCGTGAAGGGTTCGAAGATGGTCTTCGCGAATTCCGGGCTCATGCCGATGCCGCTGTCCCTGACTCGGAACTCGTAGTTGGCGGTGCCGGGCGCGGTGGAGGGACGCTGGGCGACGCTGAAGTGGACGAACCCGCCATCGGGCGTGAACTTCACGGCGTTGGAGAGGAGGTTGAGGATGATCTGGCTGATGCGGAGCCTGTCGGCCAGGACGTCCTCGCAGTCGATGTCGGCGAAGCAGGAGAGCTGCAGTCCCTTGGACCGGGCGCCTTCGTCCACGACGGCGCGCAGGTCGCGCAGGAGGTCCGGCAGGTGGAGCCGGGCCTTCTCTATTGCCGCCTTCCCACTCTCGATGCGACTCATGTCGAGCACGTCGTTGAGGAGGGACAGCAGGTGCCGGCTGGAGACGCCTATCTTGGCCAGGCACTCCCGCACCTGCTCCATGTCGCCGAAGCGGGCCTCCGCCAGCGTCGCGAAGCCGACGATGGCGTTCATGGGCGTGCGGATGTCATGGGAGATGCCGTTGAGGAAGTCAGTCTTGGCTCGGTTGGCGCGTTCCGCCTCGGCAAGGGCAACGGAGAGCCTTTCGGCGTCCCGCTTCGATCGCCGCGCGCCACGGGCGAAGATAACGGCCACAACCAGGGCCGCCACCAGCGCGCAGGCCGCAAGCACGCCGGCGCAGGCCTTGGCCACGTCGGCGAAGGTAAAGGCGTGCAGCCCCCCGGAGTGCTGGACGGCCAGGTTTTGAATCCAGCTTTCGCCCGTCAGGGCCAGCCCCCGGTTGAGCAGCCTGAGCAGGCCCTCGTCGCCCATGCGCACGCCGAAGCAACGCGCATCGGCATGCGGAAGCTGCTGGGCGGAGAGCCCTGCGTAGCGTGCGTTCGAGAGAATCACGCCGGCGCGCAGGCCGTTGAGCGTTGTGGCGTCGGCCTCGCCGGCGAGGACGGCGCCGAGGCAGGCATCGATGCTGGGGCAGCGCACCAGCTCCGCCTGTGGAAAGTGCTCCCTGACGTAGCTGATCTGCATGTCGTTGCTGGCGTTGACCGCAATGGTCCGAGGACTGGCGCCGGGGAGGCGCTTGTAGACGAGTTCCGTCGCCGGAGAGGCGGCGGGCCTCGAGAGGCGGATGCCGTTCTCCTCGGCCAGGAAGGGCTCGCCACCGGCAGGGAAGGCGACGTCGATGGCGCCGGCCGCCAAGGCCTTGATCATTCCGCCGTAGCTGGAAAAGCCACGGAAGGAGGTCTCGAGCCTTTCGGCGTCGAGGAGTGCCAGCATTCTCGGGACAAGCTCGCGCACCATGCCGGACGCCTGCCCCCGGCTGTCCATGCCGCTGTAGGGGAGGTAGTTTTCCAGATAGCCGATGCGCAGGGTGCGGTGGCTTCCGATCCAGGACTTCTCCGCGGCGGACATGGCGCGACCTTCGATGCTGGCCGGATAGTGCCTCGTGCGCAGGGCGCCGAGCCAGCCTGGCTCCTCAGCATGCAGGCTCTCCTGGGCGCTATTCAGCCGCGCCAGCAGATCCGGCCTTCCGGCCTGGACGCACAGGTAGTAGTCCGCGCGACAAAAGGCCAGGACGACTTCGGCATGGCTCCTGCCGTAGGCGCCGTCGCCCTCGGCGGCGAGGGCATCGAGTCGGCCCGCGTCGAAGGCTTCGTAGAGGGTCGCGAGGTCCCTGAAGCGCTCTATCCGGGCGGAGACGCCCTGGCTGGCCAGCCAGGCCTCCAGCGCAACGGCGACGGCCCCGTCGAGCGCGCCGATGCGCATGCTGGACAGCGAGGCGGGCTCCGCCGAGATCCGGGCGTCGCCCCGGCGCTTGGCCAGAATGTAGCTCTCGGTGCCCATGGCCGCGTCCGGATAGCCGAGGCGCTTCGCGCGGCTCTCGGTCCGGGCGAGGCCCGCGAGCATGTCGATCTCACCCTTCAGGAGCCGGTCGTAGAGCTCGCCGAAGGTGCCGTAGACGTATTCGTACTTCCAGCCCGCATACTCGGCGATTTTGAGGTAGTATTCGTAGGCGTAGCCCGAACGGGGCGCGCCGGGACGCGCTCCTTTCTGGAAGAGTTCGTTTTCGTAGTAGCCGACGCGGACGGTTTCTGCCTGCGTCCCGGCGGCCACAGACGGCGCAGGCGCAGCCAGCCATACGGCGGATGCCAACAAGACTGCCAGTAGAAGCCGGAAGCGTCCGGCAAAACGGAACGACATGGGCAAGCCCCCTCTCGCGCTGGCGACTCAGCGTCACTTTCCTCTATGTAGCCGCAGGCAGGCGCCGTGTCCAGAAAGAAGCGCCTTTGCGCAGGGCAAACGCATCTTAGGTTTCCCTTCCCCTGAATCCGTGAGCGAAATACAGTCATATTAACGCTACATGGTCTGACGTTCACCCCTTGCCATGAAAGTCGCTTAGGAGCAAGCCATGCCTGGGAGGCCGGACCAAGGGTGCCACACTTTATGGGCACGCAGATGCTCGAAATTAACTTTCCCTGCCGCCAGCGATCGAACCCCGATGTAACGCTTCGAGCTTGTACAGGAAACCGGGCGGCCCGGCTTCACGGCCGAGTCAGCACTTTTCGCGGCGGCGTCCGGCCTCCCCGCCAGGGAGGACATCATGGAAGGCGTCGTATACCCAAGGTCCATAGGACTCGACATCCACCAGAAGATGATTGTCTGCTGCTTCACGGCCGTGCAGGCGGACAGGACAATCATTAAGGAAACAGCGGAGTTCGAAACTTTCAAGCGGGGCCTCAAGGCCCTTGCCTCATGGTGCAGGGAAAGGGTGCCGGACGTCGTCCTCATGGAGAGCACGGGAATCTACTGGAAAGCTCCCTACGCGTATCTTGAGCGGGCCGGCATTGTTCCTGCCGTGGTCAACGCCAGGCACATCAAGAATCTGGAAGGGAAGAAGACCGACATGGCCGACGCCGAATGGCTGGCCGTCGTCGCCAGCGCAGGCATGTTCTGCCGGTCCTACGTCCCGAAGGAGGCGTACAGGAACATGAGAGTCCTGTCGCGGCACGTCCTGGGCGTCACGAGGAGCAGGCAGCAGTACAAAAACCGCATCAGCAAGATCCTGGCCGACGCCGGGGCAAGGCTGAACGTCGTGTTCTCGGACATCTCGGGCGTGAACGCCCAGAGGTGCGTCAAGGGTCTCATCGCAGGCATGAACCCGGAAGATATCGCGGCAACGCTGGACTACTCCCGCCTGAAGGCCACCCGGGAGGACATCGCTGCGGCAATGGAATGCGATCTCACTCCCGCCCATCTAGCCGCGCTGGAAGCTCTTCTCGAGATAGTCGACTTCCTGACAAAGCAGATCGACAAAGGCAGGAAAGCGCTGCTGGACATGCTCCCCGAGGGGGACAGGGAGATGCTGATGATCCTCCAGACGATTCCCGGAATTCAGGAAACGGCCGCGCTCGAGCTGCTCGTGGAGCTGGGCGGGGACAATCTGGAGCCGTTCGCCAATGCCGACAGGCTGGCGTCGTGGGTTGGCCTGTGCTCCGGCAACAAGGAGTCGGGAGGGAAGAGAAGGCCTGCGCACACGCGGAAAGGCAACATGTATCTTCGAAGGATTCTATGCGAAATTGCACATGCAGCAGTAAAAACAAAAGGAAGCACTTTCCAATCAAAATATAAGTCACTTCGAATACGGAAAGGAGCTGGAAAAACAATTGTTGCAATTGCCTGCAAAATCATCAAGCTTGTTTATACCCTAGTTAAAAAGCGGGAAGGTTATCGGGATCCCCATATTGACTACGAAAAAATGAGGCTACAGAAGAATCCAAAAAGACATATTCAAAACCTCTTCAAGCTTGAAGATTGGAAAATCAGAGCAGTAAACACAAAAACAGGAGAGGTGCTAGAGTCAACACATTAACTGCTTTTATTCAAAAAGCAGTCATTTCGCTTAAGCTGCTCCTCCAGCCCAGCCTGCTGGCGCAGGCTGTCTGACGCTACCAGCCCGCCTGCTTCGCAGCCGGGATCAGGCTGCCTGCTGGCGCAGGCCGCCTTGGCTGGGATGGCTTAAGTATGCATCCCCATCTGCTGGCGCAGGCGGGCAACTCAACTGCGCGCCACGATCCCGAAGAGCAGTCGCGAACTTTCACAGGAAAGAGTAAAAATTTCCATGCCGGCAGGAAGAACAAAATTTATGATAAGACCAAGATACCCCAGTCCATCGCTTTGAAGAACCCAT
>JAEEPQ010000255.1 GCA_016284885.1 Desulfovibrio sp.
GGGCAGGGGGGAGAGTGAAGCGCTCTGCCGTCATGCTTTGGCAGACTCGTGCGTGTTGTCAAGGCGTGCTCCAAGACAGCGTCAAGGGAGGGCTCACCGCCCTCCGGATGGGATTGGGTGGATGAACGCCAGTTCCAAATTGCTGGAAACCATCTGTCGACATTATGCAAGCATAGCATGTCCTTCAGTGCTTTTCATTGCCAATAGCTGAATGCCAGCCGGAACGGGGGATACGCGGCGTGAAGGCGGAAAGAGGGTCGGCGCAGGACGTCGCGACAGGCACGTGCGCAGGAGAAGAGACCTCCATCGTTTTCGTACGGCAGGGCGTGCGGGAGGCAGGAACTCTAGGGATACGCTGATTAATTCGGCATCGGCTTAACCACCATGTGATAATTCAGGGGGTTAGCTGATCCATGCTGTTGGAAAGCCCCTTTTATCAGCGCTTCCCTAGCAGGGCGCCGACGGGGCCCTGAAGCCGGAGGACTGCCGGCATGAAGCGCTCAGGGGAGGGGCCCAGGCAGGCCACTGGACGGACGGGGGCGGGCCCTGCGACCATGCGGGCAGGTTCTCCTGTGGATCCGGGAAAGCCCAGAAGGCCCTGCGTCGCTTTCCTCAGGCGACACCCCTCAGGAGGTCAAGGGAACGGCGCAGGCAACCGGCTGCTATGCCGGCTCCTTCAGCAGGCCGAGAGCCCTGGCCTCTCTAGCCATAGAGGCTATGGCAAGCCCCAGGAACTCCTCGAGGGTGAGCCCCATGTCCGTGCAGGACTTGACCACCTCCCTGTTCACGCCGGCGGCAAAGGCCTTGTCCTTGAGCTTCTTCTTGAGGCTTTTCACCTCCATGCCCTCGATGCCCGTGGGGCGGACAAGAGCGGCCGCCGTGACGAGGCCCGTGACGGTCTCCCCGCAGCGCAATGCCCTGTCGAAGAGGGTTTCGACAGCCGTGCCGTTCATCTCTCCGTTGTGGGCGCGGATGGCGTGCAGGGCCGCTTCCGGCAGCTGGCCCTCCAGCAGCTTGGCGCCCTCGAGGCCGTGGCGCCTGGGATCGGCTTCGGTGGCAGGATAGTCGATGTCGTGCAGAAGGCCAGTCATGGCCCAGACGGCCTGATCCTCGCCGAAGCGTTCGGCAAGCCCGCGCAGAACGGACTCGGAGGCCAGGGAGTGCTGGAGCAAGCCTGCCTTCACCCCGTGCCCGGCAAGGAGGCCCAGTGCTTCTTCTCTGTCTATCATGGCGCTACCCCTGAAGCGTCTCGCGCAGCTCGTCGAGGCTGGATTCGAGGTCTTCGAGCTGCGCGAGCATGGTGTCGATGGTGTCGATGGTGTCGGCGACATCCGTGCCTTCTTCGGGCTCGTCGTCGGGATTGCCGCCGTCTGAGGCGTCCGAGAAGCTCTCGGCGAGATCCTGGATTGAGGACTTGATCTGGGCGATCTGATCTGCCAGTTCGTCCAGCCGTTCTTCCTGACTTCTGGTCATGTCCGATGTTCCTTGATGCATGTTGAAGCCTGGCGGAGCGCAAGGCGCCTGCACAGGCCTGGAGTCGGCCTGCCCTCGGGACGGCAGGTCGCGGGATGCGCAAAAGGCGACAGGCGCCCCGTGCCAGTTCGCTTGGACAGCGCCCTGAACCAGATCGCCGCGGCCGTCTTCCTGGGCAAAGCAGCCTGCCAGCGCCTTCGCAGACTACCTCGGACCATCCCGGGCACCGCGGAGCCTCTTCAGACCCTTTCGCGCCGTCTTCGGCCTTCCCGCTTCCCAATGTGCATTCCTGTCAAGGATACTTGGCGCAAAGCGCTCCTTCCGTCAACACCCCGTGACCAGGCTTGCCGCAGGGCCCTTTCCCCAGCGCAGAAGCTGCGATGCGACGGTCCCGGAGCTCCGTCCAGCCCTCCCCAGCCCCATGCGCAACCAACGCGCTGGCAGGATTGCCGCAGGCAGGGGTGGGACACCGCCGCCGGCACGTCGGGAGGCAAGGCAGACTTCCCCCAGGCAGGACCGCTGAGAGCGCCAAGCAGAGTCGCCGGCACTGGACCGCATCGGGGACAAGGGGAGCTTCCTCAGGCATGACCACGGGCAGGAGGCTGAGGCACAGGCACCCCTGCGGACCTGACGACCGGACGCCAGCGGCGTCGATGGCGAACACAGACAGGCAGGCTGGCAAGAGACGGGGCGGACCTCCGGCAGAGCCGAGCCCCTTCCCTGCTCGGCGCTTATGGCATGTCCCTTGGCCAGCCCAGACCTGCAGGGTGGCTGGCCGAAGGCAGCCAGAGGCTGACGGCGACTTCGAAGGGCCACCCGAAGTCTGTCTCAGGGCCGCGGGCGGATTCAGCGTCAAGGACAAGGTTCGCCTGCGAAGCGGATGACCGGTTGACGGCAGCATCGGGGGTACGTCCGCAGGCAGCCTGGAGACGGGAGAGGCTTCCGGCAGGCCCGCAGGCCCAGCCCCGCCCTTCCCCGCTAGGCGCTTCCGACATGCCCGCCTATGCCAGGTCGGCAGGGATGCACGCCGAAGGCAGGCACCCGGACAGCATAGGACAGGACGGGACATGTCAGGTCAAGGCAAGGCCGGCATGCTAAGCGCTTGCCAGCAGAAGCGGTGCCCGTCAGCTGGCAGGAAGGCACGGGACGGGCTTCCGGCAGGGAGGATGGCCCTTTCCCGCTCGGCACCTGCGGCATGTGCCTCGTCGAGAGCAGCACAGCAGGAAGGCACGCCGAAGGCCGGCAAAGTGCAGACGACCTCTCTCTTCATGTGCAAGCAAGCCAGGCAGGAGGCTTGCGACGGCCGCTAAGGCTGCGGCTGAGGATCGCAGGCAGAGGTAGCGTCAGCGTCATGCAGGCCTGCAGGCCGAACGCCAGCAGAAGCAGGATGCGTCCGCTGCGAGGCAGGCCACGGACCTTCCCCTGCTTGGCGCCTGCAC
>JAEEPQ010000256.1 GCA_016284885.1 Desulfovibrio sp.
GCTGATCCAGCCAAGCTCGTGAAGGCGGCGCAGGACTTCCAGCTGCCGGCGCTTGGCTGCCTTGGGGTTGACGAAGGGATTGTAGCGGCTGGGGGCCTGGGGGAGGCCGGCAATGAGGGCGGTTTCTGCCAGGGTGAGGCTCTGCACGTGCTTGCCGAAGTAGGTGCGGGAGGCTGCCTCGACCCCGTAGCTGCGCGCGCCCAGGTAGATGAAGTTGAGGTAGAGCGAGAGTATCTGCTCCTTGGAGCAGCGCCGCTCCAGCTGGGTGGCCAGCAGGGCTTCCTTCATCTTGCGCACGTAGCTGCGCTCGGAGCTCAAGAGGAGCTGCTTCACCAGCTGCTGGGTGATGGTGCTCCCGCCCTGGCTCTTGAGCCCGCGGGCCAGATTGACCAGAAAGGCGCGCACGATGGCCAGGGGGTTCACGCCGGGGTGAAGGTAGAAGGAGGCGTCCTCGATGGCGAGCACGGCCTTGACGAGCTGGTCCGGCATGTCTTCGAGGGGAAGTTCGTAGCGCCGTTCCCGGCAGATGGTGCCAAGCACCGATCCGTCCCTGGCCAGCACCGTGGTCGCCTGCGGAGAGCGGTAGGCTGTGATGCGGGCCAGATCCGGCAGATCGTGCGAGGCCCACCACAGGAGCAGGCCGCCTGCCGTGCTGGCAAGAACAACGATGGCGAGCAGGATGCTGGCGAGCCAGGCCAGAAGGCTGTTCCCGGAGCTGTGCCCGAAGCTGTTCTTCTCGGGGCGGGGCTTGACGGAGGCTTCGTCTGGCTGAACTCCGTCTGAGGGGGAGGCGCCGTCTGATGGGGCGTCGTCTGTGGGGCAGGCTTCGTTGGAACGGCGATCGCTGTGCCCAGGGCTGCCAGACGCTGCGTCTTGCTCAATGCCAGCGCAGGACGCGACGCCAGTCTCGGCACAGCAGGCTGCGGGACAGGATTGGGTGGCGATTTCTTGGGCGGTCTCGGGGGCTGTAGCAGGGCTGGCTGCAGTGCAGGTTTCCGGGCAGGTCTCAGGCTGGCGCACAGGCAACGTTGTGCCGTCGCTTGCGGGACGGCCTTCAGGCTTGTCGCCGGGATGGCCTTCAGACAGGCCAGAAGATGTGCCAGTGGATGTGCCAGAGCCTTGCTTCGTCATGCCTGTCTCGCAGTTTCCCGAGTTTCCTTGAGATTGCCGGAAACCGGTGCCAGGGGGAAGGGTGGCTGATTGTCCTCAAGGATGCTGGTCTGGAGTGCTTGGGAGGTGCTTGGAAAAAGGGCAAAAAAAAGACGGGGTTTCCCCCGTCTTTATGTTCAAAAGTGAGCTGACTACACGCAGCCGGTGGGCTTGGGCAGGCCAGCCATTTTGCAGGCGCCCTTGCCGGGGCCGGAGGGGAAGAGCTCGTAGACTTCCTTCAGCTTGTAGCCCGTGTTCTTGGAGAGAATGCGGACCATGGGGGCAATGCCGTTCTTCTTGTAGTAATCCTGCAGGAAATCAAGAATCTTCTGGTGGTCGGCGGAGATTTCTTTGATGCCTTCGGATTCTTTGACGTACTCGAGCCATTCAGGGCACCAGTCTTCAAAGTGAAGGAGGAAGCCGTCCTCGTCCACTTCAAACGTTTTGCCTTGGAACTGTACTTCAGCCATGCGTGTCCTCCTTGGACTTCTTGAAAGCGACCTGCAAGCCTCATGCCTGCCGGACGCCTAGCCGGGAATCCAACGACCCGGCTAAATTGTCAGTATATTCGAGAGCTAGGCTCCGATATGCTTCACAGGATGGAACATGCCATAAAAGCATTGGGCTGGCAAGCGCAATGAGCAAAGTCGCAAGCTCTGCCCTGCCACGGGCTGCCCTCTGCCCTAGCCCTGGGCCTTCGTCCATTCGAGCAGCTTCCACTGCGCCTCGAGGGCTGAGCGTATGGCGCGGGCGCGCTCTTCGCTCTCGGGCCGCTGCAGGCGGATGTAGACCTGGCGGGTCTCCCCCTCGCCGAACTGGGTCATGAGGGAGACGACGCGCGCGCCCTGCTGGCGCAGCACCTCGAAGACGCTCTTGAGGGCGCCTTCGCCGGTGGAGACCTCAAGGGTGAGCTCGATGCCGGGAACCCGGGCGCCGGCAAGGGTGGCGAAGACCTTGAAGACGTCCTGGTCGGTGATGATGCCGGTCAGATGGCCTTCGTCGTCCACCACGGGGAGCCCGCCGAACTTGCCGTCGAGCATGAGCAGGGCCGCCTTGGAGACGGTTTCCGTTTCCCGCACCGTGACGGGGGAGGGGGTCATGAACTCCTTGGTCTGCACTTCGGCAAGCAAATACTGGAGCTCGTGCACGGACAGGGTCGTGGCCTTGGACGGCAGATTGCTCTTGACGTCCCTGTCGGAGACGATGCCGACGACCTTGTTGTCGTCGTCCACCACGGGAAGCCGGTGGATGCCGCGCAGCTTCATGAGCTTCTGGCACTTGCTTAAGGGCGTCGACGGCAGCACGGAAATGGGATCTTTGGTCATCCAGTTGGAAATGAGCATGTCCTGAGTCCTCCAGAATTCCTTTGCCCCAGACTATACGCAACCGCCGGCGATCCGCAAGCCTTTGCGGGCCTTTTGCCTGCCCTGCCGGGCCCTGTCTGAGGGAGGGCGGTGCCGGACAATCCCTCCTGGAGGGGCGTGGCGCAAACCAGTCCAGCAAGGCCAGCCAGGCCAGCGGCTCTGGGGATCAGTCCCGCGGTCTGGGGTGGCTGTCTTGGGCAGGTCGAGAGGCCTGAGGCTCTGGGTGACGGGCAGGGAGCGGCCAGCGCGATGCCGGGCTGCTGGCAGGGGCCAGGGGGCAGGGGAGGGACAGGGGCAGACGAAGGCCGCCCGCGTCCGGGAACGTATCCGGAACAGGGGCGGCCTAGGCAAAAAGGGGTGGCTTGGCC
>JAEEPQ010000049.1 GCA_016284885.1 Desulfovibrio sp.
GCAGGCGGCCCTGATCCGGGGCCTTGCGGACGCGGCCCTCTATCCCTCGCCCCACGCCGAGGAAGCGCTGGCCAAGGCCGAAGCCTGCTTCGGCATCCCCAGGGAGCGGCTCTGCTTCGGCAACGGCTCCGCGGAGCTCATCCACGCCCTCTGCCGGGCGCTCAAGCGCCGGGGATGCCCTCTTGCCCTCATTCCCGAGCCTGCCTTCAGCGAATACGAAGAGGGCTGCCGGCTGGCAGGCCTTCCCGTGCGCCGGGTCTTTGCCAGCCATGCCGTCGCCGGCGACGGCGAGATCGACTGGACGCTGCCGGAAGAGGCGCTGCTGGCAGGTCCCGAAGGCGCGGCCGTCTTTCTGGCCAATCCCGGCAATCCCGCCGGCACCTTCCTTGACCGGGAGCGCTTCAAAGCCCTCGCCCTCGCCCGTCCCGACATGACCTGGGTGCTGGACGAGGCCTTCATCCGCTATCTCGGCCCCGACGGCGAGGTGTCCGCCCTGGGCTGGCTTGCCGGCAGGCGCCCTGCGCTCGGCAATGCCGCGGTGCTGCGCTCGCTCACCAAGTTCGAAGCGCTGGCCGGCGCGCGCATCGGCCTGCTGGCGACCGCAGGGTCGCTGGCCAGCGAAGTCCGCAGGCTCCTCTGCGCCTGGAACCTCAACGGCTTCGCCATCCGGGCCGCCTGCGCCGTGCTGGACGAATCAGCCGAAGGCAGGGACGAAGCGGAGGCTGTCCGGCGGCACTGCCGGGAAAGCCTTGCCGACTTGAAGGAACGCCTTGCGCCGCTTCCCCTCGCCTTTGCCCGCACCGTTGCCAACTACCTGCTCGTGCGCCTCGACAGGCCCTTTCCCGATCTCAACGCCCGGCTGCTTGCCGGGTTCGGCATAAGCCTGCGCGACTGCGCCAACTACCCCGGCCTTGAAGGCGGACGGTGGTTCCGCATCGCCGTGCGGGAGCCGGAAGACCATGCCAGGCTGGCGGAGGCGCTCTCGGCGTTGCTGGCCGAGCCTGGACGGACGCCTGCGGTCAGGCGGAGCAGGCCCACGCCTGCCCTCATGATCCAGGGCACCTGCTCCAATGCCGGCAAGTCCATGCTGGCTGCCGCCTTCTGCCGCATCTTCCGCGAGGACGGCTTCGACGTCTGCCCCTTCAAGGCCCAGAACATGTCCCTCAACTCAGGGGTTGCGCCCAGCGGAGGGGAGCTTGGCCGCGCCCAGATTTTCCAGGCCCAGGCCGCCTGCCTCGACGCCGACGTGCGCATGAACCCCGTGCTCCTCAAGCCGCACTCGGACAAGGGATCCCAGGTCATCCTCCTCGGCCGGCCCCAGGGGCGCATCGGCGCCAAGGACTTCCTCAAGGCCAAGGCGTCGCTCTGGCAGCCCGTCTGCCAGGCCTACCGGGAGCTGGCCCAGGAGCACGAGCTCATGGTGCTCGAGGGCGCGGGCTCGCCCGGCGAAATCAACCTCAAGCAGGGCGACATCGTCAACATGGCCATGGCCAGGCAGGCCCAGGCCTCGGTGCTGCTGGCAGGCGACATCGACCGGGGCGGCGTCTACGCCTCCTTCCTCGGCACCTGGGCCACCTTCAGCCAGGCCGAGCGAAGGCTGCTCAAGGGCTTCGTGGTCAACCGCTTCCGCGGCGACGAAAGCCTGCTGGCGCCTGCCCACGACTGGCTCTGCAAGGCAACGGGCACGCCCGTCGTCGGCGTCGTGCCCTATCTCAAGGATCTCGGCCTGCCGGCTGAGGACAGCCTCGCCTGGGACGGCACCCTCGAGACCGGGGCAAGCCTGCCCGACCCCCTCGACGTGCTCCTCGTCCTGCCGGCCCACGCCTCCAACTGCACAGACTTTGCGCCGCTGGCCATGGAACCGGACGTGCGGCTCAGGACAGCCCGCCGGCCCTCGGCATGGGGATCGCCGGATCTCGTGATCCTGCCGGGATCCAAGAACACGGCAGGGGACCTCGCCGAGCTCAGGCGCTCCGGTCTGGCAGACCTTGTCCTGGCGCACGCGGCCCGGGGCGGCTGGATAGCCGGCGTCTGCGGCGGCATGCAGATGCTGGGGCTCGCCATCCGCGATCCCGGCGCCGTGGAAGCTTGCGCAGGCACGCCCCTGGCCATCGAAGGCCTCGGCGTGCTTCCCATCGAAACGACCATGTCCCCCTCCAAGACCCTCAGGCTGCGCGAGGGCCTAGCCACGCCGCTTGGCGTTCCCGCCAGCGGCTACGAGATCCACCACGGCGTTACCCGCCTTGCCGGCGAAGGCGCGGAACAGGCCGGCACCTTTGGCACCGATGCGGAAGGCGGGCTTGCCGGCATCGCCCTGCATCACGCCTGGGGCACCTACCTGCACGGCATCTTCGACAGCGACGCCTTCCGCAGGGCCTTTCTGGACCATGTCCGGACAAGCCTCGGCAAGAAGCCCCAGGGCCGCATCCTCGTCAGCTGCGACGTCGAGCGGGGCCTCCAGCGCCTTGCCGCGGCCGTCAGGGCCAGCGTGGACATGGATGCCATCTACGCCATGCTGGGGCTCGGGAGGCCACGGTGACGGCCGATCTGGCTGGCCTGCTCGTCCTGCCGCTGGCGCTCCTGCTCGACAGGCTTCTTTCCGAGCCGCCGGAGCGCATCCATCCCGTGGTGTGGATGGGAGGTCTGGCCGTGTGCGCCGAGCGCTTCCTCCGGTTCTGCTTTGCCTGTCCCGCAAGGCTGCCGCAAGAAGCGCCAGCAGCAGGCCCAGCCGCCCGCCGGGAGCGGACGGCAGGCATGCTGGCAGGCCTGGCCGTCGCGTGCCCGTGGACTCTGGGCGCCTGGATGCTGGGCAGTTTTGCCGGAGGCCTTGGCGCCAGCGCAGGCATGCTGGCGGCAAGCCTCTGCGCCTGGCTGTGCATGGCGCCCGAATCTTTGACGCGGCATGCTCTGCGCGTGCAGGAGCCCCTGAGGCGGGGTGATCTGGCAGGGGCGCGACAGGCGCTTTCCGCCATCGTCGGCCGCGAGACCGCCAGCCTCGACGAGGCCGGCATTGCCAGAGCCTGCATCGAGAGCGTTGCCGAAAACCTCGCCGACGGCGTGCTGGCAACGCTGTTCTGGAGCATGGCGGGCTGGATTGCCTTGGGCGCCCCCGGCGCCTGCGCCATGCCCGTGCTCCACAGGGCGGCCAACACCCTTGATGCCATGTGGGGCAAGAAGAATGGCCGCTACCGGCACTTCGGCACCTTTGCAGCCCGCCTCGACGATGCGCTGGGCTTTGTTCCGGCCAGGCTTTCCCTGCCGGCCATAGCGACCGCGGCCCTCCTGCTGCCCGGAACCTGCGCCGGCCGAGCCCTTGACGAGGGCTGGACCTTCCGCCATGCCCATGAGAGCCCCAACAGCGCCTGGAGCGAAGCGCCCTTTGCTGGCGCGCTCGCGCTCAGGCTCGGCGGACCCGCCGTCTACCAGGGCGTTCCCGTCAGCCATCCCTGGCTCGGCTGGGGCCGCCCCCATGCCTCCTGGAGGGACGTCGCTTTCTCCCTGCGGCTCATGTGGACGGCAACCGTGCTGGCCATGATCGCTTCGGCTATCGCCATGGGCCTTGGCTAACGCCCATGATGAAGAGCTGGGCGTCCGCGTCATTCCATTTGACCTTCCAGACCACGCCGTTCTCGCGGGAATGAAGGTCGTCGGACACGTACTGCCCGGAGACAAGGTCAAGCGTATCCATGTCCAGATTGGCAACGAAGTCCAGCCCGACAAAGTCCTGCAGGTAGCCTGCGACCATTTGCGGGAACCCAAAGATGCGCTTGTAGAAGCCGTCGTGGTAGTTCATGCAGCGGCCCTCCTTCGATGCCAAAATACGGAGAGGGCCGCTCCTCGGCAAGCAAAGCGCGAAAAGCTGCGTGTTCTGCTCCTCTTCCTCCGGCGAACCACCTCGCGACCCTGAATATTCCATCATATGGACGCCGCTCCCGCAAACGTCCGGATGAAGACGTGAATCGCCCTTTGCCGGAGCTTGCCCGCTGGCCCAGCGCCCCCGCATGCCTTGGCGACTCAGCCCCTCAGGCCGGCCTGGGAACGCCCCGGCAGCGCAGATGACGCCCCAGCGCAATTCAGGCTGCGCCAAGCTGGAGACGGCAGTTCTGCTCCCGGGAGTCCTGAACCCGCCGTCGACGGTCCGCCGCTGCCCCACGGCCTTCGGCAAAGGCCTGCCCCTTTTCCGTCACAATGTCGGCCTGTGCGCCTGCGCCTCCGGCCTTGCCTGCCTGACGCGTCCACGATAGCATTCGCTGTACTGGGCAGCTGCAGCCTTGGAGGACTTCATGCCGCAAATCAACGTCAGCTTTGGCGACAACTTCAGAGATATCCGCGACGATAAATGCTACTACGTCGACAAAACAGGCCTGATAGAAGAGCTACTCCAGCGGGTTCCGCCAACGGTATCGCTCTTTACCCGACCGAGACGCTTCGGCAAGACGCTGACGCTGAGCATGCTCCGCGAATTTTTCGACATTAGCAAAGACAGCGGAAGTCTGTTCGATGGACTTTGTGTTGCAAACAATACTGATATTTGCAATAATTGGATGAATAAATATCCAGTTATTTCAATATCTTTCAAAGATATCGATGGAAGTAGCCACGAAGAAGCCATTAAGTCTCTTGTCAATATTGTTCAAGAAATAATGTTTCAGCATGCATACTTGTTGCATAGCGACAAGGTAAGTCCATTTGATAAAGAAACGATTTTTGAATTTAGCAAAGGCAACTCGCAGATACCACAATTTAAGATTTTTATTCGCGTGATTTGTCGAGCACTAGAGTGTCACTGGAATAAAAAAGTAATAGTTTTGATTGACGAATATGACTCTCCTATCAATAAATCTTCTGAAACAAACAGTTACGATGAAATCACTGTTATTTTTCGGACATTGCTTAGCTCTTCGCTAAAAGACAATCCATCTTTGAAATTCGCCATACTGACTGGATGTTTATACATTGCAAAAGAAAGTTTTTTTAGCGGAGTAAATAATTTTAAATGCTTTAGTATTTCAAATTATTCTTTTTCTGATAAATTTGGATTTACTTCATCTGAGGTCGATAAATTTTTACAAGTTGCTGGTTTTCAAGATAAAAAAAATATTATCAAAGAATGGTTTGATGGATATATTTTTGGAAAAACAACAGAAGTGTTTTGCCCTTGGGATGTTGTACAATATATATATGATCTACAAGGAAATAGCGATGCTATTCCTATAGCATATTGGAAAAATTCTAGTGATAATGCTATTATAAGATCAATATTAGAACAGTCTACGTTTGATATAAGGTCTAAAATCGAAGAACTTATACATGGAAATTCTATTGAAGTTGAGATATCAGAAAATTTATCTTTTAGCGAATTGCAAACAAATACAAATAGTATATGGACTATTTTTTATTCTTCTGGATATTTGACAAAGGCTCTTTCCAAAATAGAAAGCACGGCCACATCGCTCATCATTCCCAATAAAGAAGTCAAAACAATATTTATCGAAACCATCACCTCCTGGTTCAAGGTTGTTGTGCATGCAAACATTTTGCCTCTGCTTGATGCGCTCTGGAAAGGCGATGTCAAGACAGTTCATGAAAAGCTCAACGACATTCTTGTGAAAGCAATCAGCTATTACGACAGCGCAGAGAAATTCTATCATGGCTTCATGACGGGACTGTTCAGCGCGACCGATCTGCAGGTACGCTCAAACCGCGAGAGCGGAGACGGTCGTCCCGACGTCGTCGTGACGGACAGGAAGGGGCGCAGCCTCGTTTTTGAATTGAAGCGTGCCGAAACAGAAGCCGCACTGGATGCAGAAGCCAGGGATGCGCTCGCCCAGGCGTCTGGAAAACGCTACGCAGAGGGGCTGTACGCCACGCAGGAGACGCTGCGCTACGGCATTTCCTTCTGGAAGAAGCGCTGCGCCGTCAGGCTGCTCGGCAAAGCTGGCATAGGCGCGTAGTCCTGGCTGCAACAAGAACGCCCCGTCACAAAGGCTCTGTCACGAAACGTGGGGGGACGGGCTCTCCGGCGCCGGCCCCAGCCTCCGGACTTAGGTTCCGTGCCAGGGAAACGCTGAGCTGTTTTGCGTTGCACTGTCGCCTGCCGGCCACGCCGACCCGCGAGAGGTACAGTTCAGGCGGGGCATGTCCCCCCATGATCCGGCTTCCGGAACAGCCGCCGGGCATGGCGCAGATCACGGCCCCGCCCCTGGAAAACAGCCCTCCGGCTTGCTATGCTCTCTGATGCGCCAGGGCCACCCGGCGCGCTCTGCCCAGACTGCCTGCAGACGTGTGCAAGCCCGGAACGCAAAAGGCGCATCCGAACCGGACTGCCGCTTGGAGAAAGCCAGCTCCGGCGCTACTTGAGACCGTCGACGATGTCCTGGGGCATGGAGAAGCTGTGCGCGACATCGGGGAAGACGCCCCGGCGCACCTCGTCGCAGTAGGCGCCGACGCCCTGCTTCACGAGCTCGCCCACCTGAGCGTAGTGCTTGACGAACTTCGGCTTGAAGTCCGAGTACATGGCAAGCAGGTCCTGCCCCACGAGCACCTGGCCGTCGCAGTCCGGGCCTGCACCTATGCCGATGGTGAGGCAGGAGACGGACTCGGTGACCCTTTTCGCCAGTTCCGAGGGCACGCACTCGAGCACGACGGCAAAGCAGCCAGCCCTATCCAGGGCTCTGGCATCGTCGAGGAGCTTCTGCGCCTTGGCCTGATCCCTGCCCTGCACATGGAAGCCGCCGAAGGCGTTGACGGACTGCGGCGTGAGCCCGACGTGGCCACAGACCGGAATGCCAGCCTGGACCATGGCCTGAACCTTGGCGCAGATCTCCTGTCCGCCCTCGAGCTTGACGGCGTTGGCCCGGCCCTCCTGCATGAGGCGGCCGGCGTTGAGCATGGCCTGCTCGAAGCCTGCCTGGTAGGACATGAAGGGCATGTCCACGACGAGCAGGGGTCCCTGGCAGCCGCGCGACACGGCGCGGGCATGATGGATCATGTCCTCCATGGTCACGGAGACCGTGTCCTCCAGTCCCATCATGACCATGCCGAGGGAGTCGCCGACAAGGATCATGTCCGCGCCGGCGACGCTGACCAGCCGCGCCATGGTATAGTCGTAGGCCGTCACCATGCAGGCCTTGCGGCCCGCCTTCTTCATTTCAGCCAGCGTGGCAACCGTCTGCTTCATGGACCTTCCTCCGCATTTCCTGGCCAGGGCCTTTGCCGAAGGCCAGCTAGTGGGTGTAGTCGAAAACCTTGACCCCGGGCACGCTCTTCTCGATGAGTTCCTTCATCTTTTCCGCATGCGGACAGGGGAAGTTGAGGGGCAGTCCCTTGCCAATGCAGGAGGCCATGAAGACGGCTTCGGCGCCGCGCGCCTGGAGCAGCCTCGCCCTGGAGCCGGCCCGCTTGCCGGGACAGCCGCCACAGTTGGCAAAGCCCACGAGTTCGATGTCGCCCTCGATTGCCACAAAGGCGCCCTTGCGACCCGCAATGGCCTTAAAGTCGGACGTGCCGGGACAGATGTCTTCAGTCTGCATGCAGCGGATGATGCCTATTTTCATGATGCGCCCCTCCTGATGTGTTCCTTTCTGGTTCTGCTTTCCGGTCCTGCCGAACGGGCTGGCTGGCCTGGCGAAGGCCTTGGCAGGGAACAGTCCCCTCGAGGCCAGTGCCGGCGCCTCCCGGGCCTTGGCGCCTTCTGGCGGACAAGCCCGTCCATTACATAGCCACTCTCGGCAGAACTGGCAAGGCAATTCAAAAAAACCATTGAATTTACTAGAAAAATTTTGTCTCTCCCCCTATTTGCCAAGGTCCTCGTGCACGAGCAGGGCACGTCTCTGGCCCGGCCTGAGGGGACGCGCAGCCGGGCAGAAGGCCTGACAAGCAATGTTCTTGACATGCAGCGCCGTTGCCCTATGCTTGTCTCATCTACAACAGCATCGGAGGAAAAAGGATGAAACGAGTTTTAACTATACAGGACATCTCTTGCCTTGGCAAATGCTCCATTACTATAGCACTTCCCGTGCTATCTGCCCTTGGTTCGGAAGCTGTCATTCTTCCCACAGCCCTTCTTTCGACCCATACGATGTTTAGTGGCTTTACCTGCAAGGATCTCTCCGACCAGATCGAGCCAATAACGGCGCACTGGAAAAGTGAAGGCGTCGAATTTGACGCCATCTATACGGGATATCTTGGATCGATTGGACAGATAGATCAAGTTAAAGCAATTATCCGCGACTTCAAAGGACCCTACACCAAGGTTGTGGTCGATCCGGTGATGGCGGACAACGGCAAGCTCTATCCGGCCTTCGACATGGACTACGTCAGGAAGAACACTGAGCTCTGCGCTGTAGCCGACATCATCGTGCCGAACATCACCGAGGCGGCACTGATGACCGGCATGGAATACCGGGAGCGCCACGACAGGGTCTACATTCAGGAGCTGCTAGCTCGGCTCAACAAGCTTGGCGCCGGCGTCAGCGTGCTGACGGGCGTGTCGCTGGAGGAGGGAAAGACGGGCGTCATGGGCTACGATCGCGCCGCGGGCGACTACTACCTCTACCAGAACAGGCACATCGACGGCGCCTACCACGGCACGGGCGACCTCTTCTCCAGCACCTGCGTCGGCTGCCTCATGCGGGGTCTGGACTGGCGCGACGCCATGCGCATCGCTGCCGACTACACGGCGCACACCATCGAAGAGACCATGAAGAACCCCAAAAAGCCCTGGTACGGCGTCGACTTCGAGACGACGCTGCCGGACCTCATGCGCATGGCCTCATCAGTCTAGCCCGGCTGCGGGCGCAGTGACGAGTCTCTGCCCTGCCCCTGCGCCAAGGCCACCAAGACGCCTTCCGGAAGCCCGCATGCCAGCCATCGTCCTCGGCGATCTCGAACTGCACTACGAAGCCTGCGGCCAAGGGGAGCCCCTGCTCCTGCTGCACGGCAGCTTCTCCACGGCTCGGCATTCCTTCGGCACCCTCATGCCCATGCTGGCCCGGGAGCGCCTTGTCCTTGCCCCCGACTTCCGGGGCCACGGCCAGACGCGCTGCCCGAGCCTTGCCTGGGACGTGCCCCAGCTTGCCGTGGACATGCTGGACTTCCTCTCAGCGCTCGGGATTGCGTCCTGCCCCGTTGCCGGACACAGCATGGGCGGCGACTGCGCCATGATCATGGCCACCCTCGCCCCCTCCCGCGTGGCCAGCCTCCTCGCCATCGGGACGGCAGGGGCCCGCAATCCAGGACTTGTGCCCTACCTTGAGAAGTTCGCGCCGCACAACGCTCCCGAAACGCGCTACCCGCGCTTCATCCGGGCTCTCAAGGAACGCCATGCCCAGGCCCACCGCGGGGACTGGCAGGCCCTCGTCAGGGCAACCATCCAGACCTGCATGCGCTATCCCGACTTTTCGGACCAGGATCTGGCGCGCCTAGCCATGCCCTTCCTGCTCCTGCATGGCGACCAGGATCCCTTCGTCAGCGAAGGCGAAGTCGAACGCCTCTCCCGCCTCTGCCCCCGCTTCGAACGCGTCCTCCTTGCCGGCCAAGGCCACAGCCCCCATCAGGGGGCTGGCGCGGAAGCGGCGGCCGGCATCATGCTACGCTTTCTGGCGGACGCGACAGGCTCAGGCAAGCTTTCGGCACGATCCGCCACTTCAGCTTGAAGCGCCTTTGTGCTATCGGAACACCTTCTGCCGGCAGACCCTGCCGGCGCATCCCCTTTCCTGCAGGAGACCTCGTGGAACGTTCCGCCCCCCCCGATGCCGCTGACGACGCCCAGCGCCTCGACCACGGCATACTCTTCGACCACGCCCGCACGGCCCGCATCGGCCTGCCTGAGGCCGTGTTCTGCGAGGGCAAGCCGGCAGAGGCGCTCGCCGACCTGCTCGCCCGCTTCGGCAGGGGATCGGGACGCCCCGTGCTCTTCACGCGCCTTGCACCCGAGATCTTCGAAGCCCAGCCGCAGGCCGTGCGCCAGGCCTACAGCTACCATGCCCTTTCCCGCACGGCCTGGGGCGACGTCCTGCCTGCGAAGCCGAAGGGACGGGTCGCCGTGGTGTCGGCCGGCACGGCAGACGGCGCCGTCGTCTGGGAGGCCACGCGCACGCTCGAGTACCTCGGCATCCAGCGCAGCGTCTACGAAGACTGCGGGGTGGCAGGCCTCTGGCGCATCGCTCGCAGGCTGGACGAAATCAACGCCCACGACGCCGTCATCGTCGTCGCCGGCCTCGATGCCGCGCTCGCGAGCGTCCTCGGCGGCCTCACGCCCAAGCCCGTCTTCGCCGTCCCCACCTCCATCGGCTACGGCATGGCCAAGGCAGGCGTGACGGCACTTTCGAGCATGCTCGTCTCCTGTGCGCCGGGCGTCGGCGTCTTCAACATCGACAACGGCTACGGCGCGGCCTGCGCGGCCGCCCGCGTCGTCAATCTTCTGCAACAGACTTAAGGGCGCCCCGCGGGCTTGGCCGCAGGAAGAGAGGAAAACTCCATGCCGGAACAGGAATACGATCACGACCACGGGCACCATCACGGACACGGGCTCGAACACGAGCACGAGCACAAGCCAAGCCACGGGGCCTCCCTGCGCGTCCTGACCGTCCGGGCCCTTTCCGGCGTCTCAGGCGACATCCTGCTGGCCGGCCTCGCCCGCATGCTCGAGCTGGACAGCGCGGCCCTCAACGCACGCGCCAAACTCATCATGCCGGAACTCGACGGCGTCGTCTCCCTCCATCCCCACAGCGTCAACGCCATCGCCGGCTGGCAGGCCAGCATAGCTCTGCCCCGCCAGCACGCGCACAGGACGCTGGAGGACGTGCTGGCCATCGTCGGTGGCTGCGGGGCGCCCCCCTCGGCCAAGGCCCTCGCCGCGAAGGTCTTCACCCTTCTGGCCCAGGCCGAGAGCGAGGTGCACGGCGTGCCGAAGGAGGAGGTCCGCTTCCACGAGGTCGGCGCCCTTGACAGCATACTCGACACGGTGCTCAACTGCATGCTGTTCGACGAGCTGAAGCCGGACGTCTTCACCGCAAGCCCCCTGCCTGTGGCCGACGGC
This sequence comes from Desulfovibrio sp., assembly GCA_016284885.1. Classification (GTDB taxonomy): domain Bacteria; phylum Desulfobacterota; class Desulfovibrionia; order Desulfovibrionales; family Desulfovibrionaceae; genus Desulfovibrio. Next base: position 11,042 of record JAEEPQ010000049.1, read on the forward strand.
GCCATCGTCTGCGCCCACGGCGTGCTGCCGAGTCCCGCGCCAGCCGTGCTGCGCCTGCTGGCAGGCATTCCCGTGGCGCCCTTCCAAGGCGAGGGGGAGACCGTCACGCCCACGGGCGCGGCCCTGCTCAAGGGCCTTGGCGCCAGCTTCGGCCCCTGGCCGGCCATGACGGTGGAGCGCTGCGCCATCGCCTACGGCACCCGCGTCTTCCCCGGCGCTCCCAACGGCGCCATCTTCGCCCTGGGCTCGGCGGAGCGCGGCTCGTCCGGTCCGTCCAGGTAAGCCGCACCCATACCTTCGGACACCCGCAAGCCGAAGCCGCCCCTGCTGCTTCGGCTTGCGCCACATCACCCGAACAGCGGGATCACATCTTGAGGAGCACATCATGAAGACCGTCGACTGCAGAGGCCTGCCGCACCCCCAGCCGCTCGAACTCGCCCGCAAGGCCGTCGCCGAGCAGCCAGACAAGCTGGAAGTGCTGGTGGACAGCCCTGAAGCAGTGAAGGAAATTGCCCGCTTCCTCGCCGCGCAGGGCTACGCCGCCCAGAGCGTGCTGGACGGCGAGCAGGTCTACCATATCCGCGCAGGACGGCCCGGCTTCAAGCAGGCCGACGGCGACGCCGCCATACCGGCCGGACAGCCCGAAGACCTCGGCCAGCGCCCCCGCACCTTCCTGATCCTGACCAGCGAAATGCTGGGCGAGGAGAACGGCGGCCTCGGGCGCGGCATTCTGGAAAGCTTCCTTGCCACCCTGCCCGGCCGTCGCGGACTCTGGCGCCTGGCCCTGCTCAACGGCGCCGTCAAGCTGGCCACCGAACCCGGTCCCGCCCTCGGCATGCTGCAGAAGCTCGCGGATCAGGGCATAGGGCTCCTCGTCCACGATGCCAGCCTCGCCCACTTCGGGCTGGCGCACGCCCTGCAGGCAGGACGCTCTTCCGGCATGGGCGAGATAGCCTCCAGTGCCGAAGAGGCCGACAAGGTCGTCCGCCTCTAGCCGGGACCATCCTCCAGCCTCCGCCCCAGTCCATGCGCACCTTCAGGGGATACGCCTCCCGCGCAAGCGCCGGCATTCTGGCCGACGACCCGCGCGGCGCGGACTTCAGCCGGACAGATCAGCCGGACGGCCGGACTTCCGGCGCCCCCCTTGCTTCACCTGGCCTCGCTGGTAGCCTCTCCGCCGCAGCGCCAGACCGCCCAGGCTACCAAGACAGCCAGGACAGCCTTCAGGGCTGGGACGAAGAAGATCTTTCGCCGGCCCTCCCGCCCGCAGACAGGCCGGGCCTTGTCGCGCGGCTTGGCGAAACCCTCCTCCCCCGCATTTCCTTCAGGGCCCTTGCCCTGGCCCTCGCCGTGAACGCGACGCTGGTCCTGGGCTTTGCCAAGCTTGTCGAGGAAGATATCCTGCGCCAGCCGAAGCCCGTCTTCTGGATTAGCATGGAAGGCCCTGCACCCGCGCCCCCTGCTGCCGACACTGCCGCGGATGGAACTGCCGCGGAGGGCACGCGCAAGGACGGTACTGCCACGAACCCAGGGCAGGCGACCAAGGTGCCCGCAGCCAGGGCCGGCGCCTTTGCCGGCAGGGCCGCAGGGCGCCTTGCCGGCAGGACTGAAGACAGCCAGGCTCGCTGAGCGACAATTGCCAGAGGCGCCGCTTTCGTCCTATTCTGAGAGACGCGGGCGCGTCTGGCCTTGCTGCATCTGCCCAGGGCCTGCCCCGACGCCGTTCCCAAGGAGGTTCCATGTCCCGCCGCATGACCCAGCTTTCCGCCCTTCTGGCGCAGGGCCTTGCAGCCTGCGCGCTCTGCATGGCAGCCCCCTGCCAGGCCGAGACGCTGGAATTTCCCGGCAGTCCCCTCAAGCGTTCCTTCGACGGCATCTTCTCCTCGCTCATCCCGGACGCCCCCTCCTCCAACACGGTCATCGTCAGGGAGGGCGCCATCCCCGGTCGCGTCTACGGCGGCAGCGCCAAGGGCGAAGGCACGGTCTCGGGCAACACGGTCATCGTCCAGAGCGGCTCGGCGACCCGGGGCGTCTTCGGCGGCTTCAACTCCCCCTCGGAGAATCCGGCCCTGCCCAAGGAAAAGCTCGAGGACGCCGAGGGGCTCGGCACGGCCCAGGCCAACACCGTCATCCTGCTCTCAGGCACCATTTCCGGTGCCGTGGGCGGCTGGGCCAACGGCTTTGCCCAGCGCAACGGCATCGTCGTCTCCGGCGGCACCCTGACGGGCCTGCTGGCGGGCGGGCTGTCCTACGCTCCGGTCACCGGCAACATGGTGACCATCAACGCCGGCACGGTCAAAACCAACGCCTGCGGTGGCGTCTCCCGGACCGGCATGGCCTTCCAGAACCGCGTGAGCATAGGCGGCGAGGCCGTCGTCCTCGAGGCCACGGGCGGCGAGGGCTCGGGCGGCGCCGTGCGCAACGCCGTCTTCCTCTGGGGCGGCGCCGTCGAGGGAGGCGTGGCAGGCGGCCATTCGGACAGCGGCACGGCCGTGGGCAACGAGGTCGCCTTCCATGCCGGCACGGTGGGAGGGCACGTGGCAGGCGGCATTGCCGAAGACCTTCTGGCCTCGCGCAACATCGTCGTGCTGGGCTCTCCCGTCAAGGCGGATCCGCCCGACTGCCATGGCTTCGTCACCGGCGGCCAGAGCGGCGAAGGCCCTGCCGAGCACAACGCCGTCATCATGCACCGCGGCTTCGTGGCCGGAAACCTCCGCGGGGGCGCAGGCGCCAGCTTCGCCTCTGGCAACAAGGCAGCCGTGCGCGGAGGCGCCGTGGCCGGCGAAGTGGCGGGCGGCGTTTCCCTGCACCAGGCCAGCGACAACAGCGTGGCCATTGACGGCGGCGACGTGGCCGATGCCGTGGGCGGCCGCATTGCCGACGACGTCGAAGCGCCAGGCGATGTCGCGCGCATGCTCGGCGTGGACAAGGCCGCCAGCGTCGCCCAGGACAAGGCAGCCCCCGAAGAGAAGGCGGCACGAGCCCGGGAGGAGGCCCGCGAGCGCAAACTGCGCGAGGCGCATCCCGAGCCCGGCGCGACAAGCTCTGCCAAGGCTGCGCCACGCCAGCCAAAGCCGAAGAAAAAGGACAAGTCCAGAGCGCCAGGTTCTCCGGGTGCGCAGGAGACGGAGCACAAGGGCCCTGCCAGAGCCTGCGGCAACACGGTTGCCGTCACCGGCGGCCGCGTCCTTGGCAGCGTCACGGGCGGCATCAGCGAAAAAGGCGTTGCCACGGGCAATACCGTCGAGCTGGGATCCAAGGCGTCCTTTGGCGAGGCCTGCGTCCTCCAGGGCGGCGTCGGCAAGGAGGCCTTCGAGGGCAACGCGCTTGAGGTGGAGGGGCAGGTCAAGGCGGGCTCGGCCCGGGCCTTCGAGCGCTGGCGCTTCGACAGGCCGCCGGCCGCCGAAGCCTGCCTTCAGCTTGCCGGCAAGGCCGTCCTTGGCGAAAAGGGCCGGACTACCCAGATAGCCATCCTTGACGTCGATCCCGCCACGCCCTTGCCCGAGCGCTTCGTGCTCGTCCGCGCCGAAGGCGGCATCGATCTCGCCGGCGGCAGCCTTCAGGCCTCCCAGGAGGGCATAGTGCACGGTGCCGAGCTCTTCGACTGCGACTTTGCCGTGGAGGGCAACGAGCTCGTGGCCAGGGTCAGGAACGTGCGCAAGGCAGCAGGCGCCAAGTAGACGGATTTGCCGGCCGCCGGCCCCGTTCCGGCCCTCTTCCGCCTTCCCCGCCGCAGGCAGGCAGGCGGGCGGGGCGGAGGCGGAGCGCAGACGGGGCTAAAAGGCTTGCTTTTTTTCCGCAATGGCCTAGACAGAAGCTGTCGGGCACTGCTGTCTCGCCGGCATCTTTCGGGCTAACATCTAGCAAGGACGGAACACATGCGCAGACTGCTTCTCCTTTGCTGCCTCGCCATGTCGCTTTTGGCCTTCGGCTGCCACCACAGCGGCGGCTACTACGGCGACGACTACTACGACGGGCCGTATCCGCACCGCGGCTACCACCGCCCGCCTCCCCCTCCGCGCGACTACCACAGGCCGCCTCCGCCTCCGAGAGGTCCCAGGCCCGGCTACGGCGGACCGCCGAGAGGTCCCAAGCCCGGCTACGGCGGACCTGGCAGAGGTCCTCGCCGCTACTAGCGCGCAGGCTTCCCGAAGCTGACCTTCCCTTTGA
>JAEEPQ010000257.1 GCA_016284885.1 Desulfovibrio sp.
GGCTGCGACAACCGGCGAAGGTGGAACCTATCCGGTTCCGCCATCCCCGTCAAGAACTTTTTTGCCCTGGCCGCGAAATTCCCTCGGGGAAGATTCGCGGGGCCCTGGCGTAAAGCCCTGGCGGAGGCGCCGTAGCCAGTCCCGAAGGGCTTTGCCTTGGCGCGGAGAAGCCTTCTACGCGCAGCCTCCCCTCCTGTCAACGCCTGTGGCGAGCTTTGCGCGAATTTTTGCCGGCGCCGGCGCAAACTTCCCAGTGAAGGCGCTGGCCCAGCCCCTGCAGAGATTGCCAGGACGCCGGGTCCACTTTCTTTTGGGTGGTCGTCGCCAGGACGCCTTCCGGCATTGCCTTTCCTCGGGCCTCGATGGTAGGGATGGCGCTTCCGGCTCCCCGCAGCACTGCTTTATGGACGGGGCTGGCCGGCGCAAGGAGCGAGGCATGAGCAGGAAAAGGCGCAGGAAGCAGGAAGAGGCAGACTGCCGGCCCACACCGGCCCCGGCGGTTCCGGCGTCCACGACGTCCAAGGCATCCCAGGCGTGCACGGCTTCCAGCGCCTCCAAGGCAACCAAGGGGGCAATGGCTTCCGGAGCCGGCTTGGCAACGGAAAGCGGCGCCTTCGCCAACCCCATTCTTGCCATGGGGCCCCTGAAGAAGAGCTTCGTTGCCCTGCTGCTCTCCCTCTTTGCGGCCTTCGGCCCCCTGTGCACGGACATGTACCTGCCTTCCCTGCCCGACATAGCGCAGGATCTGGACATCACCACCACCTTCGCCCAGGCGAGCATCACCTCCTGCCTTCTGGGCTTCGCCCTCGGGCAGCTCTTCATCGGCCCCTTGAGCGACGGCTGGGGGCGCAGGGGGCTCCTGCTTTTCTCGCTTGCCGTCTTTACGGCCTCTTCCCTGCTCTGCTCCTACGCCGCCGATGGCTGGACCTTCCTTGCTCTGCGCTTCTTCATGGGCGTGGGCGGCGCCGGCGGCGCCGTGCTTTCGAGGGCCATCAGCTGCGACACCTACCAGGGGCCCGATCTCACGCGCTTCATGTCCCTGCTCATGGCCATCCACAGCGTGGGTCCCGTGCTCGGCCCCATCGTAGGCGGCATGGTGGCCGGCCAGGCTGGCTGGCGAGCCGTCTTCCATCTGCTGGCCGCCATCGGCGTCTTCCTCTTCGTCTGCACCCTGCCCGCCGTGCCGGACACCCTCGATCCCGCCCGCCGCGTGCCCGGCGGCGTCGGCGCCTCGCTCAGGAACATGTCGCGCCTCTTCGGCCACAAGGCCTTCCTCTGCTACGCCGGCGTCCAGGGCTTCACCATGGCCGGCTTCTTCACCTACATCTCGGCATCGCCCTTCGTCTGCCAGAAGATCTACGGCTTCAGCGTGGGCGAGTACAGCCTCATCTTTGCCAGCAACGCCATAGGCGTGAGCCTGTTTGCCCTGGCTGCCGGCCTGCTCTCCCGGCGCTTCGGCGACCGCCGCATCCTTGCCGTGGGCGATGCGCTCCACACGCTGGCAGCCTTCGCCCTCCTCGCCTGCGCCATGGTCCTTCCCGCTTCGCCCTGGCCCATGCTGGCCTCGCTCTTCGCGCTGGTGAGCACCCAGGGGCTGACCATGACCGCCAGCTTCACCCTCGGCATCAGCTCCCAAACCGTCGGCGCAGGCGCGGCCTCGGGCATTCTCGGCGTCGCGGTCTTCCTCTTCGGCTGCCTCAGCTCGCCCCTGGCTGGCCTTGCCGGCCCCATGAGCGCCATGCCTCTTGGCATAGTCTGCGCCATCTCCTCCCTCTGCTCATTGGCCTGCACCTTCCGGGGCAACCGCCTCTTCGAGTCCTCGCCGGCCAGGGCGAGCGCCGAGGCCATGCTCGGCAAGGCTGGCAGGCGATAGGCAGGGACCAGGGCAAGGGCCAGACCAAGGCTTGCCCTGCGGGGCGTTAACGGCTATTGGAAGCTCAGATGGCTTGTTCCCGCCGGCAACGTCAACCTCAAGGAGGCCGCATGGGATCCGCACTGGAAAAGCCCCGCTGCGGCTGGGCCCGAGGCACTGAGAGCATGCTTGCCTACCACGACCGGGAGTGGGGCGTGCCCCGCCTGGACGACAGGGGGCAGTTCGAGTTCCTCGTGCTCGAGTCGGCGCAGGCCGGCCTCTCCTGGCGGACCATACTCGAGCGTCGCGAGGGCTACAGGCGCTGCTTTGCCGGCTTCGATCCCGAAGCCGTGGCCCGCTTCGGCAAGGCCGACGTGGACCGTCTTCTCCAGGACAGGGGCATAGTGCGCAACCGCCGGAAGATCGAGGCCGCCATCGTCAATGCTCGCCGCTTCCTCGAGCTCTCGGCTTCCAGCGGCGGCTTCGCCCGCTGGCTGCTCGGCTTCACGGGCGGGGTCATAGTGCAGAACTGCTGGACAAGGCTCGAAGACGTGCCCCCGAGGACGCAGCTCTCCGACGCCGTGGCCAGGGAACTCAAGCGCCTCGGCTTCCAGTTCGTCGGCTCAACCATAGTCTATTCCCACCTGCAGGCGACGGGCCTGGTCAACGACCACCTCGTCTCCTGCTTCAGGCATGCTGAAATCGCGCGGCTGGGGAGCGGCGTCTCCCTGGACGCGCCAGCTTAAAGGAGTGTCCATGAAGCTCTTTTCCCTCTCCGCGGCCCTCGTCTGCGCCACCTCTCTCTTCCTGGCCGCGCCTGGCCTGGCTTCGGCCGTCGGCCATCAGGGCTGCTGCTCCAACCACGGCGGCATCTCCCAGCGCTGCCTCAACGGCTACGTGGTCTGCAACGACGGCACCACCAGCGCCTCCTGCCTCTGCGAAGGCGGATCCGTCAAATCCAGGCGCCACAAGGGCGAAGGCATGGGCAGCGCCGGCGCTGGCTACGAGCC
>JAEEPQ010000258.1 GCA_016284885.1 Desulfovibrio sp.
ACTCACCGTCCGCATGACCTCGGACACCCTTGCATCCCGGAAAGAAGCTCAGCACGCAGAAGCCCCAGACTGCCTGGGCAGTCTGGGGCTTCTGCGTGCCTTGCGGGGCGTGATTCGGGAAAGGGCCTAGCGGGCGACCTCTTCGGCCTCGGCAGCAGCCTTGCGGCCTATGCAGAAGTAGGCAAAGCCCCTTTTGGCCATCTGGACGGGTTCGTAGAGGTTGCGGCCGTCAAAGACGATGGGGGCGGTGAGCAGTTCCTTGACGCGCCCGAAGTCGGGGTTGCGGAACTGGTTCCAGTCGGTGACCACGAGCAGGGCGTCGCAGCCCTCGAGGGCGCTGTACTGGCCCTCCGCCAGATCGAAGAGGGGATTGTCCCTGAAGATGCGGCGGGCGTTGGCGCCGGCCACGGGATCGAAGGCGCGGATGCGCATGCCGCCCTTGGTCAGACGGTTCACCATGTCGATGGCGGGCGCCTCGCGCATGTCGTCGGTGTTGGCTTTGAAGGCGAGGCCCCAGAGGGCGAGGGTCTTGCCGGCAACGCCGCCCTGGGGAGCGAAGTAGTTCTCGATAACCTCGGCCATGTGGACCTTCTGCCTGCCGTTGACGGTCTCGACGGCATTGAGCAGTGGCGCGTCCATGCCGGCGTCCCTGGCCGTGCGGATGAGGGCCTTGACGTCCTTGGGGAAGCAGGAGCCGCCGTAGCCGACGCCGGGATAGATGAACTGGTAGCCTATGCGGGAGTCGGAGCCTATGCCGGCGCGCACGTCGCGCACGTCGGCGCCCACGTGCTCGCAGATGCCGGCGATCTCGTTGATGAAGGAGATCTTGGTGGCGAGCATGCAGTTGGCCGCGTACTTGGTCATCTCGGCGGAGGGCACGCCCATGACGATGAGCTTGCCGCGGGTGCGGGCGAAGGGCGCGTAGAGCTCGCGCATGAGGTCGGCGGCCTTCTGGGAGGAGGTGCCGATGACCACGCGGTCGGGCTTCATGAAGTCGCTGATGGCCGCGCCCTCCTTGAGGAATTCGGGATTGGAGACCACCTCGAACTGGAACTTGGCGCCGCGTTCGTCCAGGCGCCTCTGCACGGCGGCGGCAACCTTCTTCGCGGTGCCGACCGGGACCGTGGACTTGTCCACCACGACGAGATCGTTCTCCATGAGCTGGCCAATGGAGTCGGCGACCTGGAGCACGTACTTGAGGTCCGCGGAGCCGTCCTCGTCGGGCGGGGTGCCGACGCAGATGAAGGCCATGTCCGCGCCCTTGAGGCCCTCGGCGAGCTCGGTGGTGAAGCTGAGCCTGCCGTCGGCGTGGCTCGCCTTCACCATCTCCTCGAGGCCGGGCTCGTAGATGTGCACCTGTCCGGCCCTAAGCCTGGCCACGACGTCCGGATTCACGTCGACGCAGGTCACGGTGTTGCCCATCTCGGCAAAGCAGGCTGCACTGACAAGCCCTACGTAGCCGGTTCCTATGATACACAGCTTCATGCAGACACTCTCCTTAAAGATATATGGCGACGTGCGCGGGTAGGCGGGCAAGGCGCCCGCCCTTGTCCTCCAGTGCGGGAAGGGCTATGTCTATCCAATCTGCCCGCCTTTGGCAATGCGACGGGACAGCGCAGCCAGGACAGGGCCTTTCCGCGCCCTTCCGCTGCGCAGAGCCTTTCCCGTGGCCCTGCTTCCCACCCTTCTCACCTTCTCCGCCATCGTCAGCATGATACTCGGCACAGGCATAGACTTGGCTTCGCTCCAGCGTCTGGAGCGGGGCGCAGAACGCTTCGGCGAGCGCTTCCTCGCGCGCGTGCTCTCGGCCGAGGAGCGGGAAAGGCTTCCTTCCGGCAGCGCCAGGGCCCGCTTTCTGGCCGGCCGCTGGGCGGCCAAGGAGGCCCTCGCCAAGGCCCTTGGCACCGGCTTTGCCGAAGGCGTGGCCCCGGACCAGATCAGCGTCCTGAACCTTCCCTCCGGCATGCCCGCCATGACGCTCAAGGGTGCAGCCCTTGCGCGCTTCCAAGCCATGGGCGGCCGGAAGATACATCTCAGCATCACCCACGACGGCGGCCGCGCCGCGGCCCTGGTCGTGCTCGAGGATTGACCTATGAGCGAAGCTTCCACGTCCGACCTCTATTCCCAAGACTTCCTCGACACCCTGCCTTCCCTGCCCTCGCCCGCAGAGATGAAGGCCTGGGACCAGGAGAGCGTGCGCCTCGGCGTCCCCGAGGCCGTGCTCATGGAAAACGCGGCCAGGGCGGCCCTCGCCGTGCCCAAGACCGGGATCCCGAATCTTGCCGGCAAGCATATCGCCCTCTTCATGGGCGGCGGCAACAACGGCGGCGACGCCGCCTGCCTGGCCCGCCAGCTACTCGACGCCGGCGCCCACCCCATGGTCTTCTGCGCCAAGAATCCCTCCTCCCTCAAGGGCGCAGCCAGGCTCCACGCGCGGGCGGCTGCCGCCTGCGGCGTGCCCTTCGCCTCCCTCAAGGGCTGGAATGCGCGCTGGTGGGACGCCGTCGTCGACGGCCTCGTCGGCACGGGCTTCCAGGGCGAGCTCAAGGAAGACATCCTGCGCCTTGTCCAGCAGATCAACCAGCTGCCCAACCACCCCTTCGTGCTCGCCCTCGACGTGCCCTCAGGCCTTGACGCAAGAACGGGCAAGGCCTGCCCCGAGGCCATCGTCGCCACCGCCACGGCAGCCTTTGCCGCGGCCAAGCCCGGACTTGCCGTGCCCGAGGCGGCCCAGTGGACCGGAAAGCTTGTCGTCTGCGACATCGGCCTGCCCCTGCGCGTGCGCCGCGAGCTTCCCGCCTCGGCACGCCTCATCGGCGCCAAGGCCGCCGCCCTGCTGCCTGGCGT
>JAEEPQ010000259.1 GCA_016284885.1 Desulfovibrio sp.
ATGCCGCCATGCGCCAGCCACGCCAAGCACGACAGCCGCGACAGGCAGGCCAGGCACGCAGCCTTGGCCCCGCCTCCGCTTTTGCCAAGCGCGCGCTCTGCGCCTTCCTCTGCCTCCTCGGCGCCGGCCTCGGAGGCTGCGAGACCGACCCAGCCAGAGATTCAGGCCAAGCCGTGCGCCCTGTGCGCCCCGTCCGATGGATGACGGCCACGCTCTCCAGCGAGCCGGCTCCCCGGCTTGCCGGCGAGCTGAAGGCAGCCTCCTCGGCCGACGCCTCCTTCCGCATGGCAGGCCGCATCGCCGAACGCCTGGTCTCGTCTGGCGACCGGGTGGACAAGGGCCAGCTCCTCGCCCGCCTTGACAGCGAGCTGGCTGCCAACGACGTCAAGACCGCCCGCGCCCAGCTGGCTGCCGACGAGGCCCTTGCGGTCCAGGCCAGCCAGCGCGCGTCCCGCTCCCGGGCGCTCCTCCCCAAGGAGGGCGTCTCGCGCAACACCTACGATCTCGACCTGCGCCAGGAGGCCCAGGCCAGGGAGCAGGCCAAGGCCAGCCGGGCGGCCCTTGCCCAGGCCGAAGAAAAGCTTGGCTGGTGCGAACTGCGCGCCGAAGCCGCAGGCGTGGTGGTTCAGCGCTTCCACGAGGCCGGCGAGAACGTGGGCGCAGGGGTTCCGGTGTTTCGCATCGCGCAGGCGCCCCCGCTCGATGCCGTCTTCGATCTGCCCGAGCGGCTCGTGCTCGACGGCACGGGGCTGGGTTCGGCCTTGCGCGTGTGCGGCGAGACGCCCCAGGGCGAAGTCTGCGCCAAGGCCAGGCTCTATGAAATCTCGCCCCAGGCCGACCGCATGACCCGCACCTTCCGGGCCAAGGCGCGCCTTGACGACGGCGATCTCGCTGTCCTGCCGCTGGGAAGCGCCCTTGCCGGCACCCTCGAGCGAGAGGCTTCCTCGGCCGTCCTCCTGCCCCGCACGGCACTCGGCGGAACCGGCGATGCGCGCTTTGTCTGGATTGTGGACAGCGAAAGCAGGGTGCACAGGCGGAATATCGGCGCCGTGCGCGAACTTTCCCCGCGCTTCGCCGCAGCCGAAGGCATAGCTCCAGGCGACAAGGTGGTCACGGCAGGCATATCGGCCCTTGAAGAGGGCCAGCAGGTCAGGACGCCGGATTCGGAGCGGGAGTTCCCCGCTCCCTGAGCAAGGGCGGCAAAGCGCCTATTCGCCTTCTTCAGGCGCAGGTCCGTAGGCGTTGGCCCTGGGATCGCCCGGCCTGGACGCCCACCACAGGCAAAGCAGGTTGAGCACCGGCACGCAGATCAGCACGGCCGCGAGGAAGCCCCTTCCCGTGTCGTGCATGCGGCGCACGCAGACGCTGAAGAGGGGGATGGCCATGGCGATGAAGAAGAAGCTGTTGAGCACCGGGCCGAAGTTGTAGTAGCGGTCAGGCAGCAGGAAGGACGCCAGGTAGAGGACAAAGGAAACGGCGAAGATGAAGAGCTGGAACCACCAGAACTCCGAGCGCGAGGCGCGGCCGCGCATGTTCGCGTACTGGAGGAGGCAGGACGCCACGGCATTTTTGAAGGTCAAGGCAGGGACTCCTTTGCTCCGGGACGACGGCTTGCCGCAGGGAGAAAAGCAGAATGCGCGTCCGCAGGAAGCCTTTCCTGCGGACGGCAAAAGAATCGTTGCGCTGTGCCGGCCAGCCTAGCGGCGCCAGCAGCTGGCGTAGGGATTGGCCGAAAAGGCCTGCTCGGGCAGCCAGCCCGTCGTGCCCTTGCGGGGGCCTTCGAGAATCTCGACGTTGAGGTAGGCCACGTCGTTCTGCATGAAGAAGGCCAGGGGACGCGCACGGGTGCCGTCGGCAACGCGGCCCATGCTCCTGGCATTGTCGCGGGGCGCCTTGAGAAGCACGGGATCGCCGTCCTCGGTGGCCGAGGTGCACACGCCGAGCATGGAGTGGTGCACGTAGCCTTCGCCGCCGCTGTAGGCTACCTTGAACCACTTGCCCTCGTTGGCAAGCAGGTTCACCACGCGGCGCTCCTTGACGCTGTCGGGGCTTGAGGCAGAGGCGTAGGGGATGATGTCCAGCACCCTGCCCGAGGGCGCGTCGCGCACGTTGGTGCCTGCCTTGTCGGGATCGACGACCAGCACGCCGGGCTGGCCTGCAAAGGCAGGCGCGGCCAGGCCAAGGGCAAACAGGACAGCGAGCAGCTTCTTCATGACGACACTCCTTGCGAAAGCCCCTGCCAGCGGCAGGGGAAAAGGTTCTCAGAGGGATAAAGGCGACGGGCTGAAACGCTGCGCCGCAGGTCTTCAGCCTAGCACAATCCGCTTCGGCAAGGAAGGCGGGCACAGCCGGCATTCTGGCTAGGCCCGAGGCGACTCCGGGACAGAACGGCTGGGGCAGGACGGCTGGATCTGGCGTCCTGCCGGCTGGGCACGCCGCGCAGGCCCCATGGCAGGCCTGGCCGGCAAAAGAAGAGCGGCGAAGTCACAGACAGAAAAGGAGATGTGAAACTGCCTGTGGCTTCGCCGCCTGGAACGGCTGAAGAAGACCGCCCGCGGGTGAGCAGCTGCAGAGGAGATAAGGAGGTGACTCTGCCTGCTCGCGGAAGGGGCTGCTCCTCAGAATGGGAAGCCTGGAGATAAGAGGGCTCTCCAGGCCTGAAGAGTGCCCGCCCCGAAATGCACTCCGCCAGGGACGTGGCGGAAAGTTCGTCTACTGGCCCTGGGGACCCTGTCCGGAACCCTGGGGGCCGGGATACTGGCCTTGCTGGCCGTAGGGGCCCTGCGGAGCCTGGCCGTACGGAGCCTGGGGCTGGCCGTAGGGACCCTGCGGGGCCTGGCCGT
>JAEEPQ010000260.1 GCA_016284885.1 Desulfovibrio sp.
CCTCTTCCGGTGGCAAAGACATGTTCGAGCTCAGCTTCTACGGCAAGGGCGACGGCCCCGGAAAATACGCCATTTCCATACGCACTCCCACAGTTGCCGAAAAGCAGGACATGGCCCGCGGCTGGAGCGTGTGGGCCGATGTGCTGGGGCCAACGGCGAAAAACCGATCTGCGCTCGGCGTCGACGTCACGATGATCGACGAGGTGGCCAACGCCCACTGCGGAAGCGAGCTTGCACCCTCGGAAAGCGGACGGAGCCAGCTGGCGGAGGGCATCATCAGAGGGGAGCCCATCAAGAAGCGCGCCTTCATGGATCTCGGCCTATCCATGATCCCCGGCAGGCCTACCGTGGTGCCTCCGCACACGGACAGGGGGGAAATCTACGGCGCGTCCGTGCACGAGGTCGTGCACGGTCTGGGAGTCCTCACCAATCTGAGGGCGTACACGCCCGGGCAGCGCACAAGGCTTTCCGCAATGGACCTGCAACTTGTATCCTATGCAACCGGCTCTGCCGTAAGGCTCCAGAACGTTTCGGACATGAAGCAGGTGCTGCGCAGAAGCGAAAGCGGGGCGGACTTTACGTTTCGAGAAGTGGTGAACGACGGCGATGTTGTCCTTTCCTGGGACGTTCCGGCGGGATCCACCCTGCCAGGTGGCGCCTTCGTCGTCGGCGACGGTTCTCGGAGCGGCGTCTTCTTCCAGGGACCGGAAACCATGACGGCGCTTTCCGCCTTCGGCGCCCGCACCGTCGGCTTGCGCATCAACGGCTTCGAGAAATTCGGCGCTGCGAGGATGCCTGAACTCAGCCATCTGGAACTCGCGCACAGCATGATGAGCCATCAGGACTACCGCAACTACAACTTCCTCATGGAGGCCGAGCTGGCCGTGCTCAAGGATCTCGGCTACCAGATAGACATCAGGCGCTTCTACGGCGCATCGGTCTATGGCGACAATCTTGGGCGCATCGTCAACGAAACTCCCTTTTATGCCAGAAGGGCGGACGGCAAAGGCTGGCTCGCCGGCCAGCCGTCGGAAGAGACGTTCGGCATCGGCCTCCACGTCTACGGCGACTACAACAAAGTCGTCCAGAATGCCGACATCCTGACCCGGGGAGAGGCAGCCGCGGGCATACGCATCGATGGCGCCCACACGCAGCTGGACGTGCCCTCAGGCGTCAAGATCCAGTCGGACGGCACGGAAGGCGCAGGACTGCTCGTTGCCTACGGCAAGGAGACCGAAGTAGCCGTCCGGGGCGCCATATCCGCCAGGGGCGAAGGCGGCATGGCCGTGCGCTTCGACTTCGGCGGCAACTACATGGGCGACCTGCTCGACATGCGCGGATCCTACATCCACAGGATTGAGGACGGCGACGAAAAGCTTGCCGACGGCGCCCTCAACGGGGATGACGGCTACGGCTTCGAACTTTTTCTCGACGGGCCCCTCGTCAAGTCCTTCGACCTTGCCGGCAGCCTGGAAGGCAAGGCGGCGGCAATCTTCATGGCCGACAACGCCTTCGTCAAGGAGATCAACATCCTCGCCGGCGCCAGCGTGAAGGGAGACATCGTTTCGCTCTGGGACGCGAAGAACCGTCTGCTCCAGGCGCCGAAGGACAGCCTCTACACCTCGCTCGTCTTCGGACGCAGGGCCGGGGCCGGCGGCAGGGCCGGCGACGCAGATCCCGACTTCAACATGACCCTCGAAGGCTCCGTGACCGGCCCGAAGGGCATCGACATGTCCCTGCAGGCAGGAAGGCTCCGGGTCAGCGGCGAAGTCCATGTCCACAATCTGGACAACTTCGGCTGGCTCGACGTCATGGGACTTGGATCCCAGCAGACGGGAACGGTTTCCGGCGCCTTCACCCAGAGCGACGATGGCGTCCTGCAGTCCCATGTCACTCCCGACGGCAGGAGCACGTACATCTCAGCGGTCAAGGGCTCAGCCGGTGGACGCTGGGCCGTGACGCCGGACAAGGGCTACTGGGTGCACCAAAAGGACGTCCCCGTGACGAACGCCCCCGTGATCTTCCGCGACGGCACGAAGACGGCCTTTTCCAGCTCCCTGCTTGCCGGAAGCTCAAGCCTCACCCTTTCCTTCAACCTTCTCAACCCGAGCGGTTCGCGTCCCGTCATAGGCGCCGTCCGCGCGGACGACGCCTACAGCCGCCATGCCACGCGCGGCTCCGGGGCCGAGGCCGGCCGGGCCCTCTCCCTGGCCAACCGGGGCGTGCCTTCCAGCCAGATGCAGGCGCTGGCGGCGGAACTCGACTTCATGGACTCCAGTGCCGCCATCGACAGGGCCCTCTCCCAGCTCTCCGCCGACTCGTTCGGCGAGTCCTTCGCCCATGCCCTCGGCCGCCAGCAGGCGCTCAGCCAGCGCCTGCTGGCCCGCATGCTCTCCCAGCTGCCGAAGGGAACTGCGGAGGCGGGAAGCAGGAAGGCCGGCGCTTCTGCTCCGGCCGGCCAGACGGGCCTCGCCGCAGGCGACGGAACGGCGGCTTCCGGCAGGGGCTGGACGGTCTGGGGCAGCCTCTTCGGCATGGCCGACAGCCAGAGCGCCTACGGCTCCTCCGACGGCTGGTACAGCACGGGATGCGGGCTCATGGGCGGCGCGGACAAGGATCTCGGGGACGGCCTCGCGGCAGGCTTCGACCTCGCGCTCGTGTCCGACCGCTTCGAAGCCGGCGGGCGCCAGGACGCCGATGCAAGCTCCCAGGGCCTCTTCCTCGGCGTCCACGGAAGCTGCGCCCCCGACGCCTGGGACGGCGCCTACCTGCTCGGCGGAGTGCGCTTCGGCTTCGACGTGAACCGCATGCAGCGCTCCGTCAGCGCCGGCGCCTACCAC
>JAEEPQ010000261.1 GCA_016284885.1 Desulfovibrio sp.
GGCGCCAAGAAAGGTGTTTCCCTGGTTGGCGAGCACGGTTTCGGCAGGCAGACGGGACTTCATGGCCAGCATGCCGACGTCCGACATGTACAGCTTGAAGGCCGACAGATCGGCATACGCTTCAAGCGGGATCTCGGCATGGTCGAGGCGCTTGCACTTGAGCACGACGCCTGCCTGCTCCAGCCAGTCGATGGCTGCGCCGAAGAGCGATGCCGAGCCGCCTTTCTTGACGACCTTGTACTGGAACTTCCTGTTCTCCTTGGCAAGCTGGGACGGCAGGGATTCGTAGCAGGCACGTATTTTGACTGCTTCGCTGGGGCTGGCATACTTCGCCATGTCGGCGATGTAGCTGTCGAGTATTTCCAGCTGCCGTGGCGCAACGTCGAGCAGGGAGCCGCGTTCCAGAAAGCGCCCTACTGCGGCAGGCATGCCTCCGGTCACGAGATATTCCAGATACAGTGCGGATGCCTTGGCATGGATCGCTTCAGGCAGCGGCTGCAGGGTCTGGAAATGCTCGCAGAGCAGAACGGCAAGCGTTTCCTCTCCCCGCGCCAGGAGATATTCGCCAAAGTCGAGCGGCTGGAGGCGGAGCAGATGCACCTTGCCGACAGGAAAGGAATAGTTCTTTCTGTTGATGGCAACGCCAAGGAGGCTCCCGGCTGCTGCCACGTGCAGTTCCGGCATCATCTCGCAGAAATACTTGAGGCTGGTCAACGCCCGTTCGCAGGACTGTATCTCGTCGAGGATCAGCAGCGTGGACCCGGGGACAATGCGCTCGCCGGCCGCAACTTCCAGTCTGCGGACGAGCTGCGCCGGGGCAATGTCGCTGCCAAATATGTCGTCGACGTTGAACAGGAGCTCCAGATTGACGTAGCAGACATTGCCGAAGCGGCGTTCTCCGAATTTGCGCAGAATGTAGGTCTTGCCAACTTGGCGGGCGCCGTTGAGGAGCAGGGGCTGGCGGGAGGGGCTGTCCTTCCAGCGTTCAAGCTGGGCTTCGATGCTGCGGTGGAAGGATTCGGACTGCATGGAGAAAGTCTCGCAGGTTTTTTGTGTTGGAAAGTAGTGTGAAAACAGATTTTTTCGAAGTTAACGGCAGGCCTCGTGCCACGCCACAGAACAAGGCAATGGCGGGGCCGTTCAAGAGGAGAGGAGCCCACAGGGGGGGCAACGGCGATGCTGCAGAAGCCTTTGCCAGGCTGGTCGCGCGCTGATCGCCTGCGCCGACACTACCCTGAAGGGAAGTTAGCTTCAAGAAAAAGTCATATGGATCGATTTTTTCAAAGGTAAAAATGGCAAGCTTGCTGCTCTGCTCCCAGGGTTCCCGGCACCGGACTGCCGGGTCAGGAAGGCAGACGGGGGCGCTGCCTGCGCGATGCAAGCGGCGTGGCGCGTTCAGCGGCAGGCTCCATCGAAGGCGCCAAACGCCGCTGCCAGGGAGGAAACAAGGCCCGTATAGCGTGGCGCAGAGGGTCGCGGAGCTTGAGATCTCCGTTCAGAGGCGGAGGCGAAGCGTTGCGCGGTGCGGTCCTGGGCAGGCTTGAGGTCGTGAGCGGGGGCCGAGAGCGAGGGCAGAGAGCGGGGCTGAAGGAAGGGTGCGTCGAGGCTTCTGCGGCTGGATGCCTGCAATCCTTGGACGCCTGTCTTGAGATGCCCAAGGAACAGCTTGACGCAAGGCAAGGCGGCGTGGCTGCAGTGGCTGAATTTTGGCTGCAGGGATGGCCGCTGGCAATGCTGGCAAGGGGGTTGTCTTTGTGCTACCCCTGACAGTACCATGATAGAATACGAGAAACTGCTCAACGAGGCCCAGTACAAAGCCGCCACCATGGCGGAAGTGCCGGCCCTCATCGTTGCGGGCGCTGGTTCGGGCAAGACGCGGACTATCGTCTATCGGCTCGCCTGGCTCATTGAGCACGGCGTGCTGCCCACCCAGATTCTTCTGCTTACCTTCACGCGCAAGGCGGCCCAGGAAATGATGCGCCGCGCAGGCGATCTCCTGCCGGGCGGCGTGGCGGGCCTTTCCGGCGGCACCTTCCACTCCTTCGCCTACAGCGTGCTGCGGCAGTACCGGCCGGCTTGGCTCGAGGACCGGCCCTTCACGGTCATGGACAGCGCAGACCAGCTGGGCGTGCTCAAGGAATGCAAGGACGCGCTGCTTCTCGGCAAGGGCGACAGGGCCTTCCCCAAGACCCAGGCCGTGATCGGGCTCATCAGCAAATGCCGCAACAAGGAGATGCGCCTTGAGGAGCTCCTCAAGATAGAGGGACCGCATCTGCTGGCCTACGAGCAGGACCTGCAGAAGCTGATGGACGCCTATGCCGAGTACAAGCGCGACAAGGCCGTGCTCGACTACGACGACCTCCTCTTTGAGCTGGAAGCGCTCCTCATGAGCGAGCCGGGCGTGGCCAGGAGTCTCAGGGCGCACTACCGGGCCATTCTCGTGGACGAGTACCAGGACACCAATCTCGTGCAGGCGAGGCTTGTCCGCATCCTCTCGGGCATCGACGAGGGCGAGGCCGGCCCCGTCATGGTCGTGGGCGACGAGGCCCAGTCCATCTACTCCTTCCGCGGCGCCACGGTGAGCAACATTCTTGACTTTCCCCATCTTTTCCCCGGCGCCGAGGTGGTCACCCTCGAGCAGAACTACCGCTCCACCAGGCCCATCCTCAACGTGGCCAACTGCGTTCTCTCGCATGCATCCGAAGGCTACAGGAAGCGTCTCTTCACCGAGCGGCAGGCCAGAGCGCCTGTCCGCATGAAGAAGTGCATTTCCGACAAGTCCCGGGCCGCAGCCGTGGCCAAGCGCATCGCGCGCCTGCTCGAGACCTATCCGC
>JAEEPQ010000050.1 GCA_016284885.1 Desulfovibrio sp.
CCATGTCGAGGAGCAATGTCTTCCCAAAACGGCGGGGACGAGTGATAAGGGTTATGTCATCACCCCGCTCCCACCAATCTTTGATGAAATGCGTCTTGTCAATATAAAAGTAGCGATTTTCGCGAAGCTTTGAAAAGCTTTGTATTCCTATCGCTATGGCGCGTTTCATACCGTCCCCTTTGCTTTGCCGCTTACTGAATCGTAGACGAAGAGCGGAGGAATAACAAGAAATTGGAGATGGATGGCTAGCGGATAGCGTTTATTAGCCCTGGCGCAGAGCCCGAGGGGATGGTCTTTCGGCCTCTTGCGGGCTTGGCAATGACTTCCTCATGGAAGGCGTCGCATGGGAAGGCGAGGGCGTTTTCCGGCAGCCTGCAGGAAGCCAGCGGCTTCAGGGCACGCATGGCTTTCGCGCTGAACGGCGTCGCATGCTAGTCTTTGGCGGAAGAAGAGAGGCAGGGCTTCCGGCGGATGCTTTCCGGGGCTGTCTGCTGGGCGCATCCCTTGCCGGCGCGAGGTTCGTGGTGCGGGTTTCCCTGTTGCGCTGGCCAGGGCCGTCTCTCCTTTGCTTCCAGCGACTTGTTGCAGCATGGCTTGCGTGCCGCTAGCCCGCAATGCCTGCCAGCGGTCGCGCTTTGAGAACCGGCTGGAGAGGGCGGAAGCAGGGGGTACAAGGAGAGCTGGCCTGTTGACAGCCGTCCCGCCTCCCTGCATAGGAAGGCATGCCGGGACGAAAGCCGGCCATCCGCCAATCTCAAGCCGATTTCAAGTCAAGGAGCAGGCCATGATCCGCAATATCAACGAGGCGCTGGGCGACCCCATCCTGACCGACAGCGTGGAGTCCCTCGCCAGGGACATCGTGGCAGGCGGCAAGGCTCTTCCGGCCGACGGCCTCAAGGAGGGACGCGACTACGACGTCATCCGCGAGCCCCGCTACTTCCGCCATCCGCGCACCGGCGTGGTCGACCCCGAGGAGAGCTGGCGCATCGCCTTCAAGAACTCTACGCCCAAGGAGTGGGGCGGGGAGTCCTTTGGGGACGTCGCCTTCACCGAGGTCTGCACGCCCGACGGTGGCGAGCGCTGGTTTGCGCTTGCCGATCTCGAAAAGCGCATGGATCCGGAGCTCTTGGCCGAAGCCTTGAAAGAGCCTGGCCTCATGAGCGATCAGGACCGCCTCGACCGCTACATGGAGCTCCACGAGGCTAAATTCGGGGAGCCCTTCAAGGCCAGGGGCTAGCGCTGCGCTTCCTCGCCTCGAATGCGCATCCGCCTTCTCCGGCACCTGTCCTGCGTGGGGCTGTGGCGACATGCTTCCAGAGGCCGAAGTGGCGTGGACGGAATAAGTGCATGGATTGAGCTCATGGGGCACTAGTATTGCGGGAGTAAAACGTTTTCTATGCTGTCAGGAATAACAAAATTTCCATTAGAAATGAAGCCTTTTTCGATGGGCGAATTCCATGCACATTCGGCCTCTTCGCCATCTTCCATGTCGCGCATCGCCTCGATTGAAGAATTTTATTATGTATTTTCAGTTGGTTACTCTAAACAGTTCAAGCACGGCCACAAGCTTCGCAGCCAGCCGCCTGCTTCTTAATGGCACAGCCGTCAAGGCAAGGGCACATGGCACAGGACCTCTCATCCCTCTCCTCAGGACTCCGCAGAAGCTTATTCGCGTCCAAGGGACATGCGGCAGGCCTGCCGAGCTCGCAAGCTGCACGAGCTTCGTGGCGGAGGACGGTACTTCACGGCGGAGCAAGCCTGAGTGCTGGGCTCGCCAGCCAAAGCCGGCGCCTCATGGCCTCGCTCCTGGAGGCGGAAGCCGGACTCGCTCAGCAAGGCGAGCCGTCCGGAGCATCGCCATGGATCTGGAACTCCTTCGCCTGCACGTGGCCTGACCGCAGTCTGGGACGCTCTAAGCGCCAGGAAGGAACATTTCCGCCGCCCAGCTGCCTTTCCAGTTCAGGCGCAGAAGGCCGCTCTGCCTGCCCCCAGATAAGCTGTTCCCCTCGTCCCGCAGCGTCCATTCCAGCCGACAGGAGGCTTTTCAGATGCATCCGCTTGGGATAGTAGGCGAAGAGCGCCGGCATTCCAGCCAGGCGCCTTCCGCAACCCCCGCAGCCGGCAGCACGGCATCACAGGCCCCCCTCATGAACAAGCTCCTCGTCTCCCTTGCCTTCGCCTTCCTTGCCCCCTTGGGCTTCGCAGCCGGCGCGCAGGCTCAGTCCTGCGACATCGACGACATCTTCACCGAAACGGGTGCCGACACCCTGACCTTCTACGAGTGCACGGGGAAGGGGCAGAGCATCAAGGCCATCTGCCGATCCGTCAACAGGAAAAAGTCCGTTTCGCTCCGCATAGACGGCATGGCCAGCGGCAACTACTTCGACAGGAAGAATGGCTTCACGGGGACCTGGAAGCGCTTGGACAACGGCGATGTCGAGGTCTCGGAAGGCCCATCGCTTGGCATGTGCCTCTCGCTGGTCGACAGAAAGTATCTGGTCTACCACGCCGAAGAGGGGGACGACATCTATCCCTACGTCCTTGACGCGGGCCCCTCTGTGGCGCAGGCCCCGGGAGCGGCGCCGTCCGGCAAGGCCGAGGCCTTCGCGCAAGGCCTCGTCCACCTCAAGGCGACGGGCACCGAGGTGCGCCTGCGCACGGGTCCAGGCACCTCCCACCAGGTGCTCAGGAAGGTCAACACCAGCGGTGGCGCGGCGCCCAACGACGAGCTTGTGGCATCAAGGCAGAAGGTGTCCGGCGACGGCAGGGAGTGGTACCATGTGCTCTACGTGCCGGCGTGGCGGGAGCCGGAAGGCTACATGCCGACGGACGCCTGGATTTGCGCCGACTTCGTGCAGGCTTCAGAGCTCACGCCCATCGACAGGGCCGCCGTTGATCTCGACCGCTTCGGCATCGCCCGCACAGGGGCGGGCCGGCAGGGAGCGCCGGGAAAGGCGCCCGCGCTCTGGCGGGGAGCAGACAAGACCCATATGACCTATGTCGGCTTTGCCGGCGATCGCGTGCTGAAGCGCGACGTGCTTATACTTTCTTCCGAACTGACGACGGAAGACGTCATTGAAACATTCCGCATCACAAGCCGGAATGGCGGCGGCTTCTGCGCCAAGAACGAGGAAGACACGCACTATGTCGACAGCAGCGAGCGGCTGGTCCGGCTCGACGGCTGGAACATCGACGAACTGTGCGGGACCATTGCCGGCGACAAGCTGACGCTCAGCGACGGAACAGTGCTGAAGAAGTTCAACGGCAACGTCGGCACGGCTTTTCCCAAGGGAGTCTTAAAGCGTGCAGGCAAATAGCCTGCCCATGCGCAAGGCGCCTGCAGACCGGGTTTCAGGCTCGGCTTGAGGCCGCTGGCATGCCTGCGTCCAGCACCCGCTCCGCAGACCTGGCAAGGCGAGAGGCGCCTTGCTCCCTGTCCCCCATTACCCCAGCGTCCCCTGCGCTCCTCCACGGCAACGCGGCTTCGGGCGCATGCGCGAAGAAACGTCTGCCAAGGACGTCACTAGCAAGGACGTCGCTGCCGCAGGGCAGAGCCTGCGCAAGGGCTTGCGGCGGAAGGAGGCGGGGCAGGTGGAAGGGCCGGCTTAGGCGCTCGCCTTCTTGGACTTGGCAAGCTTCTCCATTTCCTCGTCGGCAAGGGCGAACTCGTAGAGCTCCGTCTCCTCCTGGCCGTTGGGGGACACGATAGGTACGGTGTGCCGCGGGGCGTAGATTATTCCGCCGTCCAGCGCGTAGTCTTGGTAGAGCCAGGCTGCGAGCATGTTGTAGTCGCTGCTGCCGTAGTCGGCGAGATCGAAGCCTTCCTTATCGATGTTCGTGCCGAACTCCGTGATGCCGGCGTCAAGGAAGAGCTTCTTCTGAATCCACCAGTAGGGGCCGAAGGAGCGGTATCTGAGGGGATCTTCTCTGATCACGCGGGCGGTCCTTTCAAGCAGGTGCTTGCGCCACTCCTCGACGGTCTGGTTGGCGGTGGCCTGCTTCTTGAGGCCGTCAAGATGGGACGGTTCGGGCTTGTACAGCTTCATGGGGTGCTCCTTGTGGAGGCAGAGCATACGTTGCTTCCCCCTAAAAAGGCAACAGCCGCGCGATGGCAAGCGCCGCCTGCGGCCGGTCCCTCTTGACATCAGCCTCTGGCCCGCAAGGGGGCAAGGCCCCATCCCTTCCCTGATGGCGCTCCTTCGCAGCGGGCCCTGTTCCGCATCAGGCTCTCAGTGGGTTCGCGGTGGGCTTGCGGTGCTGCTGGGGGGCGCCCCTCGTCCAGCCCTTGCAGGCCCTTGCTCTGCCCGCGTCCTGCCCCTGTCTCGCCCTGCGCAGAGGCGATGGCTGGGCTGAGATGCACCGGCGTGCACTGGCTTGCGCTGTATTTCCGCGCACGCTCAAGTCTGCATCCAGACAACTCTCCGGACGAAGCGGAGCGACCTGCGCCAACGCTTTCGGCTGGCCGCAGGTGTCCGCAGGGATCCCTCAGGGGGCAGGACGGGCAAGGTGGGGGTACAAGTCCTGCTGTCCGCGCTTCTCCTTGTCTCCTTGGCTTTCTGGCTGCGGGCTTGCGGAGCCTTGCGCACGGCGGCGAATCGTGCCAGAAAAGCCTCCGCTCTGCTGTACCTGCCCTGTCCAGCTCGGCTAGGCGCTGGAGCCAGTCCCCGGGCAAGACCTTCTTCTGGCAAGGCCTTCTCAAGGCAGGGGACAGCCAGCCACCCCTTTCCCCGACATTTTGGCGCCCTCCCGGCACCCAGCCTGGACGGCGCCGCGGCTGGAAGCGCGCGAGCGCTTCGGCCCTATGGAGGTCAAATCCATGGACGATATCAAGCAAGCTGTCCTCGAAGCCCTGAAAGAGGAGGGCTACGAGGCTGAAATCGAGGACGACGGCGACATTTCCTTCGAAGCCGACGGGGAGATCTTCTACGTCTGCTTCTCCGACGACGAAGACGATCAGGAGTACTTCCGCGTGATCTGGCTCAGCGACAGCTTCGGGGCCGACAGGCGCGCCGAGCTGCTCGACAGGCTCAACGAACTCACCTTGAGCTTCCGCGTGGCCAAGGCCTACCTCTCCGATGCCGACGACGGCACCTGCTTCGTCACCTGCGCGGTCGAGACCTTTGCCGAGGTCGACTCCTTCGTCCAGTTCCTGCCCGACTACATCGGCCTGCTGCAGGAAGCTGCCGGCGAAGTGGAGGGCTTCTAGGCCACGCCCGCAGCGCCTTGCCGGCAGGCCAGCCAGATCAGCAAGGCAGGGTAGACCGGGACAGGCCTGTCTTGAGGCTGTTCAGACAAACAATATTCTTGATTTTTTGCGCCCAATGCGTGATCCTGCTAGCTGCCAGCGGGGGAAGCCCGGCCGGGGCCGTCCCGGCCTCCCGGCGCGGCCCACCCTGCCTTCCTCACGGCAGGTACGTTAATCCCTGGAGGACGCCTTTATGAACAAGAAAACGCAGGCCATCATCGACGGCATCAAGAAGCTCGGCTTCGAGCCCTCCGTGGGCGACGACGGCGACGTCGGCTTCGTGCGCGACGGGTCCGAATACTTCGTCTGCTTCGACGAGGACGATCCGGACTCCATCCGCCTCATGACCTTCTCCCAGAACTTCCCAGCCGAACGCCGCGACGAGCTCCTGGTGAAAAGCGCCGGGCTCATGGACGCCTACGAGCTGGCCAAGGTGTATCTGGCCGACGACGAGGAAAGCGGAGGCTTCTTCTGCGCCTGCGCGGTCGAGACCCTGTCCGATGCGGGCTCCTTCGTCAAGTTCCTGCCCCGCTACCTCGAGGTGCTGGAAAACGTCCGCAGCGAGGCCGACGCCTTCTAGGCGCCTCGATGCGCCATAGTACGAACAAAGCACGCAAGGCTCCCTCTGCCAAGGCAGGGGGAGCCTTTTTGATGCCAGCAATCCTGGCTAGAAGCGGGGCCTGCTGCCTTCGTCCTCGTACGCTTCAGGGGCGGGCGCGGAGGCTTGGCTGGCCTTGACATGCCTTACTTCCTGCTGCTTGGCGGCTTCCTGGCTGGGGTCTTGCTGCCTGCTGCCTTCCTGCGGGGCCGTCTGGTTCTGGGACTGGTTTTGGTTCTGGGACTGGGCCTGGATTAGGGCTTGAGCTTGGCCTTGGACCTGGGCCTGGTTCTGGGCTTGGGCCTGAGCTTGGCTCAGAGCATAGGCGAGATCCTCGCGCAGGTGGTTTTCCGCCATGAGGTCGCTGGCGAAGCGGTGCGAGCAGGCAAGCGATGCGCCGTTGGGTCCGAGCAGGACGGCATTGCGGTTGCGGACGGCATCGCGGGTCTGGAATAGGCCTGCGACGATGCCCTCTCTGGTGCGGCTGATGAAACATTGGGAGCAGCCGATGTGCTGGCGGCTTCTGCGGGGCAGGATGTTCTGGGTGTGGCAGAGGGCCAGGCTGATCATGCGCCTGCTCTGGCTGATCGCGTTTTCGAGGCTGGGGCCGCTCGAGGAGCCGAAGTAGCTGGTGTTCTCGAAGACGCGGCTGACGCGGGAGCTTTCGCCGCAGAGCACGTCAAGGCCGCGGACTTCCTCCCCGCTGCCAAGCTTTTCCTGCTGGCCAAGGGCGATGATCCAGCTTGCCTTGCCCTCGGGCGTTGCGAGCTGCTGGGCGAGCTCGGTCTGGCCGCTGGCGGCCAGGCAGCGCTGCTGGACGTCGAAGCTCCAGGGGCGCACGCGCGCCGCCCCGCAGACCTCGCCGCTGGCATTGAGCAGGCGGACCAGAAGCTCAGGCTGGCAGAAGCTGGGGAGCTCGCGCTCTATGCCCTGGCTGTCCGTCTTCCAGATGTTCTCGAACTTGGGATTGGCCAGCCAGGCTGCCAGGCGCTGGGCGCATTCCTTTTCCTGAGGGCTGCCCAGGTCGAAGCGCAGGGAGAAGCCGGGATCCCAGATGGTCACGGCAAGCCTGCCGAAGTGCTCGGGCTGGCCTTTGCCAGCCTGGCGCTGCCAGGCCTTGACTATGGCATGCGAGGCCTCCCAGCAGGCATCGCTAAAGCGCTTCACGCCCCGCTGGGCGCAGTCCTTCAGGGTGTCGGCGAAAAGGCCGTAGTAGTTGACCGCGCTAGGGCTGGCACCTCTGTCGGAGCGTAAGGAAACCGTGAGCGTGGCGTACTTGTCCGCGCTGATGTGGCTGAGCATGTCGACCTGGCGGTCGGCCTTGTCCCTGTAGTTGCAGTAGGCCGAGATCCAGCTGCAGCGCATCTGGGTATAGCCGTCGCTGGTCATGAGGGGCTCGCCCCGGGCGTCGCGGAGGAAGGTCGCCTTGTCGCAGCGCCAGTAGGGGCGCTGATCGGGCGCAAGCAAGGCGGGATCGGCCATCTCGCCGCGTCGGCCACGCACGATGCCTTCAGCCGCGCCGAGGCGGATGACGTTGATGGAGTGGCGGTTGGCGGAGGCGCCCTTGGCGTAGCCGTCGGCCTTCAGCTCCTCGTCGGTGGACAGGCGCATGTAGATCTTTTCGCCGGAGCAGGAAGCCGTGCCGTAGACGCCCACGGCCTCCTGCTGGGGGACCAGCAGACGCTGGCCGTCGGGGGCGAGCACGCAGCGGCCTTCGGCGTCCTTCTGGGGGGCGAGCATGGGCCTGCCCTGGGCATCGAGCACGGGCTTGAGCTCGTAGCGCTCGACGCGCAGCACAATGCAGCCCGGGCGGTCGTTCCGGGGCCTAGGCCTGGAGCTGGCGTCCGCAACGCGGGCGCCGGGGGTGAAGACGCTGTCGTAATGCACAGGCATGAACGCTCCTTGCCCTGCTCTGCCTGATGCGGGCAGAGCGGGGCCGCGGTTGAGGGTTGGCCGGCTGCTGCCGGCGTGGCTGTTTGGCCTGCAGAGGGCTTGCCTGGCCTGCAGTCCTGGCACTGTCCCTGTCTCTAGCCGGCTCTCTGTCGGGTGCAGCCGGCGCCAGGCGTGGAAAAGAGGGGCAGGGGAAGAGGGGAAGGGTGCAGGGGAGGGGCTACAGGCCCGGGACTTCGATGCGCCAGCGGGGCAGGCTCTGGTCTAGGGCGCGCTTCTGCCGTGCCAGAATGGCAGGCGCGGGATTTGTGAGCGTGAGCCCCCGGGTGCGCGAGACGCGCACTGCATCCAGCGTGGCGTCCGAGGCCCTGGCGGAGATTTTGCCAAGAACGCCGTCGACCGAGGCCTTGGCGTTCGACGCCACGTAGCCGCAGGCGTAGTCCAGGGCTTCCCTGGCAGCCCCTGCCAGCTGCTTTGCCGCCGCGTCCTTGAGGCTGGACCAGGCTATGCTGAGGGACTGGGGGAAGCTGCCCAGGCGCAGCTGGTAGAGCTGACGGATGAACTCCGCGCACTCCTCGGCAGCGTCGAAGGCGTCCGTGCCGGCTATGCCGTCCAGACTGGCGGAGAGCGCCCTGACGTGGCTGGCCGCAATCTCCGGCTGCGAGGGCATGTCGATCCCGCCCCCGCACTCCAGCGCCTGGCAAGTCCCTGGACAGGCAGAGAGCGCCAGCAAGGCGGCCAGAGCCAGCGATGCCGGAAGCTTGGCTGGTATCTTGGCGGCAGGGCGCGAAGCGTTTCGGAGACGGGAAGAAAGCTGTAATGATGCTATCATTAGCATGTCAATAATTTTTTATCCCTGAGGAGCATTGGTAGAGGGGACGAAGCGATGGTTGCGGTCATGATAAGGTCCGTCGCCTTGCTGTCAAGGGGGATGTGCAAAAAAAGGGGATGCCAGTCCCTTGCGACAGGGCTGACTGCGGGTTTACAGCATGAATATTAACGTGTCAATCATTTTTTTAATGGAACACATTTTTGTCGCGCGATTTGGCCGGGACGGCAGGGATGCCGTCCTCCTAGCGGAAGTTTCCTGCATCCACGTTGCCGGGCGCAGGCGCAGGGACTTGCCTACAAGGCCTATCGGCTTCGCACCATCTCGAGGAATTGCCAGCTGCGTCCCGGCAGGGCATAGGCTTCAGCCTGGCCGCTCTCCTTGAAGCCGCAGGCCCGGTAGCAGCGCCTGGCTGGCTCGTTGTGCCCGAAGACGCCGAGCGAAACATGGGAAGCGCCCCAGACCTCGAAGGCATAGCGCAAGGCAAGCTCTACCATGCGCCGGCCAAGCCCCCGGCCCCTGAGCGCGGGATCAACGAGGATGAAGCCTAGGCGCAGGGCGTCCTGGCGGGGGTCGCTTGGGCGCAGGGTCAGGAAGGCGGCAGGCTATTCCTCGGCGAGGAGCACGAAGGCGGAAAGCTCCTCGCGCTCGGCCATGGCTGCCAGCGCCTCCAGCAGCTTGCCAGCTGTCAGGGGCGGCGGTCCAAGCCTGACAGCGCTCCAGGCATAGAAGCCGTCCTCGGAGAGGGCTTGGCTCCAGCTGGCGGCAAGGGCGGCATCTGCTGGCCGGAAGGGCCGGAGGAGCGGTGCGGCCCCGCTTGCGCAAGCCGGGTCGCGGTTCCAGCGGTAGGACATGCTCCGGCAGATGCCCCTGGCCTCGGCTTCGCCGTACAGGTCGCTGACAAAGCCGGGCGCCATGTCGATGCCGGCCGAGACCCCGGCCGAGGTGTAGATGGTGCCGTCCTTCACCCAGCGCGCCCTGCGCACCCAGTGCACGTCCCTGCCCAGACTGGCTGTCCAGTCGAAGGCAAGATCGTTCGTTGTGGCCCGCCGGCCCGCCAGCAGGCCTGCCTTGGCCAGCAGGGCCGAGCCCGTGCAGACGGCGAGCATGTAGGCCGAGCGTGTGCAGGCAGACTGCAGCGCCGAGAGGAAGGCGCCGTCGCCAGACAGCTTTCGTGTGCCGAAGCCCCCGGGCAGAAGGAGCAGGCCGCCGTCTCCATGCCGGCCAGGGCCTGCGTTGCGACCTGGATGCCCTGGCCTGCCGCCGCCATGCCGCCAGCGAGGGAGTAGCAGCGTGCCTGCACGCCGTCGAGGCGACAGAGCACGTCGACGGGGCCGAAGGCGTCGAGAAGCGTGATGTTGCCGTAGAGCAGGACGTTGAGCTGAGTGCCGCGCGCTGCCATGGGCATCTCCTTGTGGAGGGTGGGATAGCTGAGAGGACGTGGGGAGCCCCTGGAATCAGGCACCAGCCAGATTGGGGCCTGGCTTGCGTCTGGCTGGGACCTGCCGCTGGCCTGCGAAGCTTCCGGCTGGGGCGCCGCAAGCGGGGCTGGCTGGACGAGCCGGCGCTTTCGGGGGCGTTCGGCAGGCTCAGAGGGAGTGCATGAAGCGGCGGCTCACCATGAGTTCCAGCTCCTCGTCCGTGCTGTGCTCGAGGGCGTCGCGGATGTCTTCGAGGGCTGCCTGCCTGGCGGCCCTGTCGCGGACGGCAAAGCGGTAGCTGAGAGGATTGAGGTAGTGCACGCCATCGTAGAAGGTGTCTGCCTCCAGCCGCTCCAGAAAGGCCTGGAGCTCCTCTATCTTCTCCCGCTCGCTGGCCTCCTCGTAGCTTCCCTCGCGCAGCATGTCCGCCAGGGGCGTGTTCGGAAAGACCGTCATGCCCGTGGTGCTGATCCGGCGCGGATGCACCTGGTTGAAGAGGGCCGCCGCTGCCAGGCCTGCCTTTCTGCCGGCGCCCTTGCCGCCAAGGCCGAGGACGTAGAAGCAGGTGTAGGCTATGCCGGCCTCGTCCAGCCTGGCCAGCTGCCGGGCAGCTTCGGCGGCCGTGTGGCCCTTGTGCATGAGGGCAAGGGCCTCGTCGCTCCCGCTTTCCGTGCCGATGTAGAGATGGGAGAGGCCAAGGCGCTGAAGTTCTGCGAGCTCGCCATCGCTCTTGCGGGCGATGTCGCCCACGCAGCTCTGCATGGAAAGCTCGCTGAACCAGGGGACGTGCCGGCGCAGGACCTCGATATAGGCCGCAAGCGTCGCCGCGGGCAGGACAAAGGGATTGGAGCCCGTGAGGTAGATGCGGGTTGTTGAGGGAAAGTGCGGCGCGCGCTCGCACGCCTCGCGGTCCAGCTCTTCGGGCGTAACCGCCTTGAAGGGGTAGCCGCGGGAGACGTAGCAGAAGCGGCACCGATTCCAGGTGCAGCCCTGGGTGGCCCGGAGGAGCAGAGACTGGGCCTCCTGGGGCGGGCGCATGACAGGTTCGTCGTAGGGCATGGGAGCCTCCTTGGCGCATGAGCCGGCAGGGCGCCTCTGGCCTGCGGCCTGCGCTGGGCAGTCCGGCCGGCGTTCCCGCAGGCAGGCCAAGTGTAGCCTGCGCCGCTGAGGCTGGCAAATGCCCTTTGACGATCCCAGCGTTGAGGATAGTCTTTGACGCCTCCTGCGACGCTGAAGCAAGCCTTTCCGACGGCGAGCCTGCCAGGCGTTTCCTGCCAGGAAGAGATCTGAAGGAAGCTGGAAGGCACGGCCTGCAGGCTCCTTGCCACAAGCTTGCCGCCAAAGGACGCAGGGACAGCCGCTGGAAAGAGCAGACCATCAGGCCATCAAGATCGCCAAGGCCAGCGGGCGGCCGTGCAGGAGGTCGCCTGCCTGTGTTCAAGCGCAGAATGGTGCCGAATGATGGAAACTATCCTGCATCGTTTATGGCGATAATGCAGCATTCATAAGGCGATCATGCGGCGGTCTGAATCGCAGACATGCCGCAGCCTTTTCGACGGCATTTCTGGCGACACTGCTTGCGAGATTTTTAAAAATATGTTGCAAAGCATTGACGCATTTGGCTGCTGTGGTACCGTGACGTTGCCGAGAGCCTTCTGCCTGCGGAAAAGCTCACGGAAAAAACACGGAAAATTTCTCGAAAATAGTCCCAGGAAAAGCTCACGAAATACAGGAGGAGCACAAGCCATGGCAAATCAGGAAGTGAAGCGCGCCAAGTTCATCCGTCTTGCCGAGTCCCGCACCACCAAGGCCCTTAACGCGATCCGCGTTGTTGGCAACCTCTCCAACCGCATCAACTACAGCTATACGGCATCCGACATCGAGCAGATCTTCGGCGCCCTGCAGAAGGAGCTCGACGACTGCCGGCAGCGCTTTGCCGCCGTGCCCGAGGAGGAAAGCCAGACGGTTTTCAAGCTGAGTGTGGAATAGCGCCCTGCGTCGCCGGGACCGGGGCTGGCATCTTGCCAGGCGCCTTGCCAGCTCCGCCGCCGGCTCCGGCTGGCCAGTTCTTTCCGCCTGCCTCGTCAGGGGACGAGAGAACAGGTGAGCAAGGCAGGCACGCACCTTCCTGTTCCGTCAGAGCGGCTCGAGCGCGACGTTCGGAGCGCAGCCGGAAAACGCCGAAGGGGGACGTCCGAGCGAATCGGACATCCCCCTTCGCGTGCGTGCCCAAGGTGCATTGCGCGAAAGGGGCAATGCACGCAGGTGCCAAGGGAAAAGGGGTCAGGAGGCAGGCTACTTGGCCTTGGCCCCGGCGACTGAGGCCACGTTGACCGGGAAGGTGAAGAAGGTGTCGGGGTAGGGCTCGTCCTTGAGGGTGAAGTGCCACCACTCCTCGGGCAAGGGCTTGAAGCCGGCTGCGAGCATGGCCTCGCGCAGGATCATGCGGTTCTGGAACTGCTTCTTGGTCACGCCCTTGAAGTCGGGGTGGCTGCGCTTTCCGAAGTAGTCGAAGGTGCCGCCCATGTCGACTTCCTTCTCGCTCTTCATGTCGAAGAGGGTGAGGTCGACTGTGCTGCCGCGACTGTGGCCGGAATGCTCGGCGATGTAGCCCTGGGGGAAGAGCTGGTTCTTGTTGAGCTCGGGATAGAAGTAGGGCTTCATGCGGGTATCGGCTTCGTCCTTGGCCCAGCGCACGAAGTGGTCCACGGCCTTCTGGGGCCGGTAGGCATCGAAGATCTTCAGGCGGTAGCCCTTGGCCTTGAGGCTGTCGCTGGCCTTGCCGAGGGCCGCGGCTGCTTCTTTGGTGAGCAGGGCCACGGGCTGCTCGTAGCCGTCGATGCGGTCGCCGACGAAGTTGTAGGTGGAGTAGTAGCGGAGCTCCAGAATGGCATCCGGCACGGCTTCGCTGAGCAGGACGAAGTCAGATGAATCGGCGGAGAGCTTGCTGCCGTCAGCAGAGAGCGTTTCCCCGGCAGGGGCGCCGGCAGCCTGGTCGCAGGACTGCTTGGCACAGCCCGAGGCAAGAAAAAGGCAGCACAGGCAGATGCAGAGAGTGCGGAAGAAGGTTTTCATGGTGTCTCCTTGGACAGTTGTGCCGGCGTGCACAGGTCAGGGCGCCGGTGCTGTACAGGCTTTTATGGGGTGGCTGGCGTAGCCTGTCAACTGCGCCCAAGGAGCTTGCATGCAGGCACGCTTGGGCCAGGCTCAGGCGGCGGGCACATGCCAGGGCCTGGCTTTTGGCGTGGCTTGCGCGATGTGCGCAGAAGTCCTACCGAATCCTATGTGTTCAGATAACAGGCTTGTGGCGCCGGAGAGGGCGGGCAGGGCAGCCTGCATCGCGTCTTGTCCAGGTGCCGGACCAAGGAGCCATCCATGCCAGAAGACATCGCCAGAACCGCTGGCGCAAGCACCTTTCCTGCGTCCAGAACAGCGACCAGAACAGGGGCCAGGACTGGACACAGGACAGGTGTCATGTCAGGGAGCGCGATGTCCGCGAGCCGGACAGCGGGGCCTTGCGGAAGGCCAGGCCTGCCCCGCCGAACCCGCCTAAAGACGAGTACGGCGGCTTTGCGGAGACGCCTCTCTGCTTGGCACGCCAGCCAATGCCGAGTGCCTTATAGCCTCGATCAAGGTAAAGCCTCGATCAAGGAGGCGGATGCGGGGCTGCCAGGGAACGCGAGCCTATCTGGCCGGAAGAGGCACAGGACGGCTAGGGGGAAGCAATTCCCCCCAGCTGCACCCCCTCTCGGCACCGCCGGGAGAGGGCCTTGGCACTGAGGGAAGGCAAGCCGCCTTTATCCCGCTCATGGCAGGCATGCCGAGACCTGAGAGGCCTGAGAGACCTGGCGGCTGAAAGGTCCGGGAGGCAGGATGCGTCTTTCCCTGCATTCCTTGCATTGCGTTTTTCCCGCGTAAGGCGCCATGCAGGCCACTGCGAAAGACGACAAGACAAGGCAGGGGCTGGCAGCTATTTTTCGCTCAAGGCTATTTTGCCACTTGATTTTTAACAGTAGAAGTGTCAAAAAAGTCGTGGACAGATTCTGGCCCGTCCGACAGAGAGCCCTGCTCCTCTGCACCCCCTGCCAGGGCTTCCAGTTCTGCGGGAGGGCAGGTCCAGTCCAAGCCGAAAATCCATTCCCGTTCCATCCAAGGCCCCCAGTCCCCCAGCCAGGCGATACGGCAAAGCGCGTTCCGCTCATGGCATGCCCCTTCTTTCCGCCACCTCTTGCGACAAAAAAGCCATGGACACAAACAAGCGATTCACCCTCGAGGAGCTCAGCATCCTCTCCGGGGTCAGCCCG
Organism: Desulfovibrio sp.; assembly: GCA_016284885.1. Lineage (GTDB taxonomy): Bacteria > Desulfobacterota > Desulfovibrionia > Desulfovibrionales > Desulfovibrionaceae > Desulfovibrio. Next base: position 14,288 of record JAEEPQ010000050.1, read on the forward strand.
AGAACCATACGCTACTACATGCAGAAAGGCCTCATGGACAAGCCCGAAGGGGCGACCCGGGGCTCCTACTACCTTGCCGGCCACCTTGAGCAGCTGCTGCTCGTGAAGCGCTGGCAGGCCGCAGGCCTGAGCCTTGAACGCATTCAGGAAATTGCCGGCGGCGCGCCGGCGGCCGTCCCCGAGCCCCTCCCCAAGCCAGGCGACGTCAGGGTGGAGAGCCGGATATATCTGGCGCCCGGCGTGCACCTGTGCATCGATGCGGCCCGCGCAGGCCTGACGCCGGAAGCCGTGCGCGATCTGGTCCGCAGGATCATGGAGGCGCTGGCAGGCCTGTGCCCGGGAGTTCCCAGGGCTGATCCGGCCGGCTCGCCCGCAAGCCTGCCGCAGGACCAGTCTGGCGAAGGTGGCCGGGCTGGCGAGCGTAGCCAGAGCGCTGAAGGCGGCCAGGCTGGCGGCTAGCTGAGCCTGCCCACGCGCACCTGCAGCGCCTGCCCTGAGTCAGCCGCCTCTGCTGAAACCAAGCTTTCAGCGCCATCCCTTCAGCTGTCCCTTCAGCCGTCCAGCCATCGTATGGCAAGGAGCTTTTCATGAGCGAACACATGTCAGCCAGCATCCCCCTCTACGGCATACGCGCCGAGCTTTCCGCCACGCCCGGCCTTATCGAGGGCGTCCTCGAGCAGACCTACGTCAACGTCGAGCAGGTGCCCGTGGAGGCCG
>JAEEPQ010000262.1 GCA_016284885.1 Desulfovibrio sp.
GCAGGGCGATGACGGCGTTCTGCAGTCCCAGGTCACGCCCGACGGCAGGACCACGTACATCTCGGCGCACGAGGGCTCGGCCAGGTGCCGCTGGGCGATCGAGCCCGCCAGGGGCTACTGGGGCAGCGACAAGGCCGTTGTCCTTGCAGACGAGCCCGTGGTCTTCGACAAGGGCTCCACGTCCTTTGCCTCAGCCCTGCTCGTCCCAAGTTCCAGCCTCACGCTCTCCTTCAGCCTGCTCGATGCCAGCGGCCAGCGGCCCGTCCTTGCGGCCAGCCGCGCGGCCTCTGCCTACAGCAGCCTGGCCACCCGCGATTCCGGCGCCGCTGCAGGCCGGGCGCTCGTTCTGGCAAACCGGGGGACGCCGAGCCCGGTCTTCCAGTCCCTCATGACCGAAATCGACTTCATGGATTCAAGGCAAGGCAAGGGAAGGCATTGACAGGGCGCTCTCCCAGCTGTCCGCCGATGCCTTCAACGAGCGAATCGCCCATGCCCTCGGACGCCAGCACGAGCTCAGCCGGCGCCTCCTTGCGCGCATGCTCCAGAGCCTGCCCAAGGGAACGTCGGCGAGGAGCGGGGAAGCCGGCCAGACCGGTCTTGCCGCAGGCGACGGGACAGAATCCGGCAGCGGCTGGACGGCATGGGGCGGCCTCTTCGGCATGGACAAGGATCTGGGCAACGGGCTTGCCGCAGGCTTTGACCTTGCTCTGCTCTCCGACCGCTTCGAGGCGGGCGGGCGCCAGGACGCCGACGCAAGCTCCCAGGGCGTCTTCCTCGGCGTGCACGGAAGCTGCGCCCCTGACGCCTGGGACGGCGCCTGCCTGCCCGGCGGGCTCCGCTTCGGCTTCGACGTGAACCGCATGGAGCGCCCGGTCCATGCCGCGCCTTCCACCGCTCCCACGAGAGCGGATGGACCGGCTGGTCCGGCGCCTTCATGCTGGGCGCAGGCCGCGACTGGTTCTTCGGAGAGGAAAAGAGCGTGCGGCTCGGGCCTCTGGCCACCATCCAGTACGCCTTCACGTCCCATCCGGACTTCGAGGAGGACGGCGGCGCGGAGGCCCTGCGCATCGACGGCGGCACGGCCGACTCCCTCGCCTTCCTGCTGGGCGCGCACCTTGGCGCCAGCAGGGAGATCGGCTCCGGCTGCAGGCTGGACGCCGAGCTCATGGCAGGCTGGCGGCACGAGCTGCTCGAAGGGACCATCCGCACCAGGGCGGCCTTTGCCGAGAACCCCTCGGGCGCCTTCACGTCGGCCAGGCGCCTCAGCACGCGCGATGCGGGCGTCCTGCAGGCAAGCCTCAGGATTGCCCACGAGTCGGGGTGCTTTGCCGAACTTGACCTTGGCGGCGAAGCGCGGACTGCCGGCGCAGGCGTGACCGGTGGCCTGCGCGTGGGTTTCGAGTTCTAGCCCGTTCCCGCCGGACGGGCCGGAGCGCTTCAGAGCCTGCAGGGGAGGGCGGCAGGCTCCCCCCATGCTGACAGGCTTTTTCAGCATTCGCGGCACTTCCCCAATCCATCCTGCAAACGAGGAGGAATCCCATGCATCGGAGCAAAACCGTTTTCCTGGCCCTGCCGCTTTCCCTTCTTCTCGGCGGCGCCCGGAAAACGGCGTAGAACGGGCATCTGGCAGGCCTATGGCGCAACGAAAATTAGGCTCCTCCGCTCCTCCACGTCCCGTTGCGCCATCTGCTACGCCATCCCGCGGCGCAATGCACCCTGTTTTTCAGCCCGAAGCTCTCGGGGCCAGCGGAAGGTCGCCCCCGTTGCACTCATTCTAACTCTCCGAAATGAAAGAGTTCCCTGCGCCGTCTTTGCCCGAACGCAGGGAACTCTCGGATTGTCATGTGGTACCGCAGGCCTATTCCATATTAGGGGTAAAAGTTCAATGATTTCAAACTATTAAAAACAGCCGGAAGGCCGTTGCGCCATGGCGCGTGAAGGCGTCTTTTGCCTGCGTCAGGGCAAAGACAGTTCGTTGACAGGTTCCGGCGTTCCCGCATGGCGCCTGGCCGAACCCTGTTGCGCCATGCCTGCAGGGAAGGGCGGTTCTGACGCCACCAGGGGCGTTGGCGGGAATCGCCGCATCCTGCCTCTCGCTTCCGATGCGCTGGAATGGGCAGGGAAGGGCGCCTTTGAGCAGCAACAGAAGACCGGCAGGGACCGGGGAGGGGGATGGAAGCCCTGCCAGCACGTCGCCCTCGAGCTCAAGGAGACGGCCCGAAGTCGAAGACCTGGGCCGTCCCTGAATGCGCCTACGGAGATGGCCGACGCCGTGGCCAGCCCGGCCTTCTGCCAGTGCAGAACGAATACTCCCTCTGGTGCCGGGATCCCGAGCGGGAGCTGCGGGCTTGTGCCTTGCGCTCAGGAGAAAAGAGAAAGCGAGCAGGGCAAAGCTACCCGCAGGCATGGCTTGCGGGGCCATCTGGCATGGCGCCATGGCTCAAGGAGATGGCCGTGTCCAGCCCTGCAGCCTTCCAGACTTCCGCCCTGGACGCCTTAGCCTGGGCCAGCGTGGACGCGGTTGCGGTCTTCCACTCCGCGAAGTCCGTCATGGCGCCAGAATCCGCAAAGACCACGGAATAGGGTTTGGGTCGCCCAGCCTTCGAGAGTGACCTTCTGCATAGCATCAGTCGCCTGGGAGAATGTCATGGTCGTGCCGGCAAGGGTTGGACTGGCTCCTATACTATAATGGTTGCATGACGGCTATGACCCGGCCAAGGACAACCAGATCATTATTTGGTACGTCGACAGGCACGATGCCGGGCGTGTCAGAAACCA
>JAEEPQ010000263.1 GCA_016284885.1 Desulfovibrio sp.
TATCATCATGTGGGAAAGTAGGTCGCCGCCAAGGATTTTTGCACAAGCCCCGTCGAGCTTCCGAGCTCCGGGGCTTTTTGCGTTTCTCAGGGCGAGAATCGCGGACAGTGTTTGACTTTGGGCGAAGGCAGGCTAAAATACAGAAATGAATTTAAATTTCTTTTTAAAAAATCGCCCTTTTGGCCAGCCTGGCTGCAGGCATGGACGGACATGTCCCCTGTAGACGTTGCCAGATATGTTGAACCCGCCAGGGCCGCTGAACTGATGGGCGACCTCTGGCTTGCCGGTTCGTCCTGCCAGGCAAATGCTGGCGGAAGCTACGACGCGGTCGCCGCCAGTGCGCTGAAGCTTGCGTCATGGGACTTCGCCAAGACGGAAGCCCGGTGCGGCTTTGGTGCGAGGACGCTGTTCTGGCTCAGGGAGAAGGCGCTCGACTGCGCGGTCGGCTGCTTTGAATCCCAGCATCCGGATGGAGCCGTCGTCAGCCTGGGGTGCGGACTGTCCACGGCGGAGTTCCGCGCCAGCCCTGGGCGGTGTGCCTGGTACAACGTCGACGAGGGCTGCGTGCATGCCCTGCGCAGGGCGATCTTCCGCCAGGCTGGCCGCGGGGTGCCGGTGGAATGTCCCTTTCTGGATCCGCGCTGGATGGACAGGATATCCTGCGGGCAGGGACAGGCTGTGCTCTTTCTTGCCGATGGCCTGTTTTCCCGCATGGAGCTAGGCCTTGTGAAGGCCTTTGTCGCCCTGCTCGCCGTGCGCTTTCCCGGTGGAAGACTGTACTTCGATGCCTTGGCCGGTGCGGCAGGGAAGGCGGCCAGGCTGGCCGGTCGCATTAAAGGGTCCAGAGGGGTGTCTACCTTCTTCTGCGTGGATAGGGCCAGTTCGCTGAAAGCGCTGTCGCCCCGCATAGCCGGCGTTTCAAGCAGGCTTCCGGATCTGGGGCGGAGCGACGTCTATTCGCTGGGCGAACGCGTCTGCAGGGAGCTTGCCGGCAGGGTTGGTCTCGTGCAGAGCTTCTCGCTGGACTTTGCCGGTCTGCGCCATGGCAAGGCCGGCGCAGGCCGGAACTGAGACCAGGCTATGCCTGGCGCAGAACCCGTCCTTCCAGCGAGGCGACAAGCGCTTCCATGCCGATGGACTGGCGCTCGGGAAAGGGGACGCCTTCAGGAAGGCAGGCTGCGAGGCCATAGCCGTCAAGGCAGTAGTCCTTGAGAGCAAGGCGTCTGCCCTCCTGCACGAAAACCTTTCTGGACGGGGGCACGGAAAGTTCCCTGGGTTCCACGGCGAGGCCTATGCCGAGGCACTTGAGGAAGGCCTCCTTGCGGGTCCAAATGCGGGCCAGCAGGGCAGGACGATTCTGGGCGCGGACTCCTTCCAGCAGGTGTTCTTCCTCCGGAGCGAGAATGAAGCCGGGATCATAGCCTTCAAAGGAGGACCAGGCTTCCGCGTCCACGCCGCAGGGAACCCTGCCGAGCATGCAGACGGCAATGCTTCCCGAATGGGACAGGCTGAAGTGCCAGCCGGGGTGGCCTGGCAGGCCAGGCTTCACGGCGTGCGAAAACTGGAGTCCCGCCGCTTCGGGTTCGAGGCCTTCGTCCCTCAGGAGGTTGCAGAGGAGCAGGCCGGCGGCAAGGCTGAGCCACTGGTCCTTGGGGAAGCGGTAGGAAAGGGCGTAAGCCTTCCGTGCGGGAAGCGAGCAGGCGAGGGCGCGATCCCAGAGTCTGGGATGGGCCAGAGGTGAAACGTCTGTGCAGAGCAGCTTCATGGTTGCGTGGCTCGCAGGCGCCGGCAGGCTTGCCGGCCTGCCGGGTTATTTCGCTCAAACCCTTAAGGAAGGACTGGAAGGGACGATAAGCAAGGGTGCAGGCGGACGGCGGCTGCCCGAACCGCCGTCCTGTCCCGAGCAGCAAAGGAAAGCACCCTCTGGAATGGCTGGGGGGTGCTTTTTTGCGTCCCGGACAGTCAAGCCCAGTGCAGGATTCCTCTGCGCAGGCGTCTGTCGCAGGGATGGGAAACGCAAAAAGGGCCATGCCCTGTGAGGCACAGCCCTTCTTCCTATCGATGGTGTCGAGGGCGAGACTTGAACTCGCACGGCGTCGCCACTGCCACCTCAAGACAGCGTGTCTACCAATTCCACCACCCCGACGCGAGAACCCTTTGTACAGGAAGTCCGGCGCCATGGCAAGAGCTTTTTTTGCTTCAGGTTCGAACGGGCGTCGCCGTCCGGCTGGCGGAGCGCGTTCGGCATAGCGTATCGCTGGAACTGCACGGCTTTTCCTCTTGGTCGGCAAAGGCATCGGCGGGCAGGGCGCTCCCGTGTCCTCCCGGCGGCGCTCCCAAGGGCCCTCCCAGCGGCCCTTGGCCGTCAGGAGGAGCACCGGCAGCCTTCGTACAGGATAGGCCGTGATGCTCGTCGCGAGGGCCGTCCGGCATTGAGCCTGCTCTGCAGGCAGGCTCGCGGAGCGCTTGGCCTGGACGTCGAGCTGCTCGCGGCGCGGACAGAGGGAGGCTGGCACGCTCTTCTCCGCAAGGCTGCGCCTTGCCGTCAGGCAGGATGCCGGTCAGCCGGACAGCAAGGAAGCCTGCATAAAGCATGCACTTGCCAGAAAGCGCAGGCATGCTATGGCTCTGGCAGGCAGCAGGACCCCTCCCTGCGAGCTGGCCGTCCGCATGAAAGGCATGGCGCGCCAGAAGGGAGGGCGCCGGCGCTGGATGCACAGACAGACGGCATGCTGGACGCAGAAGAACAGGGCGTCAGGAGGACGGCCTGGG
>JAEEPQ010000264.1 GCA_016284885.1 Desulfovibrio sp.
GTGAAGGTGCATTCCTCGAAGAGGGCGTTAGCCAGCTGGGCGTTGCGAAAGTCCGCCTCTACGCCACTGGTCCGCATCCAGGAGCTGCCTGCTAGGCTGGCGTGCCGGAAGGAGGTGCCGTTCACGCTGCAGCGGTCGAAGCGCGCCATGGCAAGCTGGCCCTGCTCGAAGCCGCAGCCGTCGAGCAAGACCTCTTCGAGCGAGGCGCCCGTGAGATCGCAGCCCGCCAGCGCCTGGCTCTCCAGCCGCGTCTGGCTGAGCACGGCTTCCCTGAGGCTGGCGCCGGCAAGCTCCTGCTCCGTGAAACGCGTCGCCTGGAAGCGGGAGCCCTGGGCATCGAAGCCCTGGACGGCCGTGCCTGAGAAGACGGTCCTGTCGAAGACGGCGTCGTGCGCATGGGCGCCTGACAGGTCCGCGCCCGTCAGGTCGGCTCCCGTGAATTCGCAGGCATCGAGCTTGGCGCCGGCAAGCCTGGCGCCCTGGAGATTTGCTCCCGAGAAGTCGGCGCCTTCGAGATCCGCTCCCGAGAGGTCGGCGCCGGCCAGGTCGGCGCCTGCCAGCTGGGCGCCTGCCAGGGCAAGGCCTGCCAGGTTGGCGCCTGCCAGATGCTGGCCGTCGAGCAGGGGCGGGGCATCGGGAGCCGGCTCTTCAGGTTCGGCCTCCGGCAGGGGGTCTTCGGGAGGCGCCGGCCTGGCGGCATCCTCCGTCTTCGTCGCCGTGGACTGAGGCGTCTCGGGCTTGGGATCTTCGGGCTTGGGCGCTTCGGGCTTGCCCATGGGCAGGGGGTCGGCGGCCTCGAGCAGCGCAAGGAGCTCGGGATCGCTGACGCCTGCCTTGCGGGCGAGCGATCCGAGGTCGAAGAGCTCTCCCTGGGGCGGGCTCTTCAGCAGCGCCCGCAGCCGGTCCATGGCGCCCTGCTGGGCAGGGAAGCCGGAGGCGGCCAGCATGAGCGCGCCCTGGATGTCTGGGGTCTGGTAGGTCTGCGCGCGGACGGCGCCGAAGACCTTGGCCATGGCGCCCTTCATGGCGCCCGGCTCCAGTCCGAGGGAGGTGCCGAGGCGCGTGAGCGAGCCCAGAAGCTCTGCATCGGAGCGGCCGGATCCGGCAAGCCCCTCCAGGGCCGCGTCGTAGGCCTTGGGATCGGCCTTGAAGCCGGCCTTGGCGAGGACGTCCAGGGAGGCCTGGGGAATCTTGGCTTCCACCTCGGCCGCGTTCTTGGCCTGGAGCAGCTGCTCGGCCTGCAGTGCGTCGATGCGTCTGAGCCGGGCGATGAGGCCGTCGCGCTGGCTCCTGGAGGCGCCCGTCAGCTCGGCGAAGCGGTCGGCGTAGCGGGCAAGCGCCATGTCGTAGGCCTGGGGGCTGGGGAAGGCCTGGGGCGAAGGCGGCGTCATGAGGGCGGCATCGACCAGCTTGTCGGCCTGCTCGGGCGTGTAGCCGGCCATCGCCATGGTCTTGTGGAAGTCCGGCTGGCTTTTCTTCATGGTTGCCAGCATCTGCTGGGCCTGCTTGTCGATCTGCGCCTCGACCTGCCTGGGGTCGATGGGGTCCATCCCCATGGCCTTCAGCGTCTTGTTGGCTTCCTCCGTCAGTTCGGGTGCGTCCTTCTTGGCCTCGCTGGCGATGCGGGCGCAGGTCTCCTCAGGCGTCTCGGGCCTCGGAGGCTCCGGCGCCTTCGGCACGGGCGGAGCAGGCGGGGGCGGCGGGGGCGCCTGCACGGCTACCGGCGCTTCTTCAGGCGCCTCTTCGGGCTCCTCTGCCGGGTGCGTGGCCTCTTCAGGCTCCTGCACTTCCTGCTGAAAGGCGATCGCCTGGGCGATGAGGCCGGAGGCGTCCTGGGGAGCCTGGTCCGCGGGCTCGAGGCAGGCCGCCACGCGCAGGATGTCGAAGCTGCGCTCGTCTGCCGTGGGCGCCGAGGCGTGCCAGAGCACGAGGCCGCAGAGCTGGTTGGGGAAGAGCCAGACCGTGTCGGCCTGGGCCTGGACTTCGCGCCAGTCGGGCGTTTCGGGCGTGCCGTAGTCGAGGAAGAGGCGCAGCCTCAGGCCCGGCAGGCGACCTTCGAGGCGGGCGTAGTCCGGGTGCATGTTGGTGATGGAGACCGTCTCCAGTCCCGTGAAGGGCGTGGCCTGGCGCTGGGAGGGCTGGGCTAGGCTGTACCAGGACCAGTCGAAGTCGTCCGGAGGGCCTGGCCAGCGGCGCCCAAGCCAGGCCTGATCGAAGGTGCCGGGCCTGGCAAAGCGCCTGGCGTCGAGATGCATGGCCGAGGGGCAGACAGGAACAGGCTGAGGCTCGGTGAGGACGGCCACGGAGCTCTTCTCGTGCACGCAGGGAAGGATGCTGCCCGGAGACTGCGCAAAGCCCCTGCCGCGGGGATTTTCAGGCAGGCCTTCGCCGCCGTAGGCGTGCTTCCAGTCCAGAGGCATCTCGGCAAAGGGCTCCGGGGGCGCAGGCTGGATTCCGCCTGCGCGGCACTCGCCTGAGACCATGAAGGATCGGTGCAGGACGCCTACCGACACGTCGACGGGAAGCCCCTGCACCTGCGTGCCCCTGGGCGCGCAGGCCGAGCCTGCCATGAGCCATTCGGCCTGGGGCTTGGGGACGCCGAGGTCGGGAGAGAGTCCTTCTTCCAGCGAGGCAAGGCAGGCGGTCCAGCCGTCCTGCGCGGGCAGGACGCGGCCGGCTTCGCTGGGCTTGAGGCTGAAGGCGAGCGATGCCGTGAAGAGGCGCCTCAGCTGTCCCAGCACCGGAATGGTGGAGGAGGTGA
>JAEEPQ010000051.1 GCA_016284885.1 Desulfovibrio sp.
CTCGCGGATGATTTCCATGGCCCGGATCTTGGGGGCGCCGGACACCGTGCCTGCCGGGAAGGCCGCCGCCAGCACGTCGACGGGGTCCAAGCCCTGGCGGATGAGGGCCGAGATGTGGCTTGTCATGTGCATGACGTGGGAGAAGCGCTCCACCTGCATGAGCCTGTCCACCTTGACCGTGCCCCTGGCGGCCACGCGGCCGAGGTCGTTGCGGCCCAAGTCCACCAGCATGACGTGCTCGGCGCGCTCCTTGGGATCGGCCAAAAGCTCCTTCTCGAAGGCAAGGTCTTCGGCCGCGTCCCTGCCGCGGCGCCGGGTGCCGGCGATGGGCGACAGCTGGAGGCGGTTCTTGGCGCAGCGCACCATGACCTCGGGCGAAGAGCCGAAGAGGGTGATGCCGGGGAAGCGCATGTAGAACATGTAGGGGGAGGCGTTGATGCGGCGCAGGCGGCGGTAGAGAGTGAAGGCTTCGCCCCGCCAGGGCATGGAGAAGCGCACCGAGGGCACGGCCTGGATGGCCTCGCCCTGGGCGAGCATGGCGCGGATACGGTCCACGCCCGCCTTGAAGGCCGCCTCGCAGGGCTCGGCGAGGACGCTGTCGAGGGACTGGGGTTCGGCGGGATGGACGCTGGCCTCGTGGGCGCTGCGCACCTCGCGGTGGGCGCCTATGCTCACCTGGCAGAGGCGGTTGTAGACGTGATCCAGCACGAGCACGGTGCCGGGAAGGGCCAGCCGGACCTCGGCCTCCTCCTTGGGCATGACTGCCGCCAGCTTCGGCGTGAAGAGGCCTGCAGCCTCGAAGCCGACGTAGCCGTAGAGGGCGCGGGTGATGGGAGGCAGGTCTTCCATGCCCTCGGGCGCCTCGATGGCAATCTGGCGCATGAGGGCCTTGAGGCCCTCGGCAAAGGGCATGCCGTCCAGCTCCTGCAGGCTGGAGAGCCTGTCGTCCTCGATGGCAAGGCGCAGGAGCCCGTCCTGGCAGGAGACGTAGAGCAGCATGTCGCAGGCCAGGATGCTGTAGCGCCCCCAGCGCCCGTCGACCGCCGCGCTTTCAAGCAGGATGCCGTCGCCTGCGCCCGCCATGCCCATGAAAAGGCTGATGGGCGTGTCCATGTCCGCCGGCAGAAGCCTGGCCTTCTGCTTCAGCGCGATGGGGCCGCGAGTTGCTGTCATAAAGTCCTCCTGGTTCGTGCTCCGGCTGGCCCGTCTGGGCCCGTTTGTGCCGGGGGAAAAAAAAAGCCCCCTCTCTGGCGAGAAGGGGCGGCGTGTATAAAAAGCGCTGCAGGACTGCGGGCTAGAGCACCCGCGTCCTTCCCCTTCTTCCGGAACGCCACCACCAATAGCCGGCATAGCGTCCGGCTTCGGCAAAGATGAAGGTGGAGGAAGGGGTCGTCATAAGAGCTTGCCTTGAATAAAAGATGCAGGTTCGTGCCAGATGGCTTCTGACTGAAGAAGGAGCCTACGCCTGGCAGGCGCGCCTGTCAACGCATATGCGAAAAAAAGCCGCGATACGCTAATGGACCTCCAGCTTGAGGCTCTGGAAGACGGGCTCGGCGATGGCGGGATCGCCGGCCATGGCCTCCACGAGAAAGAACTCGTCGCCTGCGCGCAGGATGCAGCGCACGGGCGTGTTCTCCGAGATCACTGTAAAGGCGAAGGCGCTCTCGTCCAGCCTTTTGATGCCTGTGCCGGAGAGGTTGCCGGCAATCTTCCTCGTCAGCGCCTCGGCCGACTTGCCCTCGCTGGGCGCAACGGCGGCCGCCACCACGGCCCGGCCGTCCGGGGAGACGAGGCGTATGCCGGCATCCTGGGGCTCTTCCTTCCACGAGGCCGGCACGTCCAGGCTGAAGCGCTGGAGCTCCGGCCCGTAGGTCTTCACCTCGGCCAGCGCGGGCTGGCTGAAGAGGGCGAGACCGGAACCGGCAAGAAGGGCGCCTGCAAGGACAGAGCTGGCAAGATTCGCCGGCAGGGTGCTTTTCATGATGGATTCTCCTCCTTGGCCAGGCCTCGTTGGCTCAGGCAGGAAAGGCGTAGAGAGCGAGCTTTTTCGCGTGGGGCAGATAGTAGCTCCCGTCGCCCAGCTTCACAAGGCGCGCTTCAAGCCAGCGCTCGGCCTCGCCGGCGGAGGCGTCCCTGCCGTAGTGGGCGGCAAAGGCCAGCGCCTCCTCGAAGGAGTCCAGCGGCTGGCCGAACTCGAGCTCAAGCGGCACGCGCTTGTAGGGTATGCCTGCACCTTCGAGGAAGGCGGCCGTCTCGGCGTCGCTCTCCATCCCCTGGCGTCCCCGGCCGGGCACCAGGGCGCGGAAGTCCCTGGCGTTGACCACGGCAAGCACGCGCCCTGCGCGTTCAAGGAAGGAGGCTGCCATGCGTCCCGGCTGGCCGAAGAAGCAGAGCACGCAGCAGCCGAAGCGCTCCGTGCAGGCCATGGCGTCCTCGAGCCTGGGATGGATGTTGGCTATCCCCCTTGCGGCCACCCTGCGCTCGAGTTCCCGGAGCGCCAGGGGATCGGTGTCGAAGGCCTCGACGCGGGCCGCCAAGCCCGCCAGCTCCAGGCTGAGGAAGCCCAGCCCGCAGCCCATGTCGGCCAGCGTCCAGTCGGGATTGATGAAGGGCTGCATGGCGCGGGCGAGGTCCGCGTAGTAGGAGCTCTGCTCCGCAGCCCTGGCGTACCAGGCAACGCTCTGGCGAGTCCAGGACCACATGGCCTAGAAGGGCATGTCGGGCGCCCTGAAGGCGCCGCTCCTGCCGCCGTCCTTGAAGAGCAGGCGAACGCGCCGGATGACGATGTCGCGCTGGACGGCCTTGCACATGTCGTAGATGGTCGCGCAGGCTGCCTGCACGCCCACGACGGCCTCCATCTCGACGCCGGTCTTGCCCTCGGTGCGGGCCTCGCACTCGACGAAGATGCGCAGTCCTTCAAGCCGGAAGCGGACGTCCACGAAGCTCAGGGCCAGCGGATGGCACATGGGGATGAGCTCCGACGTGCGCTTGGCGCCCATGATGCCGGCAATCTTGGCCGTGGTCAGCACGTCGCCCTTGGGCAGGGCCTTCTCGCGCAGAAGCGCCATGGTGTGGCTGTTGACCTCGACCACGCCCTCGGCAATGGCCACGCGCCGCGTGGCCGCCTTGGCGCCCACGTCCACCATCGTGACGTTGCCGTCCTCGTCCATGTGGGAAAACTTCTCGTCGCGTATATCCATAGCCGCTCCTCCTTCAAGCCCCGGCGCGTCTGGCACGCTGGGAAGCATGCGGGCATGTTATGGCCCAGCAGGGCAAAAGGCGCAAGCCTGTCTCCCTTCGCAAGGCCTCATCCGCAGGCGGCTCCCCTCCGCGCCGCAGCTGCAGGGAAACGCGAAGGACAGCTGCCGTTGACGAATCGCACACGGGCAGTCAACGCCGCCGCAGAGTCTTTTCGCTGCGGTCTCGGCAAGTCGTTCCCCTGCCAATTGCGTCCTTGCCAACGGCGTCCTTGCCCCCCAAGCCGCAGGCCCCGTACGCACGACCCGGCCCCCAGGAGGCTCCTGAGGGCCGGGTCGGGAAAGGCCAGAAAGGCCGGAACAGCCAGAAAGGGTTTGTGGCCTACGCCTCCTTGGCGGGCGCCACCGTGTCGCCCCTGTGCACGCTGACGGCGCGCAGGACAAGGACGAGCGCGATGAGCGCGATCAGGGCGCTGCCAAAGCTGGCGAGCAGGCTTCCACCGGTGAGGCCGGCCGCCACGTAGCCGACGAGGCAGGCCGTGGCGACCACGACGGCATAGGGTATCTGCGTCGAGACGTGCTCGATGTGCTTGCAGCCCGAGCCTGCGCTGGAGAGGATGGTGGTGTCGGAGATGGGCGAGGTGTGGTCGCCGAAGACGCTGCCCGCCAGGGATGCGGAGAGCGTGACCACCAGGAGCTGGGGATCAAGGGCCTGGGCAACGGGCACCACGATGGGGATGAGGATGCCGAAGGTGCCCCAGGCCGTGCCGGTCGAGAAGCTGAGGAAGGCCGCGATGACGAAGACGCAGGCGGGCAGGAGCGCAGCCGGCATGCCGCCGGCGGAGACGGCGTGCTGCACGAAGGCCGGCGTGGAGAGCAGGTCGCGGCACACGCCACTGAGCGTCCAGGCGAGAACCAGGATGACGTTGGCGGGCATCATGGTCTTCATGCCCTCCATGCAGCCGTCGAGGAAGGTCTTCATGCTGAGCAGGCGCCGCGGCACGAACTGCAGGAAGGCCACGGACAGGGCGCCGAAGGAGGCCCAGACCAGGGCCTTGGAGGCGGAGGCGTTGCCGAGGGCGTCGATGAAGGTGTGGTACTTGGGATCCTTGCCCCAGTAGCCGCCGCTGTACATGAGGCCAAGCACGGCGAAGACGATGAGGGCGAAAATTGGGATGAACATCTCGGCCATGGTGCCCTTGTCGGAGGGCTTGGCGTCCTTCTCCACCTCGCGCACGTCGCCGAGATCGCCCGCCTTGGCGCGGGCCTCGGCGCGGGCCATGGGGCCGAAGTCGAGCCCCGTGCAGGCCACGATGAAGACCATGAGGATGGAGAGCAGGGCGTAGAAATTCCAAGGGATGGTGGAGACGAAGGCCGCGAAGTCGCTGGTGAAGGCGCCCGTGGCCGCGAGGCTGCTGCCGACGGCCGCGGCCCAGCTGGAGACCGGAGCGATGATGCAGATGGGGGCCGCCGTGGAGTCGATGAGGTAGGCAAGCTTGGCGCGGGAAATGCCAACGCGGTCGGTCACCGGGCTCATGACCGTGCCCACGGTGAGGCAGCTGAAGTAGTCGTCGATGAAGATGCCAAGGCCCAGGGCTCCCGAGGAGAGCATGGCCGCCCTGCGCGTGCGTATCCTTTTGGCGGCCCAGCGGCCGTAGGCCTTGGAGCCGCCTGCCAGGTAGACGACGTAGACCAGCGCGCCGAGCAGGGTGCAGAACATGATGATGTCGAAGTCGACCTTCTTGACCATGAGGGCGAAGGCAGTCTCGACCGTGCCCATGAGGATGTTCAAGTCCATGCCGACGGCATAGATGAGGGTTCCGCTGAGAATGCCGAGCATCAGCGAAAAGAAGACCTCCTTGGTCCACAGCGCAAGCACGATGGCTATGATGGGAGGCAGGATGGAAAGCCATCCGGCGTTGTATGCGTCCACGAAGCACCAACCTTATGGAAAGAAATGCGCGGGAAAAGCCGGCGCTTCCGGCGCCCGCCCCTCTCGTCCGGGGAGGCTCCCGCAGGGGTAACGGAAGGCCCTGCCCTCTGCGGACAGGGCGTCTGCACTATGGCAGATGGCCCATGCCTTGGCAAGAAAGGGCGTTTGCGGCCGTTCCTGAGGCGGATTTCCCTGACGCGGCGTGCTGGACACGCTTTCGGCCAAGCTCCCTGCCGAAAGCGATCCTGTCTGGAAACTGCCGGCCCATGGTGCTAGGATGGCGAGTACACGCTTTTCCTCTGTCCCTGTACCTTCCCCCAAGCCCTGCAGGCGGGTAGCTTCCCTCGTTTGGGAACTCTAAAAAAACACGATTTTCAACAAATTAGTGACTAGTATAGTTTAATAAATTCAAAATATTAGAAAAACATCTCAGTCCGTTGCGCCATTTTTTCGTCACGAAAATTTGACAGACGCGACGATTTGCCTTTTCTTGGAGTCCGCAATGAGCACCATCCCGCTTTCCGATTCCCACGAGCGCCAGGTGAGCTACCTGCGCTTTTCCGTGACGGACCGCTGCAACCTGCACTGCCTCTACTGCCGGGGCGAAGGGCAGGAGGAATTCATCCCGCATGCAGACGTGCTCCGCTACGAGGAGATCCTCCGGCTTGTGCGCATCGCGGGCGGCCTTGGCATCGTCAAGGTCCGCCTCACAGGCGGCGAGCCCTTTGCCCGCAAGGGCATAGACAAGCTTCTCCTGGGACTGCGGGAAAACTTTCCGGACTTCAACCTGCGCATCACCTCCAACGGCACGCTGATGCGCCGCTTCATCCCCGTCGTCAGACAGGCCAGGATCGACGCCGTCAACCTCTCCATCGACAGCTTCAATCCTGAAACGTTCAAGCGCGTCACCGGGCACGACATGCTCGGCGAGGTCATGGACGTCCTGCACCTGCTCCTCGAGAGCGGGATACGCGTCAAGGTCAACGCCGTCGCCATGCGAGGCGTCAACGATCAGGACATGCCCTCCTTCCTCAAGGTCATCCGGGACTTTCCCATCGACCTGCGCTTCATCGAGTTCATGCCCATGGGCTCGGAGACGCTGTGGAGCCGGGGCCGCTTCTGGGGCGCCGACGAGATACTCGCCGAGGCCGCGAAGTACGCAGGCCTTGCCCCCGTGGAGCGGACCCGCGCGGACCGGGGACCGGCCCGCATGTTCGAGGTCGAGGGCAGCCAGGGACGGCTCGGCGTCATCAGCGCCCTGTCCAACCACTTCTGCTCGACCTGCAACCGCCTGCGCATCACCAGCGACGGGCAGCTGCGCACCTGCCTCTTCTCGGACAGGATGTACCCCTTGAAAGGGCTGCTCCGCGATCCCGAAAAGACGGACCAGGACATCGCCGACGCCATTCGGCGGGCCCTCGCCGAAAAGCCCGTCGGCGCCGACATCCTCAAGGAGCGGCGCGGCACGGCGGTGGCTACCGGCAAGATGGACAGCATAGGCGGGTAGCGCATCCGGAAGGCCCAGCGGGAAAAGGCGCTTCTTGCGGGCATTGCTTCGGCAATGCCATGGCTGGCAGTTCCAGCACGTTCAGCGCATTCTGCACAATTAAGGAGCACCCCCATGAAAACCAGCGCCCGCAACTGCTTTGAAGGCAAAGTCGCCAAGATCGTCGAAGGCGCCATCAACGACGAGATCACCGTTTCCCTCCCCGGCGGCAAGGAAGTCGTCGCCGTCATCACCAAGGGCAGCACGAAGCGCCTCGGCCTCGCCGAAGGCAAGGACGTCCTCGCCCTGATCAAGGCCAGCTTCGTCATCCTGCTCGACGATGCCGAAGGCTACGTCTTCTCCACCCGCAACGTCTACGCCGGCAAGGTCGCCAAGGTCGTCCGCGGCCAGGTTGCCGTGGAAGTCGACGTCGACTGCGGAGGCCTTGAAATGACCTCCACCATCACCGTGCCCAGCGCCGACAAGCTCGCCCTCAAGGAAGGCGCGCCCGTGACCTGCGCGGTGAAGGCCACCACCGTCGTCCTGGCGGCCAAAAAGTAGCGCATTCAAAGCCGTCGCAAGCCACCGTTCACGCTTTCACGGCCCCGGAGCTGACGTTCCGGGGCCTTTTCGCGCGCCCTGGCAGCTGGCCGCTTGTGCAGCTTGCGACGCACGGCTACACTGCAGGCAATAGGAGTTCGCCGATGCCTGAGCCAACGAAACCTGCACTCTGCCTCGTCGCCCTTCTCTCCTGCGCAGCCCTGCTCGGCGGATGCGCCGAAATGCCCGGCGCCTACGACTACGTGACCGAGGCCGGACATGCTCCGATCGCACCCGACGCCAGCAGGGGGACAGTCTGCTTCTTCCGCCCCGAAACATCCCTCCTCGGCCTCCCCGCCCCCTACTACGTGCAGGAGGACGGCAGGGACATAGGCATGCTCGACTACGGCACCTGGTTTGTCCACAGGGCAAGGCCTGGCATGCACCTCTACACCATCTCGACGGAGTCGACGGCCCGCACCGTGATCCCAGCCAAGGCCCATGAGGTCCGCTACGTCAAGTGCAGCTCCCACATCGGCGTCGTCGTCGGACGGCCAAGCATGGAGCCCTCGACGCCCGAGGAGTTCAAGGCCGCCAGCCCGAAGCTCAAGCGCATCCGCCCTGCAACAGCCAAGGAGAAGCAGGCTATGGAGGCTAAGGACCGGCAGTCCTAGGCCAGTCCGCTTCCGGCGCCAGCCATGGAGGAGCCATGCCCATGCAAGCCAGGAAAGGGCCGGCGCAGGCCAAGCCCGCAAAACGTGTTCCCTCTCCTCTTGAGGCCGACAGCATCCCCCGTGCAGGCCGCATGCTCGAGCAGATTCCCTGCCCCGTTCCCCCGGCGGAGGAAGCGGCGCTTGTGCAGGCCCTCGGACGCGTGGCGGCCGAGGACGTGCGCGCCCCCTTCTCGGTGCCGGGCTTTACGCGCTCGCGCTTCGACGGCTACGCCCTGCGCGCCGAAGACATCTCCTGGGCCTCGCCCGAAACGCCGGTCCCGGTGCTTGTCGAGGGCTTCGTGCCGGCAGGTTCGGTTCCCGGCGATCCCGTCTTTCCCCACGGCAGCCACCGCATCATGACGGGAGCGCCGCTGCCCAAAGGCGCCGACTGCGTCGTGCCCTTCGAAGAGGTGCTGGCAGGCGACCGGCGCATCGCCGTCACAGTTTCCCATCCTGCAGGCTTCGGCATCG
Source organism: Desulfovibrio sp. (assembly GCA_016284885.1). Taxonomy (GTDB): domain Bacteria; phylum Desulfobacterota; class Desulfovibrionia; order Desulfovibrionales; family Desulfovibrionaceae; genus Desulfovibrio. Next base: position 8,341 of record JAEEPQ010000051.1, read on the forward strand.
GGCGCGCCGACTGCGACGTGCTCAGGAACCGCCGGGTGCTCTGCCAAGGCTGGCGCCTCGCCCCCATCCATCTGGCACGGGCCGCCATGATAGGCCTGACCAGCATCCCCGTCTTCAGACGCCCCCGCATCGGCATACTCAGCACCGGTTCCGAACTCGTGGAGCCCGGCAGCCCCCGGCCCTTCCCCAAGCTCTACAATTCGACCCAGTTTGCCATAGCCGGCCACGTGCAGGAAGCGGGCGCCGAGCCCGTCCTGCTCGGCGCCGTGCCGGACGATGCCGGCGCCATTGCCGAACGCGTCCTGCGGGGGATCGAGGAGAACGCCATGCTCGTCACCACGGGCGGCGTCGGCCAAGGCGACTGCGACTGCATGCGGGAGGCCCTGCTCAAGGCCGGCGGCACCCCCGTCGTCGAGGGCTGCGCCTTCAGGCCCGGCGGCAACTTCCAGGCCTGGAACTGCCAGGGCAAGCTCTGCCTCTGCCTCTCCGGAGGACCGGGATCGGCCCTCATCGCCCTCGGCCTCTTCGGCATCCCCTTCGTCCGCCGGCTGACAGGCCAAAGCGACTGGAAGCTCAAGACGATGCGCGTGGGGCTTGCGTCCCTGCCGGAGCGCCAGGGCAAGGGGCTCTGCCCCGGCCGCATAGGTCTGGTCCACGGCAAGCCCCTCTTCGAGCCCTTCCGCCTGCGGGGCATGGAGCAGGAGCCGGCGAACGCCGTGATGGAGCTGAAGGGGAGGGTCTTGCGCGAACGGGACCTGCACGGAAGAATCCGCCACCCCGTCTGGCTCATTGGGCCGGTGCCCTAGGAGGCCGCCATGCCGCGCTCAGAAAGCGGGAACAGCAGAAAGCAGGCTGCTCCCCCCTCCCCTGCCGGCTTTCCCGGCGTTGCCGGCTGCGTCCTTGCCGGAGGGCGTTCCAGCCGCATGGGACGGGACAAGGCGACGATCCGCCTTCCCGGCCCGGAGGGGGAATCCACCCTGCTCGAGCGGACGCTGGCTCTCTTGGACGGCCTCTGCGGGGCGGTCTACGTCTCCGTGCGCCAAGGCTCGCCCGCCTGCGCCTGTGCCGCCGAAGCCAGGCTCGTCTTCGACGAAGGGCCTGAAATCGGCCCGCTAGGGGGCATCCTGTCCGTTCTCGGACGAGCCGCCCGGGACGGATTTGAAGCCGTGCTCTTCCTTGCCTGCGACCTGCCCTTTGCCGGCAGGGAGCCCCTTGTCCGGCTCTTAACCCAGCGGGAGCTGCGGCCGGAGGGCACGCTGGCGACGGCCTTGCGGCGGGACGAAGCTTCCCGTCCGGAACCGCTCTTCGCCGTCTGGGAAACGACGGCCCTGCCCCTGCTCAGAGAGGCGCGGGACAAGGGGCGCTACAGCCTGTTCCGGACCCTTCCCGAAACCTGCTGGCAAGCCGTCGACTGTCCTCCAGGCGACGACGGGCTCAGCCTTTTCAACATGAACACGCCGGCGGATCTGGCCCAGGCCGCAAAGCGGCATCAAGAGTGACATCAGGCCTGTTTTCTGCTTCAATCACATCCGGACAGAGCCGCCGCACTGGCGCATGTCCGCCACAGCATCCCGATTCCCAGAGAAGGAGCCAGCCATGTCGGAAACCCTCATCTGGTTCATAGCCGCTGTCGTCAGCTTCGTCATCGAAATCCTCGCCCCGCTGGGCGCCTTTCTCTTCGTGGGCCTCGGCTGCCTTGCGGCCTCGCTGGCCAGCTTTGCGGGACTGGATTCAGCCTGGCAGTTCACGGCAGCCGGCGTCTTCGCCGTGCTGACGGCCCTGCTCTTCCGCAGAAAGCTGAAGAGAATCTTCTCCGGCAGAAAGGCCACCAGCGAAGAACTCGAACACCAGATGTCGGGCCAGGAAGGCCGGGCGGCAACGGAGCTCGTCCCCGGCGAAGAGGGGCAGGTCGAAGTGTGCGGAAGCTTCTGGCGGGCCAGGCTCGAAGGCCAGGCATCCGCCCCCAAGGGGGCCCGCATCGTCGTCGTTTCTTCGGCCCCGGGAGACGCCATGCTCCTTCTGGTGCGCCCCAAGTAGCTGGGCAGAAGCGGACGGCATGCCTGAGAACAATGCCATGCCACTGCAATTATTCCATGTTGACAAAGATAAATGCACGATGAATGACATCTCTATCAACATAGACTGCTCAGATTTCAGAAGCGTCAAAGAAAAATTTTTATACGACATCAACGAAACAAATTTTCTGGAGGGGGCCTTAGCAAATATTTCTGTAAAAATTTCTGCAAGAACTTCTGCAAGACAAAGCCTCGTCATGCGCCCTCCGGCTTTCGGCAAGCCCCTCACGCTACGCATGATGCAAGTGTTTTTCAACATTCAACAGCAAAAGGCAGGATCGCCCGACGTCGCCGAAACGGAAATCGGCGCCGGCCAGAGCCTCGTCTTTGCCCTCAAGCACGGCCGCACGGCGAAGCAGCCTGGCCCGCCTCATGTTCGCTCGATCCAGCAGGCCAGCATCGCCAGGCACGTCAAGCGCCTGCCGCCCCAGACTGCCTCCGTTCCTGCCTGCGGCATCGCCTTCTGCGGCAGGGAATGCGCCGTCAGGCCCGTGCGCCTGCGCCACGCCGTCTTCACTTCTCAGCAACCAAGCCCTCTGGAGGTCTAGCACATGTTTGGAACCGTCATCGCGGCCCTCGTTGCCCTCTTCATCTTCTTCTTCCTCTTCATGGGCATCATTATCGTGCCCAACCAGACGGCCATCATCGTGGAACGCCTCGGCAAATACCACTCCACCCTGCTGGCCGGATTCCACCTCATCATTCCCTTCGTAGACCGCCGGGCCTACCGCCGGACGCTCAAGGAGAACGTGCTCGACGTGCCGGCCCAGACCTGCATCACCTCGGACAACGTCTCGGTGAGCATAGACGGCGTCATCTACATGCAGGTGGTGGATCCCATGCGCTCGGCCTACGGCATCTCCGACTACGTGACCGGCGCCGTGCAGCTGGCCCAGACCTCGCTGCGTTCCGCCATCGGCCGCATGCCGCTGGACAAGACCTTCGAGTCCCGCGAGCAGATCAACCAGGAGGTGTGCTCCGACCTCAACGCGGCCACTACCACATGGGGCGTCAAGGTGCTGCGCTACGAAATCCGCGACCTCACCCCGCCGGCCAGCATCATGCAGGCCATGGAGCGCCAGGTGAAGGCCGAGCGCGAAAAGCGCGCGGCCATCCTGCAGTCCGAAGGCGAGAAGCAGAGCCAGATCAACATCGCCGAGGGCGAGCGCGCCTCGGCCATCGCCCGATCCGAAGGCGAGAAGCAGGCGCTCATCAACCGCTCCGAGGGCGACAAGCAGGCCCAGATCAACCGCGCCGAAGGCGAGGCTGCCCAGATCCTGCGCATCGCCCAGGCAACGGCCGAAGGCCTTGCCTCCGTCAAGGCCCAGCTCGACGGCGATGCCGTGGCGGCGGCCCAGCTCAAGCTCGCCGAGGCCTACATCGAAGAGTTCGGCAAGATAGCCAAGAGCTCCAGCACCGTGGTCATTCCCTCGGACATGGCGTCCGTGGGCGGCATGATCGCCGGCATGACCGCCATGCTCAAGCCCGGCGCCGGCCTCAACGCCAAGCCCCAGGGCCAGCCGGCGATGCCGCGCCGCCAGGATCTGCCGCTCGTCCAGAGCTAGCTGCCAGAAAGTTGTATACAAAGGCCCTCTCTTCCAGATAGACTTAGCGAATTCGACAAGATCTCTCCTTTTTTGGAGGCTGTCTGAGACTGCTCCCACTTTTTTCCGGAGGTTGCATGCATATGTTCCGCAAAGCACTGCTCCTGTGCGTCCTCGCCGTTGCCCTGACGGCCGGCAGCGCCATGGCTGAAGGCAAGAAAATCCGCGTTGCCAGCGACTGCACCTGGCCGCCCATGGAATTCCTGAGCGCCGACAAGAAGCCCATGGGCTTCTCCGTTGATCTGCTCGCCGAACTGGGCAAGGTGCTCAAGGTCGAGTTCGACATCCAGAACGTGCCGTGGGACGGCATTTTCTCCGGCGTCGCGGCCGGCAAGTACGACATGGTCTCCTCGTCCACGACCATCACGCCCGAGCGCCAGAAGCTGTACCTCTTCTCCACGCCCTACTACGACGTCGTGCAGTCCGTGGTCATGCCCGCCGACAAGAACATCAAGGATCTGTCCGGCCTCAAGGGCCTGAAGGTCGGCGGCCAGATCGGCACCACCGGCATCTTCGTCATGGAGAAGGCCAAGATCGGCGCCACGATCCGCGAGTACGACGACGTGGGCCTCGCCATGAAGGACCTCGGCAACGGCCGCATCGATGCCGTCATCTGCGACAGCAACGTGGCCACCTACTACGCCAACGTGAAGGAAGAGTACAAGGGCAAGCTCCACGTGGCCTACAAGACCACCGAAGTCGAGCACCTTGGCTTCTGCCTCCAGAAGAACGACGTCAAGCTGCAGAAGCTCCTCAACGAGGGCCTCGAGAAGCTGCGCGCCAACGGCAAGATGGCCGAGCTCGTGAAGAAGTGGATGGGCGAATAGCTCTCTGCTGACCCCCTTTTTTCCTCGGGCGCCTGGCTCAATCCGCCGGGCGCCCTTGCTTTTGCCCTCCAGCCTGTCCAGGACGCTTTCGGGAAGGCTGGAGGGCCAGCTTTTTCTTGCCCACGGTCTGGGAACTACGTATATAAAAGCAATTATCTGCCTCTTTGAACGCGCACGGATCCGGCTTGAGAACCAGCGGCCTCATGGCATCGGCCGCAGGCGCTCCCGCCAGCGGGAGCCCCCCCTTCCGGCACCCCTGCGCCTGCACGGCGCATGCTGAGGACCGCCCTGCCCAGGGCTCGCTCTGCCTGCCGCCGCGCTGGACGGACGCCTTGCTTGAAGGCGCGCCGCCGGAGGAACCACGTTTTTCAGGCCTGGAGCTTGCCTTCCTGGAGTTTGCCTTATGGATGCGTTTATTGCCGTCATCAACAAAATCAACGACTTCGTCTGGGGGCCGGTGATGCTCGTGCTGCTCGTCGGCACGGGTCTCTACCTCAACGTCATTCTCCGCTTCTTCTCCTTCCGCAACTGGATCCACGCCTACCGCTGCCTGTGGCGCGGCCGCGACCACCAGTCGGAGAAGGGTGAAATCTCGCCCTGGAACGCCCTCATGACCGCTCTTGCCGGCGACATCGGCACGGGCAACATCGTCGGCGTGGCCACGGCCATCGCCATCGGCGGCCCCGGCGCCCTCTTCTGGATGTGGATGACGGCCCTCGTGGGCATGATGACCAAGTTCTCCGAAATCCTGCTCGCCGTGAAGTTCCGCGAGAAGACGCCCGCCGGCAACTGGGTGGGCGGCGCCATGTACTTCATTAAGAACGGCCTCGGCAAGAACTGGGTCTGGCTTGGCACCTTCTTCGCCATCTTCGGCTTCATCGCGTCCTTCGGCATTGGCAACCTGGTGCAGGTCAACGCCGTGGCCACCAGCCTCCAGAAGTCCTTCGGCATTGAGACCTGGGTGAGCGCCATTCTCATCCTCGGCCTGGTCAGCCTCATCCTGCTCGGCGGCGTGAAGCGCATCGGCGCCGTGGCCGGCAAGATCGTCCCCATCATGGCCGTGCTCTACGTGGGCTTCGCCATCTGCGTCATCCTCATGAACATCACGGAAATCCCCCGCGTCTTCATGTGGGTCGTGACCGAGGCCTTCACCCCGACCGCAGCCGAAGGCGGCTTCGCCGGCGCCACCGTGCTTTTGACCATCCGCATGGGCGTGGCCCGCGGCATCTTCTCCAACGAGGCCGGCCTCGGCTCCGTGGCCATGGCCCACGCGGCCGCCACGACCAAGTCCCCGCTGGCGCAGGCTTCCATCGGCATGCTCGACGTCTTCATCGACACGCTCGTCATCTGCACCATGACCGGCTTCGCCATCCTCGTGACCGGCGTGTGGAACTCCGGCGCGGGCAATGCCGGCGTCCTCACCCACATGGCCTTCGAGCACGTCTTCCCGAACGTCGGCGGCATGGTCGTCACCTGTGCCCTGACCGTCTTCGCCTTCACCACGGTCCTCGGCTGGGCCGTGTACGGCGAGCGCTGCGTCATCTACCTCATCGGCGACAACGCCGTGAAGTACTACCGCATCCTCTTCTGCCTCGCTGCCGGCGCCGGCTGCGTCATGAAGCTCGACACCGTCTGGCTCATCTCCGACACCGCCAACGCCATGATGGCCTTCCCGAACCTCATCGGCATCCTGCTCCTCAGTCCCAAGATCGTCCAGATCGTCAAGGAGGAAGTGCTCAAGGATCCCAGGTTCGTCTTCTAGGGATACGCAGAACAATGCATCATC
>JAEEPQ010000265.1 GCA_016284885.1 Desulfovibrio sp.
TAGGGCGTGGAAGCTCAGGACCACCACCCTGTCCATGGCGGCAGGATCCGGGAGGCTGAGCTGGACCAGATGGCGGATGTAGTTCACGAGGGTGACGTTGAAGGTGAGGAAGAGCACCTCCTTGCCCTGGCTGGCAAGCAGGGCCGCGCGCCGGCAGAGCACGAGCGTCTTGCCCGAGCCCGCGGGACCGCGGATGCGGCGGTAGCCCGTTGCCGTGCGGGAGGCCGCGATGGCCTTCTGCCTGGCGTCCAGCACGGGCGCGCCTTCGGGACGACGAGGCCTGGCCCCGGCCATGAGCCAGCTGCGCACGTCGGACGCATATTCCGGCCGCATGAAGGGATTGCGCCGGCCCCTGTTCGGCAGAAGCCAGCCCGTCTGGCAGCTCGCCAGTTCGCCCTGGCCGGCGAGAGCGAGCCAGCCCGAATTCCACTCCCTGGCGGAGATGAACGGGCCCCTGCCTGGTCCCGGCGCAAAGCGGGCGCACAAGTGCCCAAGATTCGCCTGGGGGCAGATGAGTCCGCAGCGTATGGCGCTGTAGGCAGAGGCGATTTTTCGATGGGCCAGGCCGGCGGCCAGGCCGGGGCGGGGGCAGTAGATCTCGAAGATCTCTTCCTTGGCCAGACGCAGGCGCGCAAAGGGTTCGCGCAGGAGGGCCTCGTCCCGGCACTGGGCAAGGAAGCCGTCCGTCCAGGCGCGCACCTCGATCACGGCGAGGCCGCCGGCGGGACTGAGCAGGACGAAGTCTGGCGCAAGGCCGTTCAGGTGCGGGCGGACGTAGATCTCCCAGTCCTGGGGCAGGGCGCTTGCGAAAAAGGCGAGGCTTGCCTCCTCCTCGGGCGCCAGGTCTGCCCGCTCGAGTCCGGAAGGAAAGCTGATGCGTCGCTGCATGGAAAAACTCCGCCTGTCGCCCTGAAGCCGTCCTGACTGTCCTGGCTCCGTTCCGGCTACCTTCCGGTTAGGTTCCGGCGCCAGGCAGGAGCGACTATGCCCCAGCGTCGCCAGCCTTGTCCAGCCGGGGGCAGCCGGGGCTTCGGGCCTGTCCGGCCCGGCCAGGCCTCTGCGCATGGCGCCAGCTGCCAGGACCCCGAAAGCGTCTTCAGAGCCTGTTGCGCGTGGCAGGCAAGCGGGTATTGGACGTAATGCGACGCACGAGCCTGAGGAACGCGACAGAGCCTTCCGTTCAGAAGGCGACGGCTCCCTGCCAAGGCCTCCAGCCGTTGGAGAGGCTGGCGCTAGCGCGGTTTTTTTGCGGAACAGGGCGTCCGGGACAGTCTGGCCCCCACGGCAAGGAGTTTGAGCAATGGCTGATGAAGCGCGGCGGCTGACACCCTATCTAGGCCCTGCAGGAGCCTGGGCGCTGGCCCTTGGCTCCAGCATAGGCTGGGGCTCGCTTGTCATTACCAGCAGCACCTACCTTGCCCAGGCCGGCCCTGTCGGCAGCCTGCTGGGCACCCTGGCGGGCGGGCTCGTCATGCTGATCATCGCCCGCAACTGCCACTACATGATGAACTGCTATCCCGAGGCGGGCGGCGCCTGCGCCTACGCCAGGAGCTGCTTCGGCCACGACCACGGCTTCCTCGTCGCCTGGTTCCTCGCCCTGACCTACCTTGCCATCTTCTGGGCCAACGCCACGGCGCTGCCCCTCTTTGCCAGGTATTTTCTGGGCGGGCTTTTCCAGGTCGGCAAGCTCTACACCATCTTCGGCTACGACATCTTCCTCGGGGAGGTGCTGCTGACGGCCGGCGCCATAGGGCTCTTCTCCCTCGTGTGCACGGGGAGCAAAAAGGCCACGGCCCTGCTCATGCTGGGCTTTGCCATCTGCTTCACCCTTGCCGTCACAGTCTGCTTCCTCTGGGCCGCGAGCAGTGCTCCAGCCTTCGATCCGCCTTTCGTGCCCGATGCAGCCGTGCTCTCGCAGGTCGCCAAGATTGCCATCATCTCTCCCTGAGCCTTCATCGGCTTCGAGAACATCTCCCAGCCACCGAGGAGTTCAGCTTCATTCCGAGCAGATCGTTCCGGGTGCTGGTCGCGATCGTGATCACCACGACGGCCATCTACGCCTTCATCACGCTGCTCTCGGCAACCGCCTGGCCTGCGCAGTTCGACTCCTGGTTCGACTACATCCGGCATCTGGACCAGCTGAGCGGCATCGAAGGCCTGCCCGCCTTCTATGCGGCCAGGAACTACATGAGCCAGGCCGGCGTCGTCCTTCTCATGGCCGTCCTCCTGAGCCTCGTGCTCTCGAGCCTCATCGGCAACATCCTCAGCCTGAGCCGGCTCTTCTACGCCCTGGCCAAGGACGGCATCCTCCCCAGGCGCTTCGCCTCGCTCAACCGGCACAGCGTCCCTGCGACCGCCGTCCTGCTGGTGGGCTGCGTCTCCCTCGCCACCGCCTTCATCGGCCGAACGGCCATAGGCTGGATCGTGGACGTGACCACCATCGGGGCGACCATGGTCTACGCCTTCGTCTCCGCCTGCGCATGGAAGCAGGCCGAGGTGCAGTGCGACACGCTGGAAAAGTGCACAGGCATGGCCGGCGTTGCCGTCATGGTCTTGTTCGAAGCCTACCTGCTGGCGCCGAACCTCTTCACGAACAGCACCATGGCCGCGGAGAGCTACTTCCTCTTCGTGCTCTGGTCGGTGCTGGGCTTCCTCTTCTTCCGCACCATCCTGAAGCGCGAGGCGTCCAGCCGCTTCGGCCGCTCCCCCATCGTCTGGGTTGCGCTCCTCTCCCTCGTGTTC
>JAEEPQ010000052.1 GCA_016284885.1 Desulfovibrio sp.
GCTCTGCGCAGGAATGCCTTGCCCCTGCCGTCCGCTGACTGGCCAGAGCCGCCAGGCGGAGCGACGGCGAGGGCGCTGACGTGGCGCGAACCTGACGGCCTGACACCTGACGTTCAGGTTTGCCGAGGGATCGTCGGCCCGCCTTGCCGATGCCTGTCGCGCGAGGCGGGAAGGAGGAGCTTCGGCGCAGAAAGGAACGTGCCGCTTCCTGCTTTACAAACGGCGGGAAAAGCCTATCTCTTGGACGATCCGCCCCTGCCGGCAAATCCCTGCCGGTCCGGGACGCCAAAGCCCTTGCGGAGGACGTGCCATGGCTGAAACCGTCGATTCCACCATCACCCCCACCGTCGCTTTCGTCGGCGTTCCCGGCTCCGGACGCCGGGCGCTGGCCGGCGCCATCACCAAAGGCAAGATCTACCACCTCGACCTCGACAGCGAAGCGCCCCAGTTCGAATCCGGCGCCGAGGAGCCGCCCGAAGAGCCCCTGCCCCGCATCCTCGTGGTCGACGCTCCGCAGGGCGAGCGGCTCAAGGCCTTTGCCGGCGGCGCCGACGACAGGAAGCTCGCCAGGCTCCTGCGCTCCGTCCACGTGCTGGTTTGGGTCGAGTCCTATCCCGGCGCCTTCGGCGACGATTCCGCCCTCTGCCTCAAGGGCTTCCGCGCCCTGTGCCCGGGCGTTCCCCTGGTCGTTGCCGGCTCCTGCGTGAACCGTGCCGCGGGCCTGGACTTCAACGGCGCCAGGTTCGACGTGGATGCCGGCTCCTCCGAAGCGGAGCGCGCCGTGCATGCCTGGCTTGCCGAGCTTGCCGAATGCACCTCGCCCTTCCAGCCGCAGGCCGTGCTCGCCTGCGCCGCCGTCGAGGATCCGGCGAAGGGCTGCAACCTCACGGCCCTTTCCGACGCCCTGGCCAATGCCCTCCCGCCGGCAGCCCGCCTCGAGTGGCAGTGCTGCTCCCTCGTTGCCCAGAGCCGCGCCGAGCTTGCCGAAAAGATAATTCTGGCCGCCGCGGCCGTGGCCGGAGGCATTGGCGTCGCCCCCATTCCCGTGGCGGACATGCCCTTCATCGTCACCACCCAGGTCTCCCTGCTGCTCGGCCTCTGCAGGCTCTACGGCAGGCCCCTCGACAGGGCTTCGGCCCGGTCGCTGGCGCTGGCGGCCCTTTCCGCCGTGGCCGGCCCCATGCTCTTCAGCACCTTGAGCAAGCTCGTGCCGGGCCTGGGCTCGGTCATCGGCGGCGCCGTGGCCGCGGGCTGCACCTGGGCCGTGGGCCAGGTGGCCAAGACCATACTCGAGAGCGGGGGCGACTTCGAGCTCGAGGACTTCAAGAACGCTGTCCGCAAGATCTACGCCGAGAAGATGGCCGAGTACTCCAAGCGCTAGGCATGCACGGCAGCTGCCTTGCCTTCCGCCCGGGAGTGGCCGAAAGGCCGTTCCCGGGCGCTCGGGCATGGGCTTGAGCCAGCTTGGCCGCCAGGAGCCCAGGAGCGGCGCCTCTCCGGAAACCGCCCGCCGGCGCTCTGCTGCGCTTGCTGGGCTTGGCCTCAGGCCGTGCGCCGCGAGAGCCTCTGCAGGCGGTCAAAGAGACAGCGCGACAGCGCCAGCACCCGGAACGGCATGCCGGGAACGCGCCTTGCCGTCACAGGGCCTTGCCGTCCGCTTCCAGCGCGCCGCCTGCCGCCCTTGCCAGCCGGATGACGGCGATTTCGGCAGGCACGCCGAGCCGGACGGGAAAGCCGGGCCACAGGCCGGCGCCTGCCGTGACGTAGAGCGGCATGCCTTGCGCCCGGTACCAGCCGGCCACAAGGCCCCTGTTGGCCCTGGCCACGATGCGGGCCATGCCGAGGCACTGGCCGCCGTGGGTGTGGCCCGACAGCTGAAGGCTGGCGCCTGCCATGGCGTTGTCGAAGGCCCGGCCTGGGCGGTGGTCCATGACGACGGCAAAGGCCTGCTTCGGCAGATCCGGTGTCTTTGCAAGCACCTCCGCCAGCGGCTTTGGCGGGATCGCCAGGATCCGTGCAGCCGCGGGGTCGTCGAGCCCGGCGAGAACCAGGGGCGCGCGGCCTGCATCAAGCGCCATGGCCTCGCCGTGAAGCAGGCGTATGCCGGCCTCGCGGTAGACGGCCATCCAGTCGGCGTAGCCGCTGTAGTACTCGTGGTTGCCCGTGCAGGCGAAGACGCCGAGCCTGGCCTGCAGCGCCGCAAGCTCCAGGGCCGCCTCCCGGCGCGTGCCGCCGCCGGCGGCCTGAAAGCTGCAGGCGCCGTCCGAGAGATCGCCCGTGATGCAGACAAGGTCGGGTCTGCAGGCGCTGGCGTCCCGGCAGATCTGGCGCACCCACGCCTTGCTTGTGAGCGGGCCGATGTGCAGGTCGGCGAGGTGGACGATGCACAGCCCCTCCAGCGCGGGATCGAGTCCAGGAACGGCAAGCAGCGTCTCGCGGACTCGGGGCTGGGCCGTGCCAGAGATCGTCCCGCTGGCCCCAAGGGCAAGGCTTGCCGCCGGCGCGCCGGTCCAGAAGGCCGCCGAAGCGGCGCTCCCCTGGAGAAAGCGCCTGCGTCCGGGACTGGCTGGCCCCCCATGCATGGCCTTGGAAGGGGAAAGCCCGCGCCGCGCCAGCCAGCGCACGAGACGGACTGCGTCCCAGGCAAGCGTCATGAGGCCAAGCAGGATCAGGGCGCAGAAGAGGGCTGCCTGCATCTTGAGGAGCCAGGCCGGCATGTCGGGGCCGGAGAGGCTGCCGAAAAGCCCGCGCTGGATGGCGTGCATCTGCGAGGCCGCGAGGATGAGGAGGCAGAGGGCTGCCTTGGCTGGCCAGGGAAGGCGGGGGCTGGCGGCGACATGGACGCAGAGGTAGATCGCCGTGGCGAGGATGGCGCAGAAGAAGACGAGGAGCATGCGTTAGCCTCCTGCCGGTCGCGGGGCCTGGGAGGCCTTGGCGTGCTGGGGGGGGAGAAGCCTGCCTGAGCAGATGTGCGGGAAGCCCGCCAGGACGGGCTTGGCTTGCGCTGCGACAGATTGCGGGAAGCGCCTGCCCGCTGTCAAGAAGGGAGCGGAAAGCCCTTTCCAGGCAGGATTCAAGGCCTTGCAATCGCTGGAGCTTTCCGCCGTCTTTGGCTATATGAGGGAGAGGCGGGACACAAGCTTCCCGTCTGCTCCCGCACCGTCAACCCCCGAGTGAAGATCTTCCATGTCCCGACTGCTCCCGCATGCCGTCCTTCTGCTGCTGGCAGGCCTCTCGTCGCCCTGCGCTCCGGCCCTTGCCGGGCCAGCCGCGGATGCGGCGGTCCCGTCTGCTCCTTCGCAGCCGTCGGCCGCAACGCTTTCCCTGCACCGCCAGGCGCAGAGGGCGCTTGCTCCGGGGCAGATCCAGACCCTGATGCGCGAGGCCGGCCAGGGCTTCATGGTCCAGCTTCCCTTCTTCGGCGTGTTCAAGGACAAGTCGGGCCAGACGGTGCTGGACCTTTCGCCCTACGACTTCCTCAAGTCGAGCGAGGCGCCGGCCAGCGTCCATCCCAGGCTCTGGCTGCAGGCAAGGCTGCTCATGGAGGGCGGTCTCTTCAAGGTGGCGGAGCGCATCTACCAGGTGCGCGGCGCGGACTTCGCCAACATGACCCTCATCGAGGGCAAGACAGGCCTTATTGTCGTGGATCCGCTCTCCTCGGTGGAGACGGCGCAGCTGGCCCTCGGCCTCTACTACGCCTGCCGGCCGGGGCTCCCTGTCGCCGCCGTCGTCTACACCGGCGCCAGCCCAGACCGCTACGGCGGGGCGGAAGGCGTCTGCCCGCCCGAGGACGTCAAGGCCGGCCGGGTGCGGGTCATCGCGCCTGCCGGCTTCATGCGCCGCGTGCTTGCCGAGGCCAGGCTGGAGGGCTTTGCCCGATCCCGCAGGCTCGGCTTCGAGCGGGGCGACTTCCTGGCGCCCGGCCCGCTGGGACAGGTGGGCGCCGATGCCGGCATGCGCTCGGCGGAAGGCCTCTCGGCCCTGCTTCCGCCGACGGAGTTCGTCGGTCCCGGGCGCACGCGCCTTGCCGTCGACGGGCTGACGCTGGAATTCTTTGCCGAAGGGGAGGGCGCGCTGCCGGGCAGCATGCACTGCTACATCCCCGAGCTCAAGGCACTGCTGGCGCCCCGGGCGGCCATGCCCGCCATGGCGGGCGACGAGGCCGCGGGCCTTGCCGGCGCTGCCGGCGCCTATGGCGAACCCGACCTCCTCGGCTGGTCGCAGAGCCTGGATGACGCCCTCCGCCATGCCGGGGACGCCGAGGTCATGTTCGGCGCACGCTGCTGGCCCGTCTTCGGCAGGGATGCCGTGAGGACAAGGCTTGTGCAGGCCCGCGATCTCTGGCGCTACGTCCACGACCAGACCCTGCATCTGGCAGGGCAGGGCCTGGGGCCCGAAGCCATAGCCCAGCGCCTGCGCCTGCCCGACGACCTTGCTCCTAGCCTGCGCCTTGCGGGAACGCCGCTCGCCGACATCATAGAGGCCTTCTGGCGCAGGAGCGTCGGCGCCGTCGAGGCCAATCCCCTGCGCATGCGCTTTTTTGGCCCCGCCGAGGAGGGCGCCCGCTACGTCGCCTTCATGGGCGGGCCCGGCGAAGTGGTCGCCAAGGCCCGGGCCTGCATGGAGGCCGGCGAGTACCGCTGGGCCGTGCAGGTGCTGGGACATGTGGTCGCAGCCTATCCCGGCATCGTGCCGGCCCGGATGCTCTGCGCCGAAGCCCTGGAGCAGCTGGCCTACCAGGAGGAGGGCGCCAGGCGCCGCAATCTCTACCTGTCCGCGGCCCGCGAGCTCAGGGGCGGCGTTCTGCCGGCAGGCCGGGGCTTTCTTGCCATGGCCTCCCGCATGGCGCCCGAGGACATGGGCGCCTATCTTGCCCTGCTGGTCAACGGCGAGAAGGCCAAGGGCCGGAGCCTGTCGCTCAGCCTCAAGGCGCCGGCATGGAAGCGCCCCCTCCTGCTGACGCTGGAGCGCGGCGTGCTGCACTGGGATCCCGCGCCTGACGGCGAGGCCAGGCCTGATGCCTCCCTTGCCGGTACGCAGGCCGTGCTCTGCGCCGTGGCCGAGGGAGCCCTGGGGCTCGGCGAGGCCGAAGCGCAGAAAAAGCTTGCCCTTGCCGGCGACAGGTCGAAGGCAGAGGCCTTCCTGGCCTGCCTGGAGCCCTTTGAAGCGGGCTATTCCCTCACGGGTCTGCCCCCGCTTCCAGCGCGGGCACAGGAGGGCGGCGAATCCGGCATGCAGCGTGCCGGCGCCCGCTTTGCCAGGGAGCGGGCGCTTGCCCTGCAGCCAGGCGGAGGGCCTGCGCAGCCGGACGGGGCTGCCGAGACGTCGGCGCAGGGAAAGCAGGAGCCGTCTTCCGGGCAGGCGGACCGGCATCAGCCTGTCCCGTTGCCGGAAGCGGAACAAGCCCAGCCCGGCCAGGGCCGGCGAGACGCGCCTTCTGCACCTGCAGACACGCCAGCCGGCGCTGGCGCAGAGGCGGGGAAGGGCGATGGTCCTGCCGGCGGGGAAGCGTCGGGCCCCCGTCCGCTTGCGGCGCCGTCTTCCGAAAGCTCCCAGGGAAGCTCTCCGGAAACTAGCTTGGAAAAGCCCGCCGAAACGGCCTCTGAACGGCCTGGTGCGCCGGAGGCGGGGGCGGCAGGCGAGCGCCAGCCTGAAGCCCCCCAGCCTGAAGTCCGCCAGTCCGAAGCAGGACAGCCTGCTGTCGCCACGGCTCCTGCAGCCCCCAAGCCGGCGGAAGCTTCTGTCGCCGTCAGACCCGGCGCTGGACGGGACGCTGCCGTTCAGCCCGATGCCAGCCTGCCAGGCGAGCTGGCAGAAGATAGGCTCCTCTGGGAGCCGGTGCCGGCCAGAGCGGGCGGGCCTGGCCACGGCAGGCGCTAGGGAGGCTGGCGCATGAAGCTCTTTGCCTGCGACTTCGACGGCACGCTCTACAGGAACGGCGCCGTTGCCGATGCCGATCGCGAGGCCTGCCAGCTTGCCAGGAAACGGGGGCACCGCTTCGGCATCGTGACCGGCCGGGGCGCGAAGACGCTCCAGCGCGAGCTGGCGCGCTTTGATCTGCCCTGCGACTTCAGCATCTGCAACAACGGCGCCCTTGTGCTCGACGGGGCAGGCCGGGAGCTGGGGCGCACCGAGCTTGCCGCTTCCCTGCGCAGGAGGCTGCTCCGCCATCCGGCCGTGGCCAGGGCCAGCCACTGCGCCCTCTTCGACGGCACGCGCATGCGCGTGCTCGAGGGAAAGCACGGCTACTGGGTCAATCCGCGCTATCCCATGCCGGCCGTCTCCCTCGGCGAGGCGCTGGAGGACAGGCTCCAGCAGATAAGCCTGGCCTTTCCGTCACGCGAGGAGGCGGAGACCGAGGCTGAAGTCCTGCGCAGGGAGACTGCAGGCGAGGCGCTGGTGCTGTGCAGCCTCTCCCTCGTGGACATCGTCGGCGCCGGTGCCGGCAAGTCGGCAGGCTTGAGAAGCCTCCTTGGGCTCTGGGGCATGTCGGCGGAATCGGTGGTCGCCATGGGCGACGACGGCAACGACATCGACATGCTGCGGGACTTCGGAGGCTTCGCCATGGCAGGGTCGGCGAAGGCCGTCCTGGAGGCCGGCCAGGGCGTTGCCTCGAGCGTGGGCGAGATAGTCAGGCGCTTTCTCTGAGCGCGGCGCAGACAGGAGAGGAGGCGTGCTCTGGCGCCGTCAGCAGGCCTTGCCGCCTTCGACAAGCACGTCCTTGCCCTTGAAGGCAAAGCCGTAGGTCAGGATGCGGTCTTCAGGGACGCCCCGTGCCTTCAGGGACGCCGCATAGGACAGGCTCCGTATCTGCTCGAGCGCGGCTTTGGCGGTGTCGGCAAGCTCCTTTTCGCCGCGCTGCGGATCCAGCGACTTGAATTCGATGACGATGCCTGGATGTGCCGGTACATCCTTTGGAACCAGCAGGATGTCGTAGCGGCCCTTTCCGCTCTCCCGATTGGACTCCAGAACGTAGCTGGCCTTCAAATCCACGAGCATGCCAAGAACAAAGGCATGGTAGAAGCGTTCTGGTTCCTTTCCGCTCGTGTCGAACCAGCTGAATGTCTCTAGAGAGATGCGTTGTATCGTAGAATTGATTGTTTGCAAATCATATTCTATAAGTGCTTGATAAAATTCACTTGTTATGTTCGCAAGCTTAGGTTTACTAAACCATTCCTTAATGTTTTTTTCAAAGATTAGCATCATTTCATGGTTTGTTAGTGTAATTTCATATTCGCTAATTTCGTCTTTATATGATAAAACTTTAACATATCCTGCTGCAAGTAGAAAACTCCATATAGCGCCTGGATCTCTTCGCAACTGAGAAAACACAATCTCTTCATCGAAATTTACAATTATTGAATTTCCAATAAGAAGCAATTCAGTTAATTGTTTGATTTTAGCATCACCTTGAGCGATAAAGTCTGTAGCCATAGTGTTTGAGCTTGTATTAGCCCAATAAGGCCTAAATCGTTTTTTTGCGAGGTATTGTGTTATTGACCAAGGATTATAAATGTCATGAATATTACCAAAAATAAATCCGTCATACCAGCTTTTAACCTTCTGCTTTTCAGAAAGTTCAAATTCATCCATAGCCATAAAGACTTCTGTCTCTGTGAAGCCAAAACAGTCAGCATATTTTTCAGAAGTAGCAGTGACAACTTCTAAGTTATTGAAGTCAGAAAATAGAGATTCACGGCTTATTCTTGTAATGCCAGTTATCAATCCACGATCAATGTATGGATTTGTTTTGAAAGTCGAGTTAAAAAATCCACGCATAAAGGACGTCAATTCTTCCCAGTAATTATGCGACCACGCCTCCTGCATGGGTGTGTCATATTCATCAATGAGGACGAGCGGGCGTATGCCGTAAAATTGTTTTAAGTATTTTGAAAGATCTTTAACAGCTATTTGCATCAGATCGTCGGGCATAAGTCTGCTAACTGATGTAAATATATTGCGTTCATCAGAAGTAAAAAAGTCTTCGCAATTCAGTAAAAAACTATATGATTTGTATAAATTTTCTAGCTCGTATTTAATTAAATACTTTGTTTTCTCAATAGTGTCGCACTTTATATCGGCAAATGATAGGAATATTACAGGAATTTTTCCATGCAATTTATGAAATTTATCATCTTGCCATATAGATAGTCCTGTGAAAAGGTCTTTGCGATCCGCAAATTCTGGGGAAAAAAAGGTGCGGACTGTATCCAGCATCAGTGTTTTTCCAAATCTACGTGGGCGGGTAATCAGTGTAATTTGATCAAGATTTTCCCACCATTCTTTGATGAATTTTGTTTTATCAATGTAGAAAGCATTGTTTTCCCGAAGAAAGGAAAAGCTCTGTGCGCCTGTCGCAATCTTGCGTGACATGTCGTCCTCCATCTCCGGGCCCGGTGCTGCTTCTGGACAGGGCTGTTCGGGATAATAGCGGTGCCGTGGCTTCTTCGCGAAAATCTCTATCACGGATTGCCTGCGCTTGGAAATGCCATGCAAGGCGCAGGAAGATCGCGTCGCCGCCAAACAAGAAAAGTCAGTTTGAGAACGGCAAAGGGGCGGGGAAAGTCTCTGCTTTCTCCGCCCCTTGGCGCTGCGAGAGGGTGTCTGCTGTCGTAGGGTCTAGTCGTCGCCCACGATCTTCATGGCCGTTTCGATGTCGGCGTCCTCGTGGACCAGGGCGCGCATGGCGCGCACGAGCTGGGTGCGGCGGGGATGCTCGAAGACGTTGCGGCCGATGGAGCAGCCGGCGCCGCCGGCCTTGAGGGAGTCGTGGATCATGGTGAGCAGCTCGCGGGTGGAGTCCATGACGGGGCCGCCGGCAATGACGACGGGCACGCAGCAGCCGGCCACGACGTCGGCGAAGGAGGCCGGATCGCCCGTGTAGGACACCTTGACGATGTCTGCGCCGAGCTCGTTGCCGACGCGGGCGCAGTGGGCCACGACTTCGGGAGCGTAGGAGTTGGCGATCTTGGGACCGCGGCCGTAGACCATGGCGATGAGCGGCATGCCCCAGTTGTCGCAGGCCTCGGCGACGCGGCCGAGGTCGGAAAGCATGGCCGCCTCGTCGGGATCGCCCAGGTTCACGTGGCAGGACACGGCGTCGGCGCCGTGGCGTATGGCCTCCTCGACCGTGCCGACCAGGGCCTTGGCGTTCTTGCTGGGCGTGAGGTCGGTGGAGGCGGAGAGGTGCATGATGAGGCCGATGTCGTTGCCCCGGTGGCGGCAGCCGCAGCGGATGAGGCCCTTGTGCATGAGCACGGCGTCGGCGCCGCCCTCGGCCAGGTCGTCCACGGTCTGCTTCATGTCGATGAGGCCGGGCAGGGCGCCCATGGAGACGCCGTGGTCCATGGGAACGATGATGGTGCGGCCGTTGTTCCTGTTGATGATGCGCTCGAGGCGGATTTGTTTGCCAAGGTACATTGTCGTTCTCCCTCTCCCGTTCCGGGATGCGTTTTGTGCAGACGCCGCTGCGGCCGGAAAATGAAAAGGCCGCGGGCTTCGGTGGAAGCCTGCGGCCTATTGCGCTCAAGGTGTATGGATGTCAGTTGAGCTCCCTGCCACAGGCTTCGCGCACATACCACCAGTAATACCAGCTAAAGCCGGCATTGCAGGAGCGAAAGGTGGCGGGGGTGGCGGTGAACATGGACTGACTCCAAATATTGGTTGGGGGAGTGAAACTAGTCCTGCAGGAAAAAAGAGTCAAGTGGGGGAGCCGGTTTTTTTCCGGCCCGCCTGAAGCGGCTAGACGGCAACGAAGCGGGCGAGCTGCTGGAGCAGGGCCTCGCCGTCGGCCTCCCCGGGCTCGGCCGGCAGGGGGGCCAGCATGCCGAGGCCTTCCATGGCGTCGTGCAGCTCCTCGGCGGAGCGGGAGGAGACGGCGCTGACGTAGGTGAAGGCGCTGGCGGCAATGATCTGCATGACGGCGCGGCGCATGGCGCCGTCGTCGCTTCTGCCTTCGCCCTCGTCCAGCAGGACGAGCGCCGGCGGATGGGGCAGGGCTGCTTTGAGCGCCGCAAGTCCCCCGGCGAGGGTGGGCGCCTCCAGGACCGTGATGCCCCGGCGGACAAAGGGCCGCATGGCCGGGGCCAGGCGGGCGGGGTCGGCGCAGATGAGGAGGATTTCCATGAAGATGTCCTTCCGAACAGTTCTGTACCCTCCTGGCGGACGCGGGCGGGACGGGGCCGGCCCCGGGTCCGCCAGGAGCGCGCGCCTAGTGGGCGCCGCCGTGGCAGGTGTAGTTTTCGGTGAAGGCGGGGAGCTTGCCCTCGAGGAAGGCCGCCACGCCGTCGCCGACCGTGGGCAGGCCGCCGGCGTAGAAGACCTCGATGCCCACCTGGTGGAAGGCCATGAGGGGGCGGAAGCCCATGCCGCCGGCGAGCAGGGTCTTCACGCCGAGGCCGGCCAGCATCTGCACGGGGGCCAGGCAACCGCCCTGGGCATGGGGAGGATTGTCGTGCGTGGAGACGCTTTTGACTTTGCCGTCCTCGATTTCCACGAGGGTGTAGATGTCGCAGTGGCCGAAGTGCATGCCCATGGCAGCGTCGAGGCCGCCGGGCAGGCAGGAGGGGATGGCGAGCAGGGTGTTCATGGTGCTTCCTTTCCAGCCTCGCGGAGGCTGGCGCTCAAGGGTGAAGAGGGAGGGCCGGCAGGAGCGCCGGCGCCGCGTGCAAGAGAAATGTCGCAGTCTTTAAGGAACAGGGAATCAGGAGAGGGAATCAGGAGAGGGGGTCAGGACAGGGGCTTCAGGAGCGGGCCTTGCCGCTGGCCGCGCAGGGCCGCGGGGTCGAGCGCCAGCAGGCGGTCCCATATCTGCCTGATGCGCCGCTGGCAGGGGCCATCCCTTTCAGTGACGGCAAGGCCCTGAACGCAGGCCTGGGGAAAAGCGGGGTCGAAGGGGATCTCGCCGAGGAAGGCGTGGCCTTCCCTGCTGCAGAGCTTCCTGAATTCTCCGGCAGCCTCGGGATTGAGGTCCGCCCTGTTGACGATGACGGCCACGGGGATGCGGAACTGCCGGCACACGCCGGCCACGCGCTGGAAGTCGTGAAGGCCGGAAA
Source organism: Desulfovibrio sp. (assembly GCA_016284885.1). Classification (GTDB taxonomy): domain Bacteria; phylum Desulfobacterota; class Desulfovibrionia; order Desulfovibrionales; family Desulfovibrionaceae; genus Desulfovibrio. The sequence continues at coordinate 11,055 of JAEEPQ010000052.1, forward strand.
GGGTGGGCTCAACCACGGCGCAGGCGAGCGAGGCTCCCGAGAGCGAGGCGATGACAGGGCAGCCTATGCCGGGGGATCCGTCGCAGAGCAGGATGCTGGCGCCCTCCTTCTCCGCTTCCTCGCGGGCCCGGGTCTTGAGCACCTGCACGAGCTTGCCGGAATTTTCCTGGCCTGGCACGAGCTGCGCGTGGACCAGGGTGCCGAAGCGCGTTGCGCTCACGCTCCAGGTGCCGCACAGGGCTTCAGGGAAGGCGATGGCCTGCTGGGGGCAGAGCGTCTGGCAGACCCCGCAGCCCTCGCAGGCGAGCGTGTCCACCTCGAAGCTGCCGTCCCGCTCCAGAACGGCGCCGAAGCGGCACAGCTCGCGGCACTGGCCGCACTGGACGCAGGCCTGCTGGTCGATGACGGCCTTGTTCCCGCCGAGGAAGTCGTGCGTTTCGCGGGGCGTGGGCGAGAGCACGATGTGCAGATCCGGCACGTCCACGTCGAGGTCGCAGACGACGGCCTTGCGGGCCAGGGCCGCAAAGGCCGCGCAGACGCTGGTCTTGCCGGTGCCGCCCTTGCCGGAGATGACGACGATTTCACGAAAGCCGCGCATGCCGGCCTCCTTTGTCCAGGCAGCCTGCCTGATCGCAATTGCGGAAGGCCTCCAGCATGCGGGCTGCCAGCTCCTCGAAGCGCTGCCGCCAGGCAGGCGATATGTCCGCCAGAAGCCGTCCCTGCGAATAGGCCAGGGCAGCCTCGCGTTCGAAGGGCAGCTCCGCCAGCACAGGCAGGCCGCGCTCCCGGCAGAAGGCGCGGACGCGTTCGTCGCCGCCGGCGTTGCCGGGCATGGCCGCGCGGTTGATCACGCAGCCGAGCTTGAGGGGCAGCTGGGAGAAGGCCTGCCAGGCCAGGGTAAAGTCGTGGAAGCCGAAGGGCGTGGGGTCGGCCACCATGACGAGGGCTTGGGCATGGCGGGCCGCCGTGACGGCGGGACAGCTGACGCCGGGAGGGCAGTCGCAGATGAGGTCCGGCTCTGCGCCCTGCGCCCGAGCATTGGCCTGCGCCATTTCGCCGGCGCAGGCGAGCAGCCGTCTGAGCAGCGGGGGCGTCATGACCTCGCCCACGCGGGTGGCGCCCTCGATGTAGGGGACGCCGAAGGCGGCTTTTCCGCGGGCAACGCTCCCGAGCTCGCGCTTTCCTTCCGTCAGGGCCTGCTCCGGACAGACGGCAAAGCAGCCGCCGCAGCCGTGGCACATGTCGGGGAAGAGCTTGATCTTCTTGCCGAAGCGCGCAATGGCGCTGTAGCGGCAGATGTCCCGGCAGGCGCCGCAGGCGGTGCAGGCCGACGTGAGGCCTGCCGGCACGGCGAGGTGCCAGGGCTCGGGCGCGTCCAGCACGGGCTGGAGGAAGATGTGGAGGTTCGGCGCCTCCACGTCGGCGTCGACGGCGATGCGGGGCCTCGGCCACACCCGGGAGAGCGAGGCCGCAACGCAGGTCTTGCCTGCGCCCCCCTTGCCGCTGGCGATGGCGATGCGCATGCCCGCTCCCTAGCTCTGCTCGGCCGGGTTGCCGGCTTCCCTGTTGGGGGCGTCGGCAAGGCTGCACTTGCCTTCGCGGAAGAGCTTCAGGGCCTCGCCGACGGTCTGGTTGTCCATGTTCTGGACGACCGCGATGCCAGCCGCCTCCAGGGCCTCGAAGGCCTTGGGGCCAACGAAGCCGCTGAGCACGGTGGCAACGCCGGCGTTGGCGAGGTGCTCGGTGGTGGCGATGCCGGCGCCGGTGGCCATGATCTGGGCGTCGCCGTTGTCGAGGTAGGAAATCTTGGGCTCCTTGGCGAGGTCGCCGTCCGCAAACTCGGCGAGCACGAAGCCGCCGGCGCGGCCGTAGCGGGGATCCACGGCATCGCCCAGATCCGGGCCTTCGCTGGAAATGGCAACAATAAGGGACATGGTCTTTCTCCTTCGGCGTGCGGCGCCGGCAGCAGGGTCAAGCAGGGCAAAGCTTCCGCCTTCGATGCGCAGGGCCTTGCCGGCGACGAGCGCCTCGGCCACCGTGCGCCTGGCCTGGGCCAGGGTCCGCCCGAAGGCGTGCCGGGACACCCGGCAGCGGGCCGAGGCCTCCGTGGCGCTGAGACCGTTCAGGTCGGCGAGGCGCAGGGCCTCCAGGCCCTCCACGCTGAGCGTGACCTCGTCGAGCGCCGACAGGGGCACGCCGCAGGGCTTGAAGTAGGTGGCGCCGGGCGTCTTTTCGACGTACCGGCAGTGTCTGGGCCTGGCCAAGAGCGCCTCCGCAAGCTGGTTTCGAAGCCAAGCTAAGCTTCTTTTTCGATTCGTCAACCTCGCGGAATTCTTGCCTTTCCTGTCTGGTTTCGCTCAAATGAGCGAAATTGCTGGCAAAACGGGGCCGCTGGCGGGGGCAAAAAAATATTTTTCAAGGAAAGTTGGCCGGGGTCCGCCCTTCAGGAAAGCGGCGCCTGCGCCGAACAGAAGAAGCGCATGGCGCAAAGGCACAAGGCCGTCCATGCCAGGGAGCAGACATGAAGCGAGCGCACTTGGACGACATGACGCGGGGATGGCTGGTCGGCGACTTCAGCCCCTCGCTCTGCAGGACCAGCGAGGTCGAGGTGGCCGTGCAGCGCAGGCAGAAGGGCGAGCGCGACCCCAGGCACTACCACAAGATAGCGACCGAGCTTGTCGTCGTGGTGACAGGCCGGGTCGCCATGAACGGCGAGGTCTTCGGCCCGGGCGAGATCGCCGTGGCCGAGCCGGGCGAGCCCATGGATCTGCTGGCGCTGGAAGACGGCACGGCCACGGTCTGCGTGAAAGTCCCGGGACCCCGGGGCGACAAGTATCTCCTGGAAGGCTGATCTCCGTTGCCATGGATTGCCGGCAGCGGCGGCGAGGCGTCGGTCAGGGCGCTGGGCGCAGCGAGTGCGCAGAACCGTCCGCTTCGGCCTTGGCCGTCTGGCCTTCAGCCGGCTTGGCCGCCCCCTGCTGGGCCTGCGGCGGGAGCAGGGCGCTGAGGCTGCCCTTGAAGATGACCCTGGTGGAGACCTCGTCGGCGAGGTCGCCCATGTCCATGAGCTTTTCCAGCATCTCCAAAAGGTAGTAGCGGTCGTGCTCGCAGCCGTCGGCGAAGTCCTTCTCCAGCTCGCCGGACCGCATGTATTCGGCAAATTCCTCGAGCTGCTGGGGCGTCAGCATGGCGTGCTCCTCCTTGTTGCGTGCTATCCTCTGCCGGCGCTGTGCGCCGTCCTGCCCTCTCCTACCAGAAAGTTCCGGCTTCGTCCTGCCTTTCCTGGCTGCAGGATCGGGAACCTCCTGCCTGAAGGCTGTCCTGCCTTCCTGCCGCCGGCAGGGCCCCGTGTCCTCGGGGGGGGGCCGCCGCAGTGCCTCGCTGGCAGCGGCGACATCGGCGGTCCTGCAAGCAGGAATGGCCCGGCCT
>JAEEPQ010000053.1 GCA_016284885.1 Desulfovibrio sp.
AGGCAGAGGTTGCCAGGATAGGAAATGTTCGTGTAGTAGAATTGAGAGCGTTTCCTCACCACGAGCGTGGAGATATTCACCAAAATCAAGTGGACAGAGGCGAAGTAAATGCACTTTTCCAACTGGAAATGAAAAATTATTTCTATTTATGGCAACGCCTAGGAGGCTTCCAGCTGCAGCTACGTGTAGCTCCGGCATCATTTCGCAGAAATATTTTAGACTAGTCAATGCACGCTCGCATGACTGGATTTCATCAAGTATCAGTAGCGTAGATCCAGCAACAATGCGCTCACCAGTCGATACTTCCAATCGTCGTACGAGTTGTTTCGGATCAATATTCTTTCCGAATATAGCATCAACGTCCAATAGAAGCTCCAAATTCACATAGCAGACGTTGTCAAAACACCGTTCTCCAAAGGTGCGCAGAATGTAGGTCTTGCCAACTTGGCGGGCACCGTTGAGGAGCAGAGGCTGGCGAGAGGGGCTGTCTTTCCAGCGTTCAAGCTGTGCTTCGATGTTGCGGTGAAAGGAGCCGTGTGGCATGGCTGCAGCCTCCTGGGAAATTTTTATTAAACAAAGCAAGGAAAAAAGAATTTTTTTGAAGTTAAAAGCGCGATGCCTGCCATGCATCGTCGCAATGTGGAGGGGTGATGCAAGCAGAGGATCGTGGCGATGATACGCGCGGCGCGTGGCTTTGCGGGGCCAGCCGAGACCTGGACGCATCACGTCAAGGAGGCAAGAGTGCGCTCGGCTCGTTGGCTGAAGCCTCTGGCTTGTGCCGATAATACGGCGAGTGAACTTTAGGCTCAAGAAAAATGTATATAGATAGATTTTTTCTAAGTTAAAAATTGGCAAAGGCTTGGCTCAGCCTGCAGGGCAAGGCCGGGTACGGGCGGGGGACTCCGCGTGCCTAGGCTTTCTGCGGACAGTTCAGATCCCGTCCTGCGGCCCTGCTTGAGGCCTGCCCGCGCCGGACGGGTTCAGGCCAGCCGCTGCAAGCGAGGGCTTATGCCGCGCGGAAGCGATTGATAGGCGGAAACAGCGCCTGCTGACGGCAAATCTAGCTCCTGGGGCAATGGCTTGCGCCACGCCGTGCAAACCTGAAGCCATGGGCGGCCGGGTGCATTGCATCGCGGAAGACGGATCGCCAGCGCGAGGCAGATGCGGGGCAGCCGTGCGGCGCGCCTGTACTGGCAGGGGGGCCGGCTGCAGGGAGGAGGCTCTGCAATGTCTGGCAAGGGGGCGGTCTTTGTGCTACCCCTCAAGATACCATGATAGAATACGACAAACTGCTCAACGAGGCCCAGTACAAGGCCGCCACCATGGCGGAAGTGCCGGCCCTCATCGTTGCGGGCGCCGGTTCGGGCAAGACGAGGACCATCGTCTACCGGCTCGCCTGGCTCATCGAGCACGGCGTTCTGCCTACCGAGATTCTCCTGCTCACGTTCACGCGCAAGGCCGCCCAGGAGATGATGCACCGCGCAGGAGAGCTCCTGCCAGGCGGCGTGGCGGGCCTTTCCGGCGGCACCTTCCACTCCTTCGCCTACAGCGTGCTTCGGCAGTACCGGCCGGCATGGCTCGAGGAGAGGCCCTTCACGGTCATGGACAGCGCAGATCAGCTGGGCGTGCTTAAGGAATGCAAGGATGCGCTCCTCATCGGCAAGGGCGACAGGGCCTTCCCCAAGACCCAGGCCGTGATTGGGCTCTTCAGCAAGTGCCGCAACAAGGAGATGCGCCTTGAGGAGGTCCTCAAGAAGGAGGGTCCGCACCTGCTGGCCTACGAGCAGGACCTGCAGAGGCTGATGGACGCCTATGCCGAGTACAAGCGGGACAAGGCCGTGCTCGACTACGACGACCTCCTCTTTGAACTGGAGGCGCTCCTCATGACCGAGCCGGGCGTTGCCAAGAGCCTCAGGCGGCGCTACCGGGCCATTCTTGTGGACGAGTACCAGGACACCAACCTCGTGCAGGCGAGGCTTGTCCGCATTCTTTCGGGCATTGACGAGGGCGAGGCTGGCCCCGTCATGGTCGTGGGCGACGAGGCGCAGTCCATCTACTCCTTCCGCGGCGCCACGGTGAGCAACATTTTGGACTTTCCCCGCCTTTTCCCCGGCGCCAAGGTGGTCACGCTGGAGCAGAACTACCGCTCCACCAAGCCTATTCTTGACGTGGCCAACTGCGTGCTCTCGCACGCGGCCGAGGGCTACAGGAAGAACCTCTTCACCGAGCGGCGGGGCGGAGATCCCGTCCGCCTCAAGCAGTGCATTTCCGACAAGTCCCAGGCCGAAGCCGTGGCCAAGCGCATCGAGCGCCTGCTCGAGGTCTATCCTCCCGAAGAGATAGCCGTGCTCTTCCGCTCAGGCTACCAGTCCTACCTGCTCGAGATGCAGCTCAACCAGCGGGGCGTCAAGTACCGCAAGTACGGGGGGCTCAAGTACACCGAAGCAGCCCATGTCAAGGACGTCATCGCCTACCTCAAGCTCGTCATCAACCCCATGGACTATCCCTCCTTCCTGAGGCTGGCGGCCCTCTTCCGCGGCATAGGCCCCAAGACGAGCCAGCGCATCTACGCGAGCCTCGGCGCAGGCGATGCCAAGACCCTCGCCCGGCTGCGCAGGAAGCATGCGGAGCTCTTCCAGGAACTCGACTTTCTGGACGGCATCAGGAGGCGGGCGAAGTCCTCGCCGTCCAAGCTGGTCGGCGAGGTGGTCGAGCAGTACGATCCCCTGCTCAAGCAGCTCTATCCGGAAAACTACCCCAAGCGACGCACCGATCTGGACGAGGTGCGGAGCATGGCTGCCGGCTACGGGGATCTGGATCTCTTTCTGGCAGATCTCATGCTGGAATCCCCTGAGGAGGACGAACGCGAGCAGGGGCGCGTTGTGCTCTCCACCATCCACTCGGCCAAGGGGCTGGAGTGGAACGCCGTTCTGCTCATCGATCTTGCGGAGAACCGCTTCCCGACGAAGTACAGCCTCTACCGCGACGATCTCTACGAAGAGGAGCGCAGGCTCATGTACGTGGCCTGCACGCGCGCCAGAGAGGTGCTGGAGCTTTATGCGCCGGCGTCGATCTTCGACCGCACCTCCGGCGGCTCCATGCCGGCGGAACTCAGTCCCTTTCTCCAGGATCTGGATCCGTCCCTGGTCGAGCAGTGGAGCGAGGGCTACGGGGGCCACTTCGCCAAAAGAAGCGTGCTCGGCCGGGGCAGGGCGCCGTACGTGGGGGGCTTTGTCCAGCCCTCCGGCTCGAGGAGCATGGTGCAGGCCGGCCGGGGCGAGGGCTCCCAGCTGCCGGCCTGGGACGAGGACGGCAGGATGCCTGAACGCAGCAAGCCTGTTTCCGAGGACGAGCTCCAGCCTGTCGCAGGCCATGCTCCCGCCGGCTCATCGGCCACCTCGGCCGACGAAGCCTTCGACGACATCGCCAAGGGGCTGATCACGCACTGCCGCCACCGCATGTTCGGCATAGGCAAGATCCTCGGCGTATCAGGCTCCGACAAGATTGTTGCAGACTTTCCCGGCTACGGCGTCAAGACCATCGTGGCTTCGTACCTTCTTGTGGAGGGCAAGTAGCATGGCAAAATCCCCCAAAATTGCTTCTGAAGACAGCATACTCAACCTGCTCGGCAAATACTTTCCGCTCAGCCATCCGAGCCTGATGCTGGGCCGGGGCGACGACTGCGCCCTGCTCAAGGGGGGGAGCCCCTTAAGCGTGAGCACGGACCTCTTCCTCGAGGACGTGCATTTTAGAAGAAGCTACTTTACGCCCGAGGAAATCGGGCACAAGGCGCTCGCCTGCAACATCAGCGACCTGGCTGCCTGCGGCACGCGCCCCAAGGTCTTTACGCTCTGCCTAGGACTGCCGTCCGACATCGATGCCACCTGGCTCGAGGAGTTCTTCAGCGGCATGGGCTCTCTGGCCGCCAAGTACGGCATGGGCCTTGCCGGCGGCGACATTTCGGCGAGCGACAAGCTTAGCATCGCCGTCACCGTGTTCGGCGAGCCAGTGGGCGAGGACGGCTTCCTGTCCCGCGGGGGCTCCGTGCCCGGCGACACCATTTTCGTGGTCGGCAGCGTCGGCCTTGCCCGCATCGGCCTGCTCGAGATGGAGGCCCACGGCAGGGAGGCCATGGAGCGCTATCCCAAGGCATGCCTTGCCCACCTTAAGCCCGAGCCCATGGTCGATGCCGGGCTCATGCTGGCGCGGGCAGGCCTCAACGCGAGACCTCCTGCGCTCATGGATCTTTCCGACGGCATAGCCCGCGATCTGCCCCGTTTGCTTGGCCTCACGGGCGAACTCGGCACGGCGTCCACCATCGGCGGCCAGGGCATAGGCGCGGAGCTCCTGCTGCCGGCGGGCCTGCTTCATGCGGAGCTGGTCCAGTGGTGCCGCGAGAACGGCCGGAATCCCGTGCACGAAGCCTTCTTCGGCGGCGAGGAGTACGCCCTGCTCGGCGCCTGCGCGCCCGACATGCTGCTCTCGCTCCATGCCGCCATCCCCGGCTTCTGGGAGATAGGCTCGGTCACCGACAGGCCCGGCATCTACTGCAACAACGAGCGCATGGACGGCAGGGGCGGCTTCGACCACTTTGCCGAGGCGGGCGGAGGTGCGCGGCAATGACGCAAGCGCAGACGCAGCAGGCCCGCTTCGAGGCCTGGCAGGCGCGCTTCAGCTGCATCGGCGCCCTGCTCGCCGATTTCGGCCTTGATGCGGCCAGCTTTCTGAACGGCCTGGACCTGGTGCAGCACGGCTGCCGCCAAGCCTGGCTTGCCGGCGTCATGACCGGCTTCAACGGCAACCTGAGCCTGCGCCTGGGAAAGGACCTGATGCTGGTCACCGCCTCCGGCATCGCCAAGGGCCACATGGAAGACGGCGACGTCGCCCTGGCGAAGATGGACGGCAGCCTGCTGGCAGGCCCGGCGCTCTCCAGCGAGACCGCCATGCACGTTGCCGTCTACAAAGCCCGTCCCGAAGCGCGCTGCGTCCTGCACACGCACCCGGGCTGCCTGCTGGCGCTCTCTGTCAAGCTGGCAGGACGCCTTGGCGGCATGCTCGACATGCCGCTCTTCGAGGCGGCCATGTGGCGGCCCAAGCTCGCCATAGCCGGCGCCTTCCCGCCGGGCTCCCAGGATCTGGCGGACAGCGTGGGCAAGGCTGCCGAAAAGGCGCCTGCCGTCTTTATGGAGGGGCACGGCCTGTGCACGGCAGGGACAAGCCTCGCCGAGGCGCTCGGCGTCACCGAGCAGATGGAGCATCTGGCCGAGATCCAGCTGCGCCTGATCTAGCCCGTATTGTCCCCTCTGGCCCGCCCCTATTGTCGCGGGCCCTTTGCCGGCGTCCGGGCAAGCGCCGCGCGCTCAAGGCGCAGGAAGAGCTCCGAGGTGACGGCGCTCGAGACGAGCATGCCGCGGGGCGTGAGGGCAATGCGTTCCGTGTCCATGACAAGGAGCCCCTGCCGGCAGAGCTCCCTGAGAAAGGCGCCTGCGTCCTCAGGCAGGGAGCGGCCGGCAAGCGCTTCGTAGACCGCAAGGGGCAGGCCGTCTGCGGTCCTCAAGCGGAGCATCACCGTTTCCAAAAGCCTCGTGGCGGGAGGGATGGCTTCCGGATCCTCGGCAAGCCTGCCTGCGGCGATGCTCTGCGCCCAGCGCTCGAGGTCCGGCGGATCCGTCCAGCGACGGCCGTTCAGGGTGGAGACGGCGGAGGGGCCAAGGCCCAGGTAGTCCGCGCCAAGCCAGTAGCCGAGGTTGTGGCGGCAGCGGAAGCCTGCTCTGGCGTAGTTGGAGATCTCGTACTGCGCATAGCCCCTGTCTTCGAGCAGGGCCCGGCCCTCAAGAAACATGGCCTCGGCATCCTCTTCGCCGGGCAGGGCGAGTTCGCCGGCCCGGCGTCTGGCATCGAAGGGCGTCCCCTCCTCGATGGAGAGCGCGTAGGCGGAAAGGTGCTCCGGTCCGAGATCGCAGGCCTGGGCCAGCGTGGCTAGCCAGCCCTGCACCGTCTGTCCCGGCAGGCACCACATGAGGTCGAGGGAGAGGTTTTCAAAGCCGGCCCTGCGCGCAAGCGCCACGACCTCCCGGCACTGGCTGGCCGTGTGCAGGCGACCCAGCATGGCGAGTTCCCGGTTGTCCATGCTCTGCACGCCCATGGAGAGGCGACTGATGCCGCAGGCCCGCAGATCCGCCAGCAGTCCCGGTCTGGCGAGGGAGTCGGGATTGCCTTCCAGGGTGCACTCGCAGTCCGTCGCCACGGCAAAGCGTCCGGCGATCGCCTCGAGCACGGTGCCGACCTGTCTGGCCTCGAGCAGGCTTGGCGTGCCTCCGCCGAAGAAGATGCTCTCGACGGGGTCGCAGGAGGCTTCGGGAAGTCTCTCGCTCCAGCTCCGGATCTCCTCGAGCAGGCTTGCCAGATAGAGCTCGGGAACCCTGCCGTCCGGAAGAGCCTGGGAGTGGAAGGCGCAGTAGCCGCAGCGCCTGCGGCAGAAGGGAACGTGGATGTAGAGGAGCATGGCTGGCCCTAGGATGCGGGGTGGAGCTTTGGCCAAGCGTGGCACGAAAACGGGTGTTGCAGCAAGGGGCTTGAGGGACCTGCGCGCGCCTTCGGGCGCGCTTGGCAGGGCGTGGAATGGCGGGTATACTTCCGCGCCAACAAAGCCAAGAGGAGCAATTATGGATATACGATTTCAGGCCGGCGGCGCCGAGAACTGGAAAACGGACATAGCCCTGGTGCCCGTGGTGCAGGGCGAAAAGATTCTGGAGACCTGCCCCGAGCTGGACGCTGCAGCCCCCTTCCTCGCCATAGCCCCGGGCATGCGCGACGTTTCGGGCCGGAAGAACGAGATCCAGATCGTCTACGGCCATCCGGATCTGCCTTTCTCGCGCGTCATGTTCATCGGCCTCGGCAAGGACGAGCCGACGCCAGGGCGTCTGCGCGAGGCCTTTGCCAAGGGCGTGCGCAAGGCCAAGGATCTGCGCCTCGCCTCGGTGGACGTCCCGGTCTTCTGCCTGAAGCGCTTCGGCCTGGAGGACCGCCTGCTCGAGGAGGCCGTCTACGCCTGCATGCTCGGCAACTACAGCTTTACGGCCCTGCGCAAGGTCCGGGAGGCCGATCCCAAGCCTCTGGAGTACGTCACCATCGGCTTCCTCGACGAGTACGTTCCCGACAGTCTGCGCCAGGCTGCACGGCGTGGCGAATCGGCCGCCGAAGCGGTCATGATGGCTCGGGATCTGGCCAACACGCCGGCCAACCTCCTCCATCCCGACGACTTCGCAGACAAGGCCAGCCTCGTGGCTGCCGGCGTGCCCCGGCTTTCCTGCACCGTGCGCGACGAGCGCTGGCTCGAGGCCGAGGGCTTCAGCTGCCACCTGGCCGTGGGCAGGGGCGCAAGCCGCCCGCCCAGGCTGGTCGTGCTCGAGTATGCCGCCAAGGGCGACGAGGAGGCTGATCCTGTCGTCTTCGTCGGCAAGGGCATCACCTTCGACTCCGGCGGCATCAGCATCAAGCCGGCTGCCAAGATGCACACCATGAAGTGCGACATGACGGGTGCTGCATCCGTCTTTGCGTCCATGCTCCACCTGGCCCAGGAGGAGGTGCCCGGGCGCTTTGTCGGCCTGCTGGCCCTGGCCGAGAACATGCCGGACGGCGGCGCCGTGCATCCAGGCGACGTCGTGGAAAGCCTTGGCGGCGACAGCGTCGAGATAGTCAACACCGATGCCGAAGGGCGCCTCGTGCTCTGCGATGCGCTGGCCTATGCCCAGAAGGCCTGGAAGCCCAGGTGCATCGTCGACGTCGCCACGCTCACCGGCGCCTGCGCCGTGGCGCTGGGCGACGGCCTGGCAGGCCTCTTCAGCTCCGACGACGGCCTGGCCCAGCTCGTCCAGAGCGCCTGCGCCTGCGCCGGCGAGGACTGCTGGCGCCTGCCCCTGTGGGCCGAGTACAAGGCCAAGCTCAAGAGCACCTGCGCCGACATCTGCCACACCGCAAGCTCCCGCGAAGGCGGAGCCATCACGGCTGCGCTCTTCCTCGGGCACTTCGTCAAGAAGGACGTGCGCTGGGCGCATCTGGACATTGCCGGCGTCGACTGGCGCGACGCGGACAGCCCCCTGTGCCCTGCCGGCGCGACCGGCTTCGCGGCCAGGACCCTGCTGGAACTCGCTAGGGGAGGAGTTGAATAATGGCCAAAGTCTATCTCATCGGTGCAGGCCCCGGCGATCCGGGCCTGCTGACCCTCAAAGCCCGCGACGTGCTGGCCTCGGCCGACGTCGTCGTCTACGACGCCCTCGCCAATGCCTCCTTCCTCGACTACGCCCGTCCGGACGCGGAGAAGATCTACGTGGGCAAGATTGCCGATCAGCATGCCATGAGCCAGTGGCAGATCAACCAGCTGCTCGTGGACAAGGCCAAGGAAGGCAAGGACGTGGCCCGCCTCAAGGGCGGCGATCCCTACATCTTCGGCCGCGGCGGCGAAGAGGCCCAGGAGCTTATCAAAGCCGGCGTGGACTTCGAGGAGATCCCCGGCATCAGTTCCTCCATCTCGGCGCCCGCCTACGCCGGCATCCCGTTGACCCACAGGGACTTCTCCTCCTCCGTGACCATCGTGACGGGCCACGAGAACCCCGACAAGGCCAAGAGCGCCATCGACTGGCCGGCGCTGGCCCGCAGCGCGTCGACTCTGGTTTTCCTCATGGGCATGAAGAACCTGCCCGACATTTCAAGGCGCCTCATCGAGGCGGGCCTTGCCCCCGAGACGCCGGCGGCCCTCGTCTACCGCGGGACCACCCCCTTCCAGCGCTCCCTGGTGAGCACCCTTGCCGACCTGCCGGCCGCTGCCGTGCGGGAAAAGTTCACCAATCCCTCGGTCATCGTCGTGGGTTCCGTCTGCACGCTGCGCGACGAGCTTGGCTGGTTCGAGAAGAAGCCTCTGCTCGGTCGCCGCATCGTGGTCACCCGCGCCCGCGCCCAGGCCAGCGGCCTGGCCGCCAGCCTCGCGGCCCTCGGCGCCGCCGTCATCCAGTGCCCGACCATACGCATCGAGCCCTTGGCCGACCTTGCCCCCTTGGACCGCGCCATTGCCGGTCTGGCGGGCTACCAGTGGCTGGTCTTCACCTCGGTCAACGGCGTGAAGATCTTCTGGGAGCGCCTGCGCCAGGCCGGCCTCGACGCCCGTGCCCTCCACGCCAGCAAGGTGTGCGCCATTGGTCCCGCCACGGCCAGGGAGCTGGAAGAGCGCGGCATCTTCCCCGACTTCGTGCCTGAAAAGTACGTGGCCGAGGGCGTCATCGAGGGCCTCACGAAGCTAGGCGGCCTCAAGGGCGCGAAGTTCCTTCTGCCAAGGGCCGCCAAGGCGCGCGAAATCCTGCCTGAGGAGCTCCGCAAAGCCGGCGCCGAAGTGGACGTCGTGCCCGTGTACGAGACGGTGCCTGCCTGCGACGGCAAGGACGAGCTCCTGCAGGCTCTGGTGGCCGGCGAACTCGACTGTGTCACCTTCGGCTCTTCCTCCACGGTGGAGAACTTCCTTGCCATCGTGCCGGCCGAGGAGCTGAAGAAGCATCCCGAAATCAAGCTGGCGGCCATCGGCCCCGTCACGGCGAAGACCCTCGCGAAGAACGGCCTTCCCTGCGACGTCATGCCTGACGAGTACACCATTCCTGCGCTGGTGCAGGCTCTGGTCGAGATCTACAACTAAGGAGCCAAGAGCATGTCGCTTCCCATCGCCATCGTGGCCTCCGGCAACGGCACCAACGCCCAGGCCATGATAGACCTCATGAAGGCCGGCGTCCTCGACGTGGACATCCGCCTCGTCTTCTGCAACCGTCCCGGAGCCCCCGTGCTCAAGCGCGCCGAAGAGGCCGGCATCCCCTTCAAGATGCTGGACCACACCACCTTCCCGGACCGCGCCAGCTTCGACCGCGCCATGGCGGAGGAAATACGGAAGAGCGGGGCCGAGCTGGTCGTGCTCGCCGGCTACATGCGCCTTCTGACAGACGACTTCCTTTCCGCCTTCCCGCACCGCGTCGTGAACATCCATCCCTCGCTCCTGCCCGGCTTCTGCGGCAGCGTCCATGCCGGCCGCGACGCTGTGGACTACGGGGTCAAGCTCTCCGGCTGCACGGTGCACATCGTCGAGATGAAGGTGGACTCTGGTCCCGTCATCATTCAGGCCGCCGTGCCCTGCAATGCCGGCGACAGCGAGGACGACCTCATGACCCGCGTCCACAGGATGGAGCACCGCATCTACCCCCAGGCCATCCAGTGGTTTGCCGAAGGCCGCATTCGCGTCGAGGACCGCCAGGTCTACGTTGCCAAGGCTGAGAAGGAGCTGGCTGGCCAGCCCCAGGGCAGCTTCGTCTGGCCTCCGCTGGAGAAGGGCTTCTAAGCCCTGCGCCCGCAAGCAATGCACGCACAGGAGCCGTTCCGGGCGAGTCTCGGGGCGGCTCTTCGTGCAAGGGAGCATCGCCATGGAGGAAGGGCTGCAGAGAGGGCGCCGGGATGCCGGCGCCGAGCCGGTGGCAGAGCGTGCCTTTAGGCTGCTTCGGGAGCGGCCCTGCTTCGTCGACAAGTCCGGCATGCTGACCAGGCTTGCCAGGCTCTGCCTCACGGAAGGTCGCTTTGCCTGCATCTCAAGGCCCCGGGGCTTCGGCAAGAGCGCCGACGCCTGCCTGCTGGCCGCAGGCTTCGGTCCGCATGGGCGCGTCCTCCTGGCCGGGCTTGAGGCCGAACGCGACCCCGGCCTCGAGCGCTTTGCCGGAAGATACGAGGCCGTCTTGCTCGACATCGAGGCCCTGCTAGCAGCCAGCGGGGGCGGGGAGGCCTTTTGCGCCTTGCTGGAGCGTGAGGCGGCCGCAGGTCTTGGCGTCCCCGGCGCATCCCTGGCCTCTGCACTCAAGGAAGCCTGCCAGCGCCAGCAAGGGCGCTTCGTCCTCGTCGTGGACGGCTGGGACGCCCCGCTGGACTCTCCGCTGCTGGACGGCCCTTTGCCGGACGGGCCTTGCCGCACCCGCTATCTCGCCCTGCTCGAGAGCCTCTGCCAGGCGAGGGGCGCCTGGGCCTTGGCCTGCCTTTTTGGCGAAACCCCTCTGGAGCGCTGTCCCTGCCTCATGGCGAGGCTTCCCCGCTTCGCGGCCTTCAGCATGCGCAACCCAGGAATCCTCGGCCCCTGGACGGGCCTTGGCGAGCAGGCGGTGAGCCGGATCTGCCAGGAGCGCGGGCTTGACTTCGACGAGCTCCTTGCCTGGCACGGCGGCTGGACCTTTGATTTGGCAGGCCGCATGTTCGCACCCTCAGCCGTGGCAGGCTATGCCGAGACGAGGCGCCACAAGCGCTTTTTCGCCGCTTCCTGGGCCAATGCCCTGCTGACGGAGCTGCAGGCAGCCTGTCCGGATCTGGGGGGCATGCTGGCCCTGCTGGCCGAAGGGGAGCGGGTGCGCATCGAAAGGAGGCCCGATCTGAAGGAAGGCTTTGGCGCCCCCACCCTCGATGCCTGTCTGCTGAGGCTGGTCCATGCGGGGCTTGTCTGCTTCCGCCTGCACACCGGCGAGGTCTTTGCGCCCTGTCTGGAAGTCCGGCTCTGCCTGCTGGATGCGCTGGCAGGGGGGAAGATGCAATGCGCCGCGAGCCGCCCATCTTGACGTCCGGCAGGCGCGTTCGTAACGTAAAACTTGCGCTTCGGCCTGAAGCGCGCACCCTCTCAGCCTTGCGCACGACACAGCCCCAAGGAGGCTTCGATATGCTGCAGTCCGCGATTCTCCGCTTCGCCCGCACGCTTCCCCGGCGCGCAGCCGTCCTGGCTTTGGCGGCTTTTCTGCTGGCAGGCTTTGGCCTGCAGGACCTTGCCGCGCCTTTGCCCGCGCTGGCCAAGGCCGACTCCGGCGCCTTGATGACCGAGGCGCTGCTCAACTCGGACGCCAAGGCCCTCGAGAAGCTGCTTGCCCCCAACTTCGTCTTCATCGCCTCCAGCGGCCACATTGCAGACAGGGAGCACTTCCTCGAGTCCGTGCGGACGAAGCACTTCAAGGTGATGGGCATGTCGCTCATGAACATGCGCGAGAGCCGTACCGGGCCCGTGCGCATCATTACCGGCAACGGCACCTTTACCGCAGCCTACGACACGCCCCTGCCAGGCGGCCTCATGCGCCTCACCCTGGTCACGGAGTCGGTCAAGGGAACTGAGCGGGTGCTGCTCCTGCAGCTCACGCCCGTCATCCCGACCCATGACTGCCGGGACGGCAACTGTCGCATCCGCTAGGCGGCCAGCTTCCCAAGATGCTAAAAGGCCCGCCGGAACGCGCGTTCCGGCGGGCCTTCATATGAGGCTTGCGCCTCTCGCCTGCTAGAGTTCAGGCGGGAGGTTGTCGAGTTCCTTCTGGGAGAACACGGGGCCGTCGAGGCAGACGTACTTGCCGCCAATGCCGCAGCGGCCGCAGATGCCGATGCCGCACTTCATGCGCTTTTCCAGCGTGGTGTAGACGTTCTCGTGGTCAAAGCCGAGCTCGTCCAGGGCCTGCAGGGTGAAGCGGATCATGATGGGCGGTCCGCAGAGCACGGCGATGCAGTTGTCGGGGCTGGGCTTGAGTTCGCGCAGCACGTTGGGGATGAGGCCGACCTTGTGCTTCCAGCCTTCGGCCTCGCGGTCGATGGTCAGGGTGCAGTCGAGGTCGGGGCGGGCCATCCAGTCTTCCAGCTCGTAGCTGTAGGCCAGATCCTGCGGGGATTTGCCGCCGTAGAGGAGGCTGATCTTGCCGTAGTCGGCCTTGTTCTCCAGCAAGTGGAGCATGATGGTGCGGATGGGGGCCATGCCGATGCCGCCGCCGATGAAGAAGACGTTCTTGCCCTTCCAGTCGCGGTAGGGGAAGGGGCGGCCGAGCGGAGCGCGGACGCCGACCTTGTCGCCCTGGCACAGGCCGTGGATAGCGGTGGTGACCTCGCCGGCCTGCATGACGGAGAACTGGAGGTAGTCCTTCTGGGACGGCGGGGTGTTGATGACGAAGGTGGATTCGCCGACGCCGAAGACCGACACCTGCCCGACCTGGCCGGGCTCGTAGGTGAAGTTCTTCATGGCTTCGGGATCGTCGATGACGAGGCGCAGGGTGACGATGTTGTGCGTCTCGCGGATGACCTCGGCAACGGTGGCCACGTAGGGCTTGTAGGGGTTGCCCTGGATCATCGGGCGGGGAACGACCGGCGTCAGCTTGCTGCCGTCCGGGTTCGGCTTGAGAACGATTTTAGCGCTCACTTTTTTCTCTGCCCCTTGTATTTCTTCTGAAGATGCTTCGCCCTTGGGGGCGTCGGCATCGTTTTTGACTTCGCTTTTGGGCGCCTCGGCCTTGGGTGCTTCGGCAGGTTCGGCCTTGGGCGCTTCGGGCGTGGCTTCAGCCTTGGGTGCTTCGGGCGCCGTTTCGGCAGGAACCTCGGCCTCTTCCTTGACGGCCGGGGCCTTGGCCTCCTCCTTGACGGCGGGGGCTTCGGCCTTGGTCGCCTCGGCGGGAACCTTGGCCTCTTCCTTGACGGCCGGGGCCTTGGCTTCCTTTGCGGCTGCGGGAGCCTGGGCTTCCTTGACCTCAGCCTTCACGGCCTTCTTGGCTGCCGGCTTCTTGGTGCTGGTCGCCTTCTTGGCCTTGCCTGATGCTTTCTTGGTTGCCATTCCTAACCTCGCTACTTGCCGGCACCGTCTGCCATGGCGTCAAGGACGATCTGGCGGATGTCGATGCGCTCAGGGCAGTTGCTGATGCAGCGACCGCAGCCCATGCAGGAGAAGGCGCCCCAGTTTTCAGGGTAGGTGGCGAACTTGTGCGTTACGCGCTGGCGCATGCGGGTCGCCTTGGTGGGACGGGGGTTGTAGCCGCTGGCCTCCCTCGTGAAGAGGGAGCTCATGCAGTTGTCCCAGGTGCGCAGGCGACGTCCGGGCTTGCCCACGCCAGAGCCTTCGTCCGAGATGTTGAAGCAGTAGCAGCTGGGGCAGAAGTAGGTGCACGCGCCGCAGTTGATGCAGCGGTCGGACTCCTTCTCCCAGAAGTCGAGATCCCTAAACTTGCCGAGCACCTTGTCGGGGGCCTCGGAGAGGTCGGGCTTCTCGATCAGGGTGGCCCAGGCGGCCTTGCGGACGTCCATCATCTCCTTCTCGCGGGCGGCGGCGTCTTCCAGCGGGCTCTTCTCGAGCACGTCCTTGCCCTTCTCGGTCACGGCCTGCAGGACGTAGCCGTCGGCAAGTTCGGTCATGAGGACATCGGAGCCTTCCGGCGAGGAGGGGCCGGCGCCGACCCAGTGGCAGAAGCAGGTGCTGCAGCCGCTGTTGCAGGTCAGGGTGAAGACGGTGAGCGCCTTGCGCCTGGCTTCATAGTAGGGGTCTTTGATGGGGCCGTTGAGGTAGGGGCGGTCCAGGGTGGCGTAGCCCCTGGCGTCGCAGGACCTGGTGGCGAAGACGACCGTGGGGACGGCCTGGATGGTGTCGTCCAGCACGAGCTGGCGCTCGCCGGGCTTCTCCGGA
>JAEEPQ010000266.1 GCA_016284885.1 Desulfovibrio sp.
GAGGCCGCGGGTTCAAATCCCGTTTCCCGCTCCACGTTTTAAGGGCCTGCGCGATGCGCAGGCCCTTAAATTTTGCATCGCTCCTTGCACGTGGCGGGCGCTTCACCCCTCAACATCAGTATGCTATGGTGCCAGCGGATCCAAAAGCTGGTTTTTGATACGTGCAGATTCGTGTTGAATGGGATAAGATTTTAGAAAAATCGAATGGATCAATATAGCTGTTCACATCATATATTTACATAAACACAGAGTGCAAGAAACGATTTTAAATTGTACGGCGTGTCCGGCCCTGTGGCCGGCCAGAGGAATCCCGCCCATGCAGCCCGCCTTTCCCTCAAGGCCCGCATTGCGTGCCGTTTGCGCCTTGCCGGTTTTTGCCTCCTGCGTCCTGACCATCGTTCTGGTTCTGGTCCTGCTCTGGGCGCAGGCTCCGCATGCTGAACCGGCCCCGCACGCCGATGCGCTTTCCCAGGACCATGCAGCGCAGGCCGTCCCGGCGGTCCAGGCCGACCGCCAGCCCGCTGATCCGGCCCATGCCGAACATCCGCAGGCCGAACATCCGCAGGGCGAACCGGCCCCGCTCGACAGCGAGTCGACGCGGGAGGACAGGGAGCGCGCCGTGCAGGACGCGCTTGCGCTGGCCAAGGACCTCGCTCCGTACGTGACCGCCCCGCCCACCCTCGAGGAATGGCTGGCCGGCGCGCACTATCCGGCCGATCCGGCAGGCTTGAAGCTTTCGAAGCTTTCGGACGCCGAGAAGGCCATGCTCGTGCAGGGCATCATGGGGACCATGGAAATACCCCGCCCCCTGCGCCCCGGATCCCGGAAGCCCTTCCAGGCCGCGCTCAAGCGGCACGCAGCCGGGCCCCTGCGCGACGACATGGTGGTGGGCAGCCGGCGCTGGGGCGAGCTCAAGCGCTATCTTGCCAGCAAGCAGGGCCCGGAGCTGCTCTACCTTGTGAACTCCCTCTGGAACCAGTTCCGCTTCGCCGAGGATGCCCAGACCTGGGGAGAGGACGAGTACTGGGCCGAGCCCGCCGAGTTCGCCCGCAGACGGCAGGGCGACTGCGACGACTATGTCATGGCCAAGTACCTGACCTTGCGGGATCTGGGCTTCCCGGTGGACCGCATGCGCCTCGTGGTGGGCAAGCTTACGCGCAAGAAGACGGCTCCCAGGGAGTTCCACGTCGTCCTGCGCTGCCAGACGGAGAAGGGCCCCTTCATTCTCGAGAACAACAGAAAGGTGCTCCTTGACGACCGCACCTCCCTCAAGCGCTTCAAGCCCGTCTACTCCTTCAACGAGAAGACGGAGTGGCTCAACTTCGTCTGGGAGTAGGCCGGCTGCGCCGGCAGGGCGCCGTCGCCGAGCCTGCCGCCGCCCATGGTGGAGCCTGCCAAAGCGCCGGCTGACAGGGGGTTGACGGAGTCCTCGGCGCCGCTGGGGCGGGCGCATCGCGGCGTTCGCCGCTGGGGCGGAAGGGCCTATGGCCAGCGGGCGAGCTTGTCTACCGGCGCCTGCCGTGGATCTGGACGTGCCGATGCGCCTGGCAGCATGCCTGGCCGCGGCCCGGAACGGCGCGCGGGCAGGAGCATGCCGCGTTCTTGGGGCCTCTTGCGCCATGGCCTTGAAAACGCTATTCAGAATTGTCAGGACAACCCTGTCCCTATCACTCAAGCGGAGGTCTACCGTGAAAAAACTTCTCCTTCTTGCCCTTGCGATGCTGCTCGCCTTCCCCTGCGGCAATGCCCTTGCCGAGGAACAGGATCAGCAGCGGCAGGACCTGAAGCAGGCCATGAAAACAATGCCCAACAGTCGCATTGAGCAGCTGACGGGCGAAGCCTGGCTCAATTCGGAAGAGGATGCCAAGATTGCCGTGCTCTTCGGCGTCGAGCTTGCCATCGACGTCGAGCGCGCCATCGATGCCAGCATGCAGGCTAGCGCCAAGAAGGCCGGCAAAAAGGCAAAGGGCGCCAGGTCCAACCTCTCCCCCTTTGAGACCGGCTGGCACAAGGCCTTCAGTGGCGTTGCCCTCAGCGACATCGCCAAGCAGATCGACGGCTGGTACGCCGAGCATCCCGACCAGAAGCAGCGCCTTGTCATGGACGTGATCTGGTTCGAGCTCGTCCAGCCCAAGCTCGGCAAGTAGCCTCCTTTCCGAGCGCCTCTTCAACCGCTTCGAAACTTCATCGTGCGGCTTCGCCCCTCGGGGCAGGCCGGACACTACATGGGAAAAACTATGAAAAAGCTTGCAATCGTTGCCATTCTGGCCGCTCTTCTCTCCACCAGCGTCGGCTGCTCCAGCAACACGGCCAAGGGCGCCGGCATCGGCGCGCTGGCCGGTGGCGCGGCGGGCCTTGGCATTGCCGCCATTTCCGGCGGCTATCTCGGCTGGGGCGCGCTGGCCGGCGCCGGCGCCGGCGCGCTTGTCGGCGGCATCGTCGGCAATGCCCAGGACCACAAGGCCGCAGCCCACTAGTTCGCGGCACGCCTCTTGCATATGATGCTCCGTCAGGCGGGCGCCTCCCGCAGGGAGGCCTGCCCGTTCTCCTGACGGCAAAGTCTGCGTCCCCAGCCTGAGCGCTGCAAAGGACGCGCCAAGAGAGGTTCACCATGAAGCAGCTCGCCATTCCTGTCCTCGCCGGCCTGCTTGCCTGCGCCTGCGGATGCACGCCTACCCAGCGCGGCGCCGTTGCGGGAGGTGCCATCGG
>JAEEPQ010000267.1 GCA_016284885.1 Desulfovibrio sp.
GAGCTGGAAAACTGCATGGAGCGCGTCAGCATCCTAGCCGAGGGCGACGCCATCGAGGCCGAGGACCTGCCTGCCAAGATTCGCAAGGCTGCAGCCGAAGCCATGGCCGCGGGACAGGCAGTGCCAGCGCCTGAAGCCGGCGCCGAAAGCGCCTCTGCCGCGCAGATGGCTGCTGCGCAGGCAGGCGCCTTCCGCTGGCCCGATCTAGCCGATCTGGAGCGCCTCGGCATGGGGCTCAGGGACTTTCTCGCAGCCTGCGAGGACAGGCTCGTCGAGGAGGCGCTGGCCCAAGCGCAGCACCAGCACGCCTTGGCCGCCCGCCGGCTCGGCATCAAGCGTACGACGCTCATCGAGAAGCTGCGCCGCAAGGGGCAGCTGGGCTGAGCGGCAGCAGTCCCAGCCGCCGTCCGGGGCGCCCTTCAGCCTTCTCCCTTTGGGCACGCGATCCCAGACGAGGCGGGAGGAGAGGTCGAGGAAGCGGCGTCGCCGGACGAAGACGGCCAGCAAGGCGGAATGTCAGAAAAGGTCCCGTTGCGTGCCCGCGAGGGGCTTAGGGGAACTTGGGATAGTCGCTGAAGCGGGGCTTGCGCTTTTCGAGGAAGGCCTTGCCGCCTTCCTGGGCCTCGTCGGTGAGGTAGTAGAGCAGCGTGGCGTCGCCGGCGAGCTCCTGGATGCCGGCCTGGCCGTCGAGCTCAGCGTTGAGGCCGACCTTGATCATGCGCAGGGCCATGGGGCTCATCTCCATCATGCGTTCGGCCCAGGCCACGCCCTCGTCCTCAAGCTGCTCAAGGGGCACCACCTTGTTGACGAGGCCCATCTCGAGGGCTTCTTTGGCCGAGTACTGGCGGCAGAGGAACCAGATTTCCCTGGCCTTCTTCTGGCCCACGACGCGGGCCAGGTAGCTGGCGCCGAAGCCGGCGTCAAAGCTGCCCACGTGGGGGCCGGTCTGGCCGAAGATGGCGTTTTCGGAGGCGATGGAGAGGTCGCAGACCACGTGGAGCACGTGCCCTCCGCCTATGGCGTAGCCGTTGACCAGGGCGACGACGGGCTTGGGGAGGGAGCGGATCTGCTTCTGCACGTCGAGGATGTTGAGCCGGGGCACGCCGTCCTTGCCGACGTAGCCGCCGCGGCTTTTGACGTGCATGTCGCCGCCGCTGCAGAAGGCCTTGTCGCCGGCGCCGGTCAGGAACACGACGTTGATGTCCGGACATTCGCGGCAGTAGGCGAAGGCCTCGGACATCTCCCTGGTCGTGTCGGGCGTGAAGGCGTTGCGGTAGCGGGGCCGGTTGATGGTGATCTTGGCGATCCCCTCCCAGTATTCGAACGTGATCTCTTCGTAATGCCTGATGGGCTTCCATTCGCGGGTTGCCATGCCATCCTCCTTAAGGGGGCCACTGTGATGCAGGTTGTGGTGCAGGGTATGATGCAGGTTGCAGGTTGCGGTGCCGAATATTCGGAAGACTGCGCTGCCGGCTGGGCGCTCAGCCCTCCAGCCGGCCACAGGCTGCGGAGAGCGCGGTCTTCATCTTCTGGCAGGTCTCCTGCCATTCCTTCTCCAGCGACGAGGAGGCGAGCAGGCCTCCGCCTGCGTAGAGCGCAACCGAATCCTGCGCCAGCTCCATGCAGCGCAGGTTGACGTAGAGGGCTCCCCGGCTCCCGCTCCAGGGGCCGAGGAAGCCGGCGTAGTAGCGCCGCTGGCAGCCCTCCGAGGCCTGGATGAAGCGCGATGCCTCCTCCTTGGGCACCCCGCAGACGGCAGGCGTGGGGTGGAGGGCCTCCGCCACGTCCGCGGGCGAAGCACCCCCGGCCAGGGTGAAGGAAAAGTCCGTGCGCAGGTGCTGGACGGCGCCGGCCCGCGAGGCGCGGGGGCCTTCGGCGTCGATGTCCCGGCAGAAGGGTGCCAGGCGCTCCTGGATGTAGCGGGCGACGATGCCCTGCTCCTCGATGTTCTTCTCATCCCAGGGCTCCTGGTCGTCTGCCTTCTTGGTGCCGGCAAGGGCCATGGTGCGCCAGCGCAAGCCTTCGCCTGCCAGCAGTATTTCGGGCGTTGCCCCGAACCAGGCGCCCGAAGGGCCGGTGCAGCAGAGGCTTGCCATGGCCTCGGGATAGAGGGCGCAGGCCCGGAGGAAGGCCGTGCCGGCGGAGAGCCTGGCCGGCACGCGCTGGCTGCGGGCCAGCACGAGCTTGTGGAAGGCCCCTTGGCGCAGGCGCTCGTGGAAGCGGGCAAAGGCCCGGCGGTAGCCTGGCGAGGGGTTCTGGTCCAGCGCACCGTCCAGCGCGCCGTCCAGTGCTCCTTCGGAGAGGTCGCCGAGGCTGTCTTGGCCGCTGTCCTGGCGGCCGGAGCCGCCTTCAGGGCGAGCCATCGCCTGCAGGACGTCCAGCAGGGGGCCGGGGCCTTCGGCGCCTATCTCTTCTTGGATGAAGACAAGGGGATCGCAGTCCGAGCAGGCAAAGGGCGCAAGGACGAAGCCTGTGCCCTGGGCCTCGCGCAGGCTGTGCAGGATCTGGCAGGATCCGTCGCGGGCAGCGGCAAAGCGCAGGGGGCCGCCAGGTTCGCGCCAGCAGGCAAAGGCGTGGCGCGTCTGAAGAAGCCGGTCCAGGCAGGCGGCGGTTGCGAGGGCCTCTCGGCCGGCTGGCAGCATGGGGGGGGAAGAGGTCATGGGCGTGCGGGGCGTTGGGAATCGTGGGGGGAAGGATCCGGGCTCG
>JAEEPQ010000268.1 GCA_016284885.1 Desulfovibrio sp.
GGAGATGATCCGCACGCGGGGCGCTTCGGCCTCGTCGCCGGCCTGCTCGCGCGGGCGCTCTTCGCTGGGCTTCAGCTCCTCGCGGGCGCCGTCCTGGCCGTCCTGGCCGCTCTGGACCTCGGCCGCCGGAGCGGACTGGGGCGCCTGCACGGCTTCGGCCTGCGGGGCGGCCTCCTGGACAGGAGCCTTTTCGGGCGCGGCCGAAGCCTCCTGAACTGCGGGCTGAGCTGTGGACTGCTCGGCGGAGAGCTCTGCCGGACTGGCCTCAGGGGCCTCAGCAGATCGGCCCTGGGCGCCGGCGCGGGAGCCCTGGCCCCTTTCGCCGCGGGGCGGACGGGGGCCGGTACGGCGGCGGACGATGACTTCCTTGCTCTTGTCGCCGCTGCGGAGCTTGTCGAAATGCTTGCGGAGGCGGTCGGCCTCCTCGGGCGTCACGGACGCCGCGGAGTTGCGCGCCGAAATGCCTTCGTCCAAGGCGGCCTTGAGCATGTCGGGATTGCTCACCTTCAGCTCACACGCAAGCTCTTTGATCTTGATTTTCTTTTCACTCATTGTTTTCCCCCCATGTGCCGCGGCGACAATCTGAATTTGAGAAATTTCTTCTGACAAGCCTCTTGCCGGCACACGTACCAGCCCCTGCCTTGGCTGGTCTGTTCTGCATCGTAAGCGAGGGCGCCGTCCCCAGTCCGCACGTAGCGCATGAGTTCCCGCTTGGGACGGCGCTGGCGGCAGACGACGCACATGCGGACGGGCCCTTCAAACTGGCTAGTCCCTTCCTTCTTCGCCATGGAGCCCTGCCTGATGGAGCCCTTCCTGCGCTTCGCCGTCTCCAGCGTCGCGCGCGGAGCGGAGCACGTCGACGTCGGCGGGGTCGGGAGCCTTCTCGACCACCGGAGCCAGGAAGTTGATGGCCTGGCGCAGCTCGGCGATGCGCCCGTCGCTGATGCCGAGCGTCGAGCCAATCTCGGCGTCGCTGGTCGAGCGGAGCTTGTCCAGCGTGGTGTAGCCGGCGTTGACGAGCGCCTCTATGGAGATTTCGGCAACGCTGGCCACTTGCTGGAGGCCATGTCCGAGGGCGCCGCCGCCCGCGTATTTGCTCTCGGTGAAGATGTCCACCTTCCAGCCGAGCAGGCGGGCCGCTAGCTTGACGTTCTGCCCCTTGCGACCGATGGCGTTGGTGAGCTGGTCGTCGGGCACGATGACCTCGAGGAGGTTGTTCGGCTCGTCGACGACGATGCGGGTGACCAGCGCCGGGGCCAGCGCGTTGCGCGCGTAGGTGGCAATGTCGGAGCTCCACACGACGATGTCGATGCGCTCGCCGTGCAGCTCCTGGACGATGTTCTGGATGCGCGAGCCGCGCACGCCCACGCAGGCGCCCACCGGATCCACGTCGCGCTCGCGGGAAAGCACGGCCACCTTCGCGCGGGAGCCGGGATCGCGGGCCACGCCCATGATCTGGATGATGCCGTCGTCCACCTCGGGCACTTCGCGACGGAAGAGGGCGGCCATGAAGTCGCGGTGGGCGCGGGAGATGATGACCTGGGGGCCGCGGCCTTCCTTGTGCACGTCGATGATGATGGCCTGGAGCTGGTCGCCGCGCTTGTAGTGCTCCTTGGGGATCTGCTCCCCGCGTTCGAGCAGGGCCTCGGTGCGGCCGAGGTTGACCACCCAGCCGCCCTTGTCGCGACGCTGCACGGTGCCGGAGACGATCTCGCCGATGCGCTCCTTGAAGTCGTCGTAGATGAGCTTCTGCTCGGCGTCGCGCATGCGCTGGATGATGACCTGCTTGGCGGACTGGGCCGCGATGCGGCCGAGGTCCTCGACCTTCACGCGGAAGCCCATCTCGTCGTCGACCTGGACCGAGGGATCGTGCGTGCAGGCCTCGCCGTACTCGATCTGGGTGTCGTCGTTCTCCAGCTCGCCGTCGGGAACGACGATCTTGAACTGGTAGACCTCGATGTCCCCGGAGTCCTCGTTGTAGGTGACCTCGACGTCGATGTCCTCGCCGTAGCGACGGAGCACCGAGGTCCGGACGGCCTCCTCCAGCGTTTCAATGAGCATGCTGCGGTCCAGGCCCTTGTCCTTGCAGATGGTGTCAATGGCCTTTTTCAGATCAAGATTCATGGCGCTATCTCACCTCTTTGGCCGGCGATTTCCTGGCTTTGCCGGGCTTGGCGCCCTTGCCTGGCTTCTGCGGCCGAATGAAAATATGGATGCGGCTGGCCCTGCGGACCTTGCCGAAGGGAATGGCGGCCGCGGGCGCATCCTCTCGGACTATCTGGCCCTCGCCGTCTACCCGGGCCGGAGCAAGCGTGAAGCTCTCCCCGTCCACCGCTTCGAGGACGCCCTTCCAGACGCGGCGGGGCGTCTGGCCTTCGGGAGCCCAGGCCTCGTGCATGCGCGCCTCGACCATGTCGCCCACGTAGGGGCGCATCTGGTCCAGAGAGAAGAAGATGCGGTTGAAGCCGGGCGACGAGACTTCCAGCGTGTAGGCCCGGTCGACGAGGTCCTCCATGTCGAGGGCGAGGGCGAGCTGGCGCGAGATGCGCTCGCACTGGTCAACGGTTGCCGAAATCTGCGCCAGGGCACCGTCTCCGGCCTCGTCCAGCGCCAGGTCACTGTCTCCTTCCTGTCCGTCGTTCTGTCCGGCCGGCTCAGGCATGTCGACGAAGAGCCGGATCGCCATGCGTC
>JAEEPQ010000269.1 GCA_016284885.1 Desulfovibrio sp.
CTGGGACAGGGCCTGCCCTGCCGGTAGCAGGGCGAGCAGGCAGGCGACAAGGATGGCTGCGGAAAGCTGGCGTGCAGGGCAAAGGTGCATGGCGTGCTCCTTGGCGTTTCTCGGACGCTTAGGGAAGGGGCGCCTGCCTGGTGAAGGCAAGTGCCGGCAGGCGTTGGGAGCGGAGCAGGAGCCTGCCGTCCTTCAGGGCGTAGTCGATGCATTCCTGCCAGCCGTCGCCGTAGGTGGCGAAGAGCTGGTCGCGGCCCACGCTGACGGTGCAGACCTCGCCGGTGCGCCCCTGCATGGAAAGGGAGAGGTTGAAGTAGGGCGTGCCGGCAACGGGCGCGGCGTCGATCTGGACGGGCCCCTGCGGGCTCTGGGCCGTCCAGCGGCCTGCCAGGGAGGATGCCGGCACCTGCTTGTCCTCGCGGCAGAGCACGCAGGAGCGCGTCGTCGTGCCAAAGCGCGCCATGAGGCAGAGCCGATCCATGGCGCGGTCGTACCAGACGGCGTACTCGGACGCGGGCATGCCGGTGCAGGTGAGGATGTTGTCCTTCAGAGAGAAGGTGCCTTCGCCGTGCTGGCCGTTGTAGGTCAGGCGCACGGTCTGGCCCCGGAACTCCCAGCGTTCGTTGTCGTCGGACCAGACGCCTTCGAGGGGGATGTTCCGGTACTGCTCTATCGGCACCAGCGCCCAGCGCGTGCCTTCGCCCATTTCGACGGTGCGCCAGATGCGGTCTTCTCCCTGGCCGTCGAGGAAGGCGAAGAAGGTCTTCACGTGCTCGCCCAGCGGCAGGGGCGAGCCTGCGGCTTCCTTGAAGAGGGCCAGCTGCGGCGTGCCGAAGGCCAGCCACAGGGCAAGGCCCCGGCCCGTCTCCCCGTCTTTGTCGCGGACCGTGAAGCGCGGGAAGGGCATGGCGTTCTGGATTTCGATGGTCTGCGGCGTGGGGATGGGCAGCTCCTGGTTGAGGCCGTTGGCCTGGCGCTCGAACCCGACCATGGCGTAGCGCCCGGGCAGGGCCATGAGGTTCCAGCTTCGCGCCTCGCCGGCCATGGCATCCAGGGCGGGATCGCGCCGCACCGGCAGGGTGGGGCTCACGCCGATGACGCGCCTGCCGCCCACGCTTTCCGTCTCCACTATCCAGCCCACCTCGGCGCCTTCGTCGGGCATGTCCATGGCGAGGAACATGGCGCCTGAAGGCAGCTGCAGGGGCGGGCCGTACTCCTTGCGCTCGGCAAAGTTCCTGTCCCTGACCAGCAGGGCCGGCCTGAAGGTGGAGCCGGGCTGGGGCAGAATCAGGCGGGGGTTCACCATGCCTCCCTGGGCGTCCTCCTGGTAGGTAACGATTTGCATGGGCATGCGGTTGACGTTGCTGAACTTCACCTGCACGGGCACTTCCTGGCCGCCCGTGGTGAAGGCGTCCTTGTAGAGGCCCCAGACAACGGAGAAGTTTTCGGCGAAATTGCGGGACACCGTGGTGTTCACGACCGAGACGGGCGCTGCGGCCATGCCGTTGCTGACCATGTACTTGACCGTGATTTCGCGGCGGAAGGTGTTCCTACCGTCCACGTAGCGGGGCGTGACTTCGTCGAGCGCGCTGCCCTCCTGGCCTTTGGCGTCCCGCTTCAGGTCGCACAGCGGATGGACGCAGCTCACGACCATGTCCTCGCCCCGCCGCTCGAATTGCCAAATGTAGCTCATGAGAATGCCGGAGCCTGTGATGTCGAAGCCGAGGCCCGAGCGGGCGAAGGGCGTGAGATGGTCGGACGGCAGCACCTCGGCATCGCTGTCGCCGCCGTAGCCGCGGGCGCCGGGCTTCATGGCGATGAAGCCGACGGCCATGTTCTCGATGCGGGGGACCTCGTTTCCCTGCAGCTCCTGGGCCTTGTAGAGGGCGGACAGAAAGCCGCCCATGCCGGAATCGGCGGCAAAGGCCGTCTGCCGGTAGCCTTCGTGCTCCAGCTCCCGGCGCAGGGGCAGGTAGATGGTGAGGCCCTGGCTCACCTTCTCGTCGGGAGTCGCGCCCCACGCGTACATGAGTCCGGCAAGCGCCCGGCGCAGCGCCTGGATGCGCTCCTTCGGCGCGTCGGGCAGCTCCCGCTCCAGCATGCCGAGCCAGTTGAAGAGCTCGACGGCCGAGTAGGCCTTTCTGCCCAGCTTGAGGTCCTCCGTGAGCAGCATCCCCTGGCGCCTGGCAAAGCTGGCCGCGCGCGTGAGCTCCCGGTAGCGGGACGGCGCGAGGGCCTCGAGGCTGGCAGCCAGCTCCTTGAGCCTGGCCGTGGCTTCGGAGACTTTCGAGAGGTCGTAGGCCGAGAAGGAGGCCTGCGTCGGCATGGTCTTGTAGAAGACCACGTTGCGCTCGACCATGAGGCGGGCCAGATCCCTGGTCGAAACGTCCCTGGCGAAGAGCGGCGTGACGGCGAGGTAGTCCGAGCTCGTGGCCGGCTCCAGCGGGGCGCAGGCAACGGCATAGTCGGCCAGCGGCGCGCTCTCGGCCAGCACGTCGAGCTCGCCCATGAGGCACATGTCGTACTTGAGCAGGTCGAAGCGTCCGCGCGGAAGGGTCTTGGCCCCCTCCCTGGCGGCCTTGGCGAAGTCCTGCACGCTCATGGTCCCCCTGCCGGGCCCTCCTCCTCCGCCGTCCTCGTCCCGCACGAGGGCGGCCCAGCCGCCGCCGTGGTTCCAGGGAATG
>JAEEPQ010000270.1 GCA_016284885.1 Desulfovibrio sp.
GGCGCACGCATCAACGCCGCCGTCGACCGGAAGCCCGGCAGGAGCCGGAGCCCTTTTGACCACCAATTCGCCTGCATCCGGCGGCAAGGAGAACACGCCATGATCAGCCAGCTTTCTTCCGCTTCCCGCATCCAGCCCGTCTCCCCCCTGCCCTGCGCCGTGCCTCTGGCCAGTGTGCCTGAAGTCGCGGCGCCTGCATCCTGCGCCCGCACGAACCTGCTCGAGAACGCTGCCGTCCTTGCCTCGGCCGCTGTGGTCGGCGTGTGCCTTGCAGCTGTGATCACGGTCTCCATCTGCTGGCACGGCCTCTATCTCGAGGCCAGGGAGAACGCCCTGGACAGCACCCTCGAGCGGGGCTTTGAACCCGCAGTCCTCGAGCTTGTGGCGCCCGCCGGCCTCACGCAGGCTGCCCGTGGCGTCGCCGTGGCCAGGGGCGCATAGGGGCAAGCCGGGGCAGGCAGAACATTGCCCGCCTTGCTCCGTCGCGTTTGAGTCCAGTCGCCGTTGGGTTCAGCCGCCGTTGTCCCGTCTGCACCCTGTCTGCTCAGGGCCGCTTCGCTTCGACCCTTCCGGCCTGCTCCGCCATTCGGCCTGCACCAGATTTCCGAGCCTGGATCCGCGGCTTCTTCCGCTCCGCCCGGATCCAGACCTGGCTTGAAACTTCCTCCTTCCAGGCTCTGCTTGTCCGCTCCAGCCCGCGGTGCCGAGCCTGGGAGGAGGTTTTTGCCTTGCCAAGTGAGCCACTTTACCCCGGCAGTCCAGGGCTTAGGGCTGGCCCGCCTTTGCCAGCCCTTCTGCCTGGCCGAGCCGCGCCAGTTCCGCAGACAGCTGGCCTGCCAGAGGCTCTCCGGCGCCGCGCCGGATGTCCTCCACGGCACCGGGGATGCGCAGGGCCTCCCCAAGGACAAGGCGGATGCGCTCCGGCGTCAGGTTGTAGCTGTAGCGCTGGTAGAGCAGGAAGTAGTCGCTCTCGCGCGAGCGGCGCCAGGCTTCGTCCATGATGCGGGTGACGTCGCACAGCCTGCCGCTGGGGAGCGTGAGCTCCACGTGGGCGTGGTAGCCACCGTTTCTGCCCACGCAGTGGCCGGTGTTGCCCACGGTGCCGTAGGCCTGCCCCTTGAAGATGCGGGTGCCCCGGGGACAAAGGACGAGGCGCCCGTCGTCGCCCTTGGCGGCAAAGGGCGGAAAGACGGCGGCCATGTGGTAGACGCGCTGGACGGTGCCGGCGAGGGGACCCTTGTCGTAGGCTATCTCGATGTAGGTGCCCCGGCTGCGCGGACCATTGCCGGCGTCCCGGCCAAGGCGCAGCACGCGGCCGTCGGCCATGGCGTAGAGGCACTCATGCCTGCCGTAGCCGAAGTCGGTGCCCTTGTGGACCCGCCCCCAGCGATTTGGCTGCAGGCGCGAGGTCACGAGCCTGCCCGGAGCGGAGCCGTCCTTGGCAAAGGCCGCGCAGGTGCCGGGCTCGCCGGACTTGATGCGCAGGTAGATGGCCGTCTCCTCGGGATCGCCTGCCGGCGCGAGGACGGTTGCGCCTGCCGCCCCTGCCGTCAGCGCCGGCGGGATGGCCAGCAGGCCGGCAAGGAAGAGGGCCAGCCGCATCTTGATGCCGGCCTTTCGGATGGCCGCTGTTCGGGCGCGGAGCGCGCTGGCGCAGAGAGATGGCTGACAAAGAGATGGCAGGCAGAGAGAAAAGCTCGGAATTCGGTTGGCGGAAAGCTGCATGGCTGTGCTCCTTGTGGCTTGCGCGGGGGACAGGCCGTCCAGCATGATGCTGGGGCAGAGCGGTCCTGGAAGCGGAGGCTCCGGCAAAGGGCCTGGGAATAGCATGGCACAGCCAGGGAAAGACGCGCAAGCGGAGCGCAGTTTCGAGCTGCATCCGTCGCCCAGCCCCAGTCCCAGGCCCCCAGCCCAAGGCATTCGGACCAAGGCATCAGGCCCCTGCACCCTTCGGCCTACCGTCACCCATGCCGGCAGAGCGGGGCGCAAACGCCAAAAGCCCCGCCCGGCATGACCGGAGCGGGGCCTAGCTGCGGAAAGGGCTTCCCGCTAGCGGGTGCGCATGCGAACGGGACCGCCGTCCGTGTGGACGGTGATCTCGCTTAAGACCGTGCTGGCCGGGAGCTTGAAGACAAGGCTGGAGCCAGGGGGCATGCGGCAGGGTATCTTGACGTTGGTGCACTGGGCTGTGACGTCCTGGCGGTTCACTTCGACGCGCCTGACAACGACTTCGGTGGTGCCGGCGCTCGAGAGCGTCAGGATCTTCCAGCTTTCGGTGCCGTAGTTTTGCTCGCCTGAACTGGTGAGCTTGGCCTTGAAGGACACGTCCATGTCTGCGGAGGCCGGCAGGGGGGAGGCCATGGCGAGGCCCAGAACGAGGGTCGCGGCCGCGATGTGGCGTAGCATGGGAATCTGCTCCTTGGGTTGCGCGCCAGGCATGGGAGCGTGGCGCTGGCTTGCTCTACGCCCCTTTGGCCCGGTCCGCAACGCCCCTCTGACAGCTCTCCCCCGCAAGCCCATGCCGCCCTTCGCCCCTCCCCCTGCCGCTCCTGTCCGTTCTGCCGGCAGGCCGTCTCTGGCATGGGAAAAGAGCCCGGGCGGGCGCCCTTCCTGCCCGGTTTTCCCCTGCGAGGGGGGCTGCAAAGCCTTTTGAGGTGCTATGATAT